>NZ_JBFRFF010000004.1:0-301162 GCF_052114685.1 Rhizobium sp. 2YAF20 | reverse complement strand
GGGTTCGCACAACGCCGTACTGTCGGGAATGCTCGCCGCCGACAAGATCGCCGCGGCGATCGCTGCCGGTCGAGCCAATGACGAGGTCGTCGAAATCGAGAACGAATGGCGCGCCACCGATATCGGCAAGGATCTGAAGCGCGTGCGCAACGTCAAGCCGCTCTGGTCGAAGTTCGGCACGGCGATCGGCGTGGCGCTCGGCGGGCTCGACATGTGGACCAACACGCTGCTCGGATTTTCTTTCTTTGGCACGCTAAGGCACGGCAAGACCGACGCCGCCTCGCTGGAGCCGGCATCGATGCACAGACGCATCGATTATCCCCGCCCGGACGGCGTCTTGACCTTCGATCGTCTCTCCTCGGTGTTCCTGTCAAACACCAACCACGAGGAAAACGAGCCGGTTCATCTTCAGGTCAAGGACATGGCGCTGCAGAAGTCTTCCGAGCACGACATCTATGCCGGCCCGTCGACCCGCTACTGTCCGGCCGGCGTCTATGAATGGGTCGAGAAGAACGGCGAGGAGACCTTCGTCATCAACGCCCAGAACTGCGTCCACTGCAAGACCTGCGACATCAAGGACCCCAACCAGAACATCAATTGGGTGCCGCCACAGGGCGGCGAGGGGCCGGTTTATCCGAATATGTGAGGTTGAAAAAGGGTGAGCGGCAGAGGTTGCCTCGTTCAACCCCTGCCGCGCCATTTGTATTCGCTAAGAAATCATCTTTTCCGCGACATCACCCCAGTCGACAGCGCGACCCCCATGCCGGTGATGACTGCTGCGGCGATTTCGGCAATCCCGATCGTTTCTCCCAGCAGCGCGCCGCCGCCGAGTGTGGCAAGAACCGGCGTGATCGCCGTGAAAGCTGCTGCTTGGCTGCCGCCGAGTGCTTGCACGGCGATGCCGTAGGCGACGGTGGCGGCAAGGCCGGAGAGGATGCCCTGGCTTACGACTTGCAGTCCGATTTCCGGAAGCGGGATGCTTGCAAGCGAACTTCCGAAGATTGCGGCCAGCGCGAGGTGGATGAGAAACGACCAGATGGCGATCAGGGCGCTTGCCTGAATCGCGCTCAGGCCGGAGCGGCGGAAGGCGTGGGTGTAGCTTGCCCAGAGAATGGCGCCCATCGGCAGCAGTGCGAAACTCATCCAGGAGACATCGCTGCCTGACAGACTGCGAACCAGCAGGATCGCCACCCCGGCAACGATACCGGCAAGACCAAGAAGGCGCATAGCATCCGGCCGCTCGCGGAAAAGCGTGATGCCGATCAGGGCAGCGGCAAGCGGCATCGATCCGCCGAGCAGGATACCGGCGGAGGCTGCCGGGATCGAGTGGATCGCAAATGTGGTGAGCTGGAAGAACAAGGCGCCCGCGCCGCAAACCATCAGCGCCACAAGCTTAAGCGGCACGCCCTTCGGCAGAAGGCCCGCTTTCAGCCAGACGGGCGACAGCACAAGTGCCGGGATGCCATAGCGTATCAGGCCGAGATCGATCGTGCTCATCTCAGTCTCCGCAGTGTGGCGGGTCGCGAGGATCCAATTGGCCCAGATCAATACGGTGACGACAGCGCCGGCATAGCCGAAGGCTGCCGATGGTTGTTTGACTGATGAGAAGGTCAAGGCGGTCATGGCAGTGTCCTTTCCTGATCCCGCGGACCAATGTCCGTTCGAAAAGAAGGATACCGCTGAAGTCAGGGGCATGTCCTTGCTATATGTGGCGCTGAAACCATGATATGAGCAATATTCCGCCAATTTTTATCGAAGAAGATCGTCGATATGCCAAATCTTGATAAATTCGATATCGCCATTCTGAGATGCCTGCAGGAGGATGCCCGCGCCACCAATGTCGAGATCGCCGAGAAGGTGAACCTCTCGCCGTCTCCCTGCCTGCGTCGCATCCGCAACCTGGAAAAGTCAGGCGTCCTGCGCGGCTATCGCGCCGACATCGATCGCAAGGAGGTGGGGCTCGGCCTCACCGTCTTCGTGGAGTTGAAGGTCGGGCACCACAGCCGCGAAAATTCGGAGGCGCAGCAGAAGGCGCTTCTGGCGATCCCGGAGATCGTATCTTGCTTCCTGATTTCGGGAACAGCCGACTTCCTGGCGGAGGTGGTAGTGGAGGATCTGTCCGCCTACGAGCGGCTGTTGACGGAGACCCTGCTGACATTGCCCGAGGTAACCGATATCCGCTCGAATTTCGCAATTCGTACGATGAAAACGGGTGGAAGGCTGAAATTGCCGGAGCCGAAGTGAGGCTGTATTCGAAAGGGGCCGTTTCCGGCCCCTTCCAAAGTTCGATTTCTCTATGCGATCAAAGAAGCGTGCCGCTGAGAATGGCGAGCGCAACGCTGAAATAGATCACCAGTCCGGTCACATCGACGAGCGTCGCGACAAAGGGGGCCGAGGCGCTGGCCGGATCGAGGCGCAGCTTTTGCAATATGAACGGCAGCATCGAGCCGGCCATGGAGCCGAAGGTGACGATGCCGATCAGCGCGGCAAAAACGGTCAGCCCAACGAGTTGCCAATGCGGACCATAGTCGTAAAGGCCAATGGTCTGCCAGAGCACGACGCGGGCAAAGCCAACCATGCCGAGGATTGCGCCAAGCACGATACCGGTCGGCAGTTCGCGCAACAGCACCCGCCACCAGTCGGAAAGCTTCAGTTCGCCGAGCGCCAGCGCCCGGATGATCAGCGACGTCGCCTGGGAGCCGGAATTGCCGCCCGAGCTCATGATCAGCGGAATGAACAGCGTCAGCACGACAGCCTTTTCAAGCTCTCCCTCGAAGTGCTGCATGGCGCTCGCCGTCAGCATTTCACCGAGGAAAAGTGCGGCCAGCCACCCGGCGCGCTTGCGGATCATGCCGCCAAAACCGATCAGCATATAGGGCTTGCCGAGGGCTTCCATGCCGCCGAATTTCTGGGCGTCTTCCGTCGTATCCGCAATCATCGTGTCGATGACGTCGTCGACCGTGACGATGCCAAGCATCCGCCCGTCATCCTGGACGACGGGCAAAGCCAGCAGATTGTGCTTGCGGATAAGCCTTGCGACATCCTCCTGCTTCATCAGCGGACGCGCCGTCACCGGCTCGCCGAGTTGCGCCACCGACAGGATGGATGCGTCGTTCGCCCCATTGATCAGCCGTCGCAGGGTCACGACATGGGTCAGCGCATGCGTCACGCTGTCGAGCACGTAGATGGCGTAGACCGTTTCGCGCGAGCGCTCGACCTGGCGAACGTGGTCGAGCGTCTGTGCGACCGTCCAGGTGTCCGGCACGCTGACGAATTCGGTTGTCATGATGCCGCCCGCCGTCCGTGGCGGATAGCCCATGAGGTGCTGGATGGCGAGGCGGGTGGCGTTGTCGAGCAGCCCGACCAGATGCTCCCTGACATCATCATCCATCTCGAGGAAAATGTCGGCGACCCGGTCGTTGGCGGTGGCATTCAGCAGCTTTGCGGCATGCTCGGGTGGGATTCGGGCAAGGATGGCCGCTGCATTGTGCAGCTCAGGCCGGCTGAGAACATGCACGGCCTTCTGAAGCGGAAGCGCGGCAATAGCGGGTGCGGCCTCTTCGATATCGAGCGCGTTCAGGCGTTCGACCCGCTCGGCGGTGGTTATTCCGCGGCCCTCGTTGATGAGATTGAGGGCAGCATGGCCAGCCCGCATGGGTAAGCTGTTGATGTACATTTGCTCGCCTTTCCGTCGATCCGCCGTCGCGGGGATCGTGGCGAGCCGACAGGAATCGGTTACTGCACGAACGCCGCTGACGGCAAAGGCAATCGACTACTACTGTCGCTAGGCATCGTAAGATGACTCCGGTTGATCGGCATGGAAGCGCGTTGCTTTCACATCGCGACAGATCGCTCCAAAGCGCGAAAAAGTCAAGTGGCATATAGGGTTAATGCCACAATGCCGCAGGTCTTATTCCGTTCGGTGGCTAACGGAGTATATGACCCGCCAGATCTGGATTTGTCGGCGATGGGCAGATGGCCGGGAGAGCGTTCCACCCGGCCATTCTCGCAATCAGAAACCTGACAGAACGACCTTGCCCTTCATCTTCCCGCTTTCGACGAGCGCATGCGCCTTCTTGAGATTGGCAGCGTTGATCGCGCCGACGGTCTCTGTCAGCGTCGTGCGGATCTTGCCGGCATCGACAAGCTCCGCCACCTTGCTCAGGAGCTTGCGCTGTTCGATCATGTCGGCAGTTTCGAAGAGCGGCCGTGTAAACATCAGCTCCCAATGGGTTGATACTGACTTGCGCTTGAACGGCTTTACGTCGAGCGTCTTCGGGTCGTCGATCAATGCGAAGCGACCTTGCGGCGCGATGATTTCCGCGATGTCGGCGATATGATCCGACGTGTTGGTCGTCGAAAATATGAAGGCTGGCGCTCCAAGGCCAAGCGCCTGGACCTGCGCGGCAAGCGGCTTTGAATGGTCGACGACGTGATGGGCACCGAGTTGCCTGACCCATTCACTCGTCTCCGGCCGCGAGGCGGTGGCGATGACAGTGAGGTCGGTCAAGGCGCGGGCAAGCTGGATGGCGATCGATCCGACGCCGCCGGCACCGCCGATGACGAGGATGGCATTGGCAACGCCGGCAACCGGTTGCTGAACCCGCAGCCGGTCGAACAGCACCTCATAGGCTGTGATCGAGGTCAGCGGCAACGCTGCTGCTGCGGCGAAATCGAGGCTCTTCGGCTTGGCGCCGACGATGCGTTCATCGACGAGCTGGAATTCCGCATTTGAACCGTCTCGATTGATGGCGCCGGCATAATAGACTTCGTCGCCGGGCTTGAACATCGAGACATCGGCGCCGACAGCCTTGACGATCCCGGCCGCATCCCAGCCGATAATCTTGAATTGCCCCGGTTCCGGCGCGACGCCAGCGCGCACCTTGGTGTCCACCGGATTGACGGAAACGGCCTTGACCTCGACCAGGAGGTCGCGGCCGGAGGCAACCGGGGTGGGCAACTCGATGTCGATCAGCGAGGTGTCGGCCGAGATCGGCTGAGGGTTCTTGTAGGCGACTGCACGCATGGGAAGCTCCGATGTTGTTGCACAGAGGCTAGATGCGCATTACCTGTCCGGAACGCAAGAACGCACATTTTTTGTATATAGTACCGAAAAGGATACCATCCATGTCGCTGCCTCGCGCCAAGCTCACCAAGAATTTTCCTGGCTGCCCGGTTGAGGCCACGCTGAGTTTTCTGGATGGGAAATGGAAGGGCGTCATCCTGTTCCACCTCATGGCCGGAACGTTACGCTTCAACGAGTTGCGGCGCCGGCTGCCGGCAGTGACCCAGCGCATGTTGACGAAGCAACTTCGCGAGCTCGAGACCTGCGGCCTCGTTTCCCGGACCGTTTTTGCCGTCGTCCCGCCGCGGGTAGACTATGCGCTGACGCCACTCGGAGCGACGCTCGAGCCGGTCATCCGCGCTCTTGCGGAGTGGGGCGAAGACAATGTGTTTTGCCACTCGGGCAAGATGGTGGTCGGTTCGGCCGCCGCAGCAGTGGAAATGGTTTAGCCTTCTAGATCGTGATCCGGCCGCGGCGCTCCAGCATCATCGAAATCGCAAAGACAACAAGGCCGCCAGCGGAAAGCACGGCGCCGACATAACCGGTCGATCCGGCCGTATAGCCCCAGGCGATGGCAAGGCCGCCGAGCCAGGCGCCGAGCGCGTTGGCAACATTGAAGGCGGAATGGTTGGAAGCGGCAGCCAAGGTCTGCGCGTCGGCCGCCACGTCCATCAGCCTCGTCTGGACCGCAGGGCAGGCTGCAAAACCGCAGCCGATCAGGAAGACGCAGATGCACAGCATGACAGGGTTTGTCGCCGTCAGCGAGAAGACCGTCATGATTACCACATTGAACGCCAGCATGCCGCCGATGGTGCCGGTGAGCGAGATATCGGCAAGCCGGGAGCCGACCACGTTGCCGACATTCATACCGATCCCGAACAGGGCCAGGACAACGGGGATCATCGCCGTCGACATGCCGGCGACATCGGTGGTCGTCGAGGCGATATAGGTGAAGATCGAGAACATGCCGCCGAAGCCGACAGCGGCAATGGCAAGCGTCAGCCAGACCTGTATGCGCTTCAAAGCACCGAGCTCACGCATGATGCCGGCACCTTCGGACACCTTGTCCTTCGGTAGAAACATCGCGATCAGCACCACTGTTAGCGCCCCGACGGCGCCGACCATCATGAAGGCCGCGCGCCAATCCAGCAGCTGGCCGAGCAATGTTGCGATCGGCGTACCGACGAGGGTGGCAATCGTCAGTCCCAGCATCACCTGGCCGACCGCGCGCACACGCCGGTTCATCGGCACCATCGACGCAGCAACGAGTGCAGCCACGCCGAAGAAGGCGCCATGCGGCAGGCCGGTGATGAAGCGCAGCGCCGTGAAGCTTTCGAAAGTCGGCGCCATCGCGCTCATGACATTGCCGAGCGTGAAGATCGTCATCATCAAAAGCAGCAATGTGCGCCGCGCCATCTTGGCCGCGAGCACGGCGATGACGGGCGCACCGACGACGACACCGAGCGCATAGGCGCTGATGACATGGCCCGCCTCAGGCGTCGAAACGTCGAAGGTCCTGGCGACATCGGGCAGCAATCCCATGATCACGAATTCGCCCGTTCCGATGCCAAAGCTGCCGACTGCAAGCGCCAATGTGACGAGTGCAATTGCGCCGCGGGTCGGGGCTTGGGCAACGGTCTCCTGGTCGAGGACGTCGATAGCGATATCGCTCACGAGAGCTCCTTGGCAGCGGGCATGGTGCGGGCGGTTCGAAGCAGCAACCGGCTTTGCCAGGACGCCTACATCGGACACATATCCGGGGAAATGGCGGGGAAGGCGCGAGGCGCCGAATATGCAATTTATCAGTCAATAGGCGACAGCTGTCGCGTGCGCATTTTGCAGTGCAGCATCACGCTTCCTGCATAGGTCGCGAAAGCAACAATCATCGAAAATCGAGGGTCGCCTTGAAATAGCTGCTGGATTGACCCATCCTTTCCCGATGCTTGTGGGGAGGCGAGGAAACTGCCGAACAAGTTATCGAAATGAGGAAGGTGGGGTCCTCTATGAGGCTTATTGGCTTTTTCAATCGTGACGGCGGCACGTTCCGAACTACCGACATGGCCGCTTACCAGCAGCGCGCCGAGGAGGTATTCCGCGAGGCGGGGCACGAGTTTCAGGCCATGGTCGTTTCAGGCCGCGAGATCGTCCCGGCGATGGAGCGAGCCGCCCGGCGTGACGACATCGACGGCATTGTTGCCGGCGGCGGCGACGGCACCATATCGGCCGCTGCCTCGGTTGCCTGGAGAAACGGCATACCGCTTGGCGTCATCCCGGCCGGCACGATGAACCTCTTTGCCCGGTCCCTGCGGTTGCCGCTCGACATCTGGCAGGCTTTGGAGGTGATTGCGAACGGCGAGGTCGAAGCCGTCGACATCGCCACCGCCAATGACCGACCGTTCGTTCATCTGTTTTCCGCCGGCATGCATGCACGCCTGGTGCGCTATCGCAATTCCTACACCTACCGCTCCCGTATCGGTAAAATGTCGGCGAGCACGCGCGCAGCCTTGGGTGTGCTGTTCAACCCACCGGAATTCGATGTCCAGTTCGAGTTGGACGGCAAGCGCGAGCGGCGCTGCGTTTCGGCGATATCGGTCTCAAACAACCCTTTCAGCGGGACCGCACTCTTCTATGCCGAAGACCTGACGACGGGCACGCTTGGCTTTTATGTGGCAAAGCCAATGAAGCCTCTCGGCATCGTCCGGCTGGCCTTCGACATGTTTCGCGGACGCTTTCGCGAGAATGCCGACGTCATGGTGATGCACGCCCAGGAGCTTCATCTGCATTTTCCCAACAAAGGACCAAAGGCGAACTGTGTCATCGACGGCGAATTGATGCCACTATCCAAGGATGTCTTCCTGAAACTACACTCCGGCGAGCTAAAGGTGATGGTACAAAAGAGTGCCGCGCGCGATGTCGCTGCGAACGGGGTTGTCGAGACTGCCGCCGTCTGACCAAGGAATATTGCCACCAATGCCCGACGCATCCAACCTGTCCAATCTCGCAGCAATTGACGCTGCCCACCACCTGCATCCATTCGCGAATATGAACAAGCTCAACGCCGAGGGAGCGCGGGTCATCCAGCGTGGCGAAGGCGTCTACATTTTCGACGATCACGGCCGGAAATATCTCGACGGTTTCGCCGGTCTCTGGTGCGTCAATATCGGCTATGGCAGGACGGAGATGGCCGAGGCCGTGGCGCGGCAGATGAACGAACTGCCGTACTACAACACTTTTTTCGGCACGACGACGACACCGGCGACGCTGCTTGCGCAGAAGGTGTGCAGTCATGCAGGGCCGAACCTCAACCACATCTTCTTCACCAATTCCGGCTCTGAGGCCAACGACACATGGTTGCGTATGGCGCGTGTCTATTGGAGCGCGATAGGCCAGCCATCGAAGAAAATCGTGATTGCCCGCAAGAATGGCTATCACGGCTCCACCCTCGCCGGCGCCAGCATGGGCGGCATGAAATACATGCACGAGCAGGGTGATCTGCCGATACCAGGCATCGTCCACATCGGCGAGCCCTATTGGTATGCCGAAGGGGGCAACCTGTCTCCGGACGAGTTCGGCCTCAAGGTGGCCCGCGAGTTGGAAGAGAAGATTAAGGAACTTGGCGAGGAAAACGTCGCCGCCTTCGTCGCCGAGCCGATCCAGGGCGCCGGTGGTGTCATCGTTCCGCCCGCGCCCTATTGGCCTGAGATCGCCCGGATTTGCAAGGCGCGCAACATCCTGCTGGTGTCGGACGAGGTCATCTGCGGTTTCGGCCGCCTTGGCTCATGGTTCGGCTATCAACATTTCGGCGTCGAGCCGGACCTGGCGCCGATTGCCAAGGGACTTTCGTCGGGCTACTTGCCGATCGGCGGCGTTCTCGTCAGCGACCGCATCGCCGATGTGCTCATCAACGAGGTCGGCGAATTCAACCACGGATTTACCTACTCCGGCCATCCCGTCTGCGCTGCCGCGGCGCTCGAAAATCTGCGGATCATCGAGGAGGAGCGGCTGGTGACACGGGTGCATAACGAAATCGGCCCCTATTTCGCGGCCGCCTGGGGCAGCCTTGCCGATCACGATATGGTAGGCGAAGCGGTAAGCGTCGGCTTGATGGGCGCGCTGCAGCTGGCCGCCGACAAGACGACCCGGCGCCGATTTGAAAAGCCCGATGCCGTCGGCTCGGCGGTTCGAAATCATGCGCTCGCAAACGGCCTCGTGCTCCGCGCCACCGCCGACCGCATGCTCGCCTCGCCGCCCCTGATCATCAGCTACGAAGAGGTCGACACGATGGTTCGCATCACGAGCGAAGCGCTTGATGCGGTGTGGAGCGAAATGAAACCGTAACGGGCAGTGCGGGGTGCCTATTTCGGATATATCCATGAATAGGCGAAGCTGTAGGCATCGCCATCCTTGCCCCTGAGATAGCCGACGTCGGTTTTCTTAATGTCAGGTGCCGCATATTGCGGACCGAGATTGTCGCGCAGCCAGTCACCAAGCATCGAGGGCAGGGCTTCTCCGGTCCTTTTCGGCAACCAGACGACAAGAATGGGCCGTTCGCTCGACCAGCTATAGGGCAGGCTCAAATGACCGAAAAACATCGACATCACGGGCACATCGGGTAGCTGCATCCGAAGGTTTCCAGCTGGCGGCCAGTCGTCGGTCACCACCAGCCCCGGCCGTTTGCCTTCGGCGGTGACGATCTGGTTGACGAAGCTGGCATAAGGGACGTGGTAGGCCTCGTAGTAGCCACCGAGCAGGATCGGAAAGGTGACGCGGCTGAAAAGGATCGCCGGTATCAGAAGCATCATCGCCAGCGGAATATAGAGGAAGCGTCTGGCGAAATCTTCGCTGCGCACGCCTGCGGCTTCCATCTTCAGGCAGAGATAGATCGGCACGAGAAACAGGAAGGGCAGCAGCCAGCGGTCACGCAGCGCCGTCATGCCAATGGCGAGGATCAGCACAAGCACCAGGGCCGCAACGACGATGAAGATGGTTTCAAAGAAGCGCGTCCATTGACTGGACGCCCGCAGGCTTCGGAAAAATTCCTTGCCAAAGACAATCGCAAAGACGAGCACTGTCGGTGCCGAAATGATCGCGATCAGCTTCAGGAACACCAACGGTCCCCTGATCAGCCGTGCCAATTCGCTTTCGGGCGCATTCTGCTCCATGATCCCGAGCGTTCGGCCCGAGGCGACCGCGAAGTGATGGGCGAGCCAAAGCCCATGCGGCAGAAAGATCAGCAACGCGACAACGACCGTCAGCAGGAAGCGCTTGTCGAAAAGCCGTGCACGGCCTTCAGGATGAAACCAGACGGCAACGATGGTCGCCGCCGGCAGCAGTACGAAATTATATTTCGACAGCAGGCCGAGGCCAAGCGCAATTCCGGTCAGCAGATAGGATGCGGTGCTAGGTGATTTCAGCGTGCGGACGGCGCAGCAAAGGAAGAGATTGATCGTCAGGAGTTGGGCAACGCTATGCGTCAGGTCCCGTTGCGCCTCCCAGAAAAGCTGGGGGATGGTCAGAAGCGACAACGTCGCGATGACGGCGAAAACCTTGTCGTTGAGAACTTGCCGCGCCAGCCAGTAGTAACTCGCATAGACCAGGAACAGCATCAGGTTCTTGACGATCGCGACAGCCGCAAGCGAAAGCCCGAAGGTTGAGATCGTCAGGGTCTGAAACCAGTTATAGAGCGGCGGCTGTGAGTCATATCCAAGTTCCAGCCACTGGGAGAAGAAGACCTGCTGGGATTCGTCGTAACGCAAGCTGTGCGGGATCGCCAGTCGCACCAGGAATTCGACTATGAAGTAGGCGGCGACGAGTAGAACGACTGAATCCGGCTTGCGGATCAGAAGCTTATGCATCCTCATCCTCTCCGCCGAAGATGTGGCGCACTACATAGTTTGGAGATGCGTCGTCGCGATAATAGGTCCGCGCGATCATTTCTGCGAGGATGCCGGTGGTGATCAGCTGCACGGAGGAAAGCAGCAGCACGACCCCGACCATCAGCATCGGCCTCGTGCCGATGTCATTTCCCATGACGAATTTGTCGAAGAAGAGGTAGATCAGGATCAGCATCGCCAGCGAGCCGAGTCCGAGTCCGAGCGAGCCGAAGAAATGGCCCGGCCGCGCCCTATAGCGCATGAAGAACATCACCGAGAGCAAATCGAGGATGACGCGGAATGTCCGTGATATCCCATATTTCGAGGTGCCATGCAGGCGGGCGTGGTGCGTCACGACGATTTCGCCGATGCGCGAGCTTGGCACGACTCCGGCCACCCAGGCGGGGATGAAGCGGTGCATTTCACCCATCAGCTTGACCTGCTTGATGATGGACGCCCGGTAGATCTTCAGGCTGCAGCCATAGTCGTGGAGCTTGACGCCTGTCATGCGGCCGATAAGCGAATTTGCGCACCAGGATGGAATCTTGCGCAGCAGCAGGCCATCCTGCCGGTCCTTCCGCCAGCCTACGAGCAGGTCGAGATCGCGCCGTTCCAATTCGGCGACCATTGCTGGAATATCCTTCGGATCGTTTTGCAGGTCGCCATCCATGGTGGCAATCAGCCGGCCGCCTGCCGCGTCTATCCCGGCTTGCATTGCGGCGGTCTGGCCGAAGTTTCTCTGAAGCTCGATGATGCGAAGCACCAGACCGTCCTGCCGGAGATATTGACGGGCGTTCACCAGTGTCGCGTCCGTGCTGCCGTCGTCTATGAGGATAAGCTCCCAGGGCTTGATGAAGCCGGCCATGGCCGAAGAAATGCGTTCGACCAGCGGGCCGACGCTCTCCTCCTCGTTGAAAATTGGCACAACGAGCGAAAGTTCGATCGCGCTTGCCGTTTCGGTCAGCGGGCGAATTGACTCTATCGTTGTCTGCAACTCTTAACTCTCCTAAAAGGCCCCTGTGATCGGTCGGACGAAACGAGCGCATGTCCAATCTTCAGCCAAAACTCATAGTGGATGCTTAACTACATGAAGACTCCGACGGTTGCCAGCTGCGACACCTGGTTTATTCGCAACCGCATGATGGTGCTGACGCTTGCTGTGGTCGTCGCCTACGCGGTCTTCATTCAATGGTTCTGGGGCTGGCCGACGATCCTTGCACAATGGGCCGAAGTGGGTATCTGGCCCATCGTCATCGCGCTGGCCCTGCTGACGGGCACATATTTCCTGCGTGCGTGGCGCATCTACGACTACTTCCCCCACGAGACGTCGGCGCGTTTCGCCACCCTTTTTCGGGTGACCCAAATCCACAATCTGCTCAACATCATGATGCCGTTCCGCACCGGCGAGACCAGTTTTCCGCTGTTGATGCGCACGGAATTCGGCATTCCGCTGGCGCGCGGCACATCCGCCCTTTTCGTGATGCGCCTCCTTGATCTGCACGCCTTGCTCGCCGCCGCCGGCATCGGCCTTGCGATCGCCTCTCCCTATCGCCTCATTGCCTGGGCCTTCTGGCTGTTGTTCCTGCTGCTGCCCGTCGGCGCCTTTGCCGCGCGCCGCGCGCTGATCCGGTTTGCGGCGCGGGCGTTGCCGAAGAGGGCGCAGTCGCTGGTGCACGAGATCGAGCGCGGCATGCCCGCCAATGCCGGCGCATTTGCCCGCGCGTGGTTCGCCACCGTCGTCAACTGGCTAGTAAAGGTGCTGGTTCTCGCCTGGGCGCTCGGTCTGATGAACGTTGCTCCGCTGGTCGCAAGCTTCGGCGGCGCGCTCGGCGGCGAACTCTCCTCGGTGCTGCCGGTGCACGCGCCCGGTGGCGTCGGCACCTACCCGGCGGGGATCACCGCCGGCGCGCTTGCCTTCGGTGCATCGGACGGCAAGGCCGCCTTGATCACGCTTGCGCAAGCAAGCGTCAATGGCCACCTCCTGATTGTCGTCTCGGCCCTGATCGGCACAGCACTCGGCTTGTTGATCTCGAAAGGCGCACGTGATCCAGGGCAAAGCTAACTGTGGCTCAGCTCCGTGAGCCTCTTGCGCAAGAATGCCTGTTCCGGCGCTTGCTGACATAGCGCAAGCGCCGTTTCGTAAGCCTGCCGCGCCTCGTCGACGCGATGGAGCTGGCGGAGAAAATCGGCGCGGGCTGCATGTGCCAGGTGGTATTCCGCAAGCTGGCTCCGCTTCAAAACGGTGTCGACCGCCGAAAGGCCGACGAGCGGCCCATAGCACATGGAGATGGCAACGGCCCGGTTGAGCTCGACGATGGGGGAAGGCTGCACGTCGAGAAGCCGATCGTACAACGAGGCGATGCGCTGCCAGTTCGTCGCTTCTGCCTGTTCGGCGCATCCGTGCTCGGCGGCAATGGCCGCCTGCAATGCGAAGCGTCCGCCCGTCTCGCTTGCATCGATCGAATCGACCAGTGCAAGGCCTTCGACAATCTCCTCGCGATCCCAACGGGTCCGGTCCTGATCGCCAAGCAGTATCAGATCGCCAGAAGCATCGATGCGGGCCAGGCGCCGCGAATCCTGCAGAAGCATCAGTGCCAGGAGCCCAATCGCCTCCCGATGCGGCAGCAAGCCGGTCAGCAGCCGGCCGAGGCGAATGGCCTCCGCCGATAGATCGGTGCGCACTACGGCGGGACCCGACGAGGCCGAATATCCCTCGTTGAAGACCAAGTAAATCACCTGCAATACCTGTTGCAGCCGCTCGGGCAGCTCTGCCTCGTCCGGCACCTCGTAGGGAACGCCGGCTGTGCGGATGCGGTTCTTGGCCCTGACGATGCGCTGGGCGATGGTCGGCGTCGAGACTAGGAAGGCGCGGGCGATTTCCTCCGTGGTCAATCCGCAGACCTCCCTGAGCGCCATCGCGACCTGTGCTTCAACCGGGATTACCGGATGGCAGCAGGTAAAGATCAGCCGGAGCATGTCGTCTTCGATGGTTTCCATCTCGCCGATCTCGCTTCCTGGATACATGCTGTCGATGATATCCATCAGCGAAGCATCAAACCGTGCGCGCCGCCGCAGGTTGTCGATCGCCTTGAAACGGCCGGCCGAGACAAGCCAGGCAAAGGGATTGGCCGGGACGGTTTCCGTGGTCCATTGCCGCGCTGCCGCCGCGAAGGCGTCGTGGAGTGCCTCTTCGGCCCGGTCGAAGTCGCCAAGCAGGCGGACCAGCGTTGCCAGCACCCTACGCGATTGTGCTCGGTAGATTTCTTCGATCACGCTTTCCAAGGATCTCGCCTTCCCACTTCAGCATTCCTCTTTGATCGAATAGGCCGGCCGAACCTCGATCGCGCCATATCGGGCAACCGGGAAGGTAGCGGCGATCCTGGATGCCTCTGCAATATCCTTCGCCTCGATCAGGACGAAGCCGCCGAGATGCTCCTTGAGTTCGGCAAACGGGCCGTCTGTCACCGAGATGTCGCCGTTTCGCACGCGGACTGTCACTGCGGTCGACGGCGCACGCAGCGCCTGCGCGACCAGAAGATGTCCGCTCTCCACCAATCGGTCGTCATTGACGATCGAGTCCTGCGTCAGCTGTTCTCCTTCCTTCTCGGAGATGGCGTTGATCGCGGTGGTATCGAACCAGACCTGGCAGAGAAATCTCATTGTCCCCTCCGCATCAATCGGCGCTGAAACTATAGATCGGGCGTACCTCGATGCTGCCGAGCCTTGCGAGCGGAATGCCCGCCGCGATGCGGATCGCTTCGTTCATGTCCTTGGCTTCGATCAGGATGAATCCGCCGAGGTACTCCTTCGTTTCGGCAAACGGCCCGTCGGTCGTCTGGATCTCGCCGTTGCGCACCTTGACCGTGACAGCCGAGCTTGGCGATTGCAGGGCCTCAGCGGTGATCATGTGACCGCGCGCGACGAGATCCTGATCATAGGCCAGCGAATCCCGATCGAAGTTCTTTTTCTCGTCAGCTGGCATCGCCTCGAGTTTCGTGCCGTCGAACCAAACCTGGCAAAGATATTTCATGGCAGCGTCGCCTCCTGCTTTGATTGTTCACAGACATAGACGTTTGAGCAGCCTGCAAATCGACAGCCATGATGCCTCCGAGACAAAAAATATTCGAGGAGCATCCTGTCGAAAGTTCGCGCCGCCGCTCGACTAGCCCTCAGTCAACACGAATGAGGAGTGGCAGTCATGTATATTCCGGATCCGACCTCGATGGGCCGTTCGACGAAAATGACGGAAGAGGAGCTGATGCAGTCGGCTAATCTTAACGGGTTGGGACTGCGGCTTGGCATCGCCTTTGCCGCTTTCGCCCTGCTGATCCTGTCATTGAACATGGCCTATGGCGCCAGCCACGAACGGCCGCAAACAGTTGCGGCTGATCACATATCGAAAATCACGGGCAAAGAGGCGGGCCGCTCTTACTGAAAGGCCGTCTCGAAGAAGCTGCGCAGCTTGCGCGAGTGCAGCTTTTCAGGCGGCATGGCGGCCAGCTTCTGGACAGCGCAGATGCCGATTCTCAGATGCTGGTTGACCTGCGTTCGATAGAATGCGGTCGCCATGCCCGGCAGCTTCAGTTCGCCGTGCAGAGGCTTGTCAGAAACGCAGAGCAGGGTCCCGTAAGGCACGCGGAACCGGAAGCCGTTGGCGGCGATCGTCGCCGACTCCATGTCGAGCGCGATGGCGCGCGCCTGGCTCAGCCGCTTCACAGGCCCTGCCTGGTCGCGCAGTTCCCAGTTTCGGTTGTCGATGGTGCCGACCGTGCCGGTCCGCATGATGCGCTTCAGCTCGAAACCCTCATAGCCGGTGATTTCGGCCACAGCTGCCTCAAGCGCCACCTGCACTTCGGCAAGCGCTGGAATCGGCACCCATACCGGCAGATCGTCGTCGAGCACGTGGTCTTCGCGCATGTAGGCATGCGCCAGCACATAGTCGCCGAGGCGCTGACTGTTGCGCAGGCCGGCGCAGTGGCCGAGCATCAGCCATGCATGCGGGCGCAGCACGGCAACGTGGTCGGTAATCGTCTTGGCGTTCGAAGGGCCAACACCGATATTGATCATGGTGATGCCACCATGCCCCTTTTTCTTCAGATGGTAGGCCGGCATCTGCGGCAGGCGGGCCAACGTCGCATCGGTTTCCGGCTGGCTGGAGCCGGGAAGGGTGACGATGTTGCCGGGTTCGACGAAGGCGCTATAGCCCTCGCCGCCATTCGCCATGACCTCGCGCGCCCATGTGCAGAATTCATCGATGTAGAACTGGTAGTTGGTGAACAGTACGAAGTTCTGGAAATGAGACGCGCTCGTCGCGGTGTAGTGCGAAAGCCGCGCAAGCGAATAGTCGATGCGCTGCGCCGTGAACGGGGCAAGCGGCGAGGGCTGGCCGGGCGGCGGGATATATTCGCCGTTGGCGATCTCGTCATCCGTCGTGTTGAGATCCGGAGTGTCGAAGATATCGCGCAGCGGAATGTCGGCAAAAGTCGGCGCCGACGCTTCGACATGGGCGCCTTCGCCGAAGGCGAAGTGCAGGGGGATCGGCGTCGTTGATTCCGAGACGATGACAGGCACGTTGTGGCTGCGCATCAAAAGCGCCAGCTGCTCTTTCAGGTAATGCCGGAAAAGCGATGGACGGGTAATTGTAGTGGTGTAGACGCCTGGGGCTGTCACATGTCCATAGGACAACCGCGAATCGATATGCCCGAAGCTGGTCGTCTCGATGCTTACCTGCGGGTAGAAGGCACGATAGCGTGAGGCAATCGGCGCACCCTGGGCAAGGTCTGCGAAATTGTTGATCAGAAAGGCGGTGTTACGCTCGTAAAGTTCGGTCAGCGCGTCGACTGCCTGGGCCGGGTCATCGAAGCTTTGCGGCTGAAATGGAGCGGGTGACGAGACGTCAAGTGGCGGTAAAGGAGGGATTCGATTGCTCATGGTCCATTATAGAATGTTGTCTTTGACAAGCAAACGACGAGGATCAAGGAAATCGAGATATTCGCGCAATTTTTGCAATTCTCGATCGGCAGGTATCGATTTCGGTCCAAAAGGCCGTAATTTACTGGACTGTCGAGCAGTAGCTGCTCGAAGATTGCAGGCAAGTGAAGCTCGCGCCGAAATGCGACTGGGCGCCGCTTGAGTTGGAATTCTGGACCGCTGCCGAAAATGTGATCGCAAAGACCGTCGCAGAAAGCATAATGATGGTGAAGCGTCGCGCCAGGATGACCATGTCCGTTTTCCCTAAGAGGATCAGCTCCGATCCTAGACTTAGTTTTGACATGGTTCGACTGAACGGCCCCTGAGGCACCGGTTCATCCACCGTTCACCTTCAAAGGTGCGCCAGGGCTTGAATGCAGCGCGCGCTTGCCTAATGTTTTTGATCCTTGAACCTGGAGTTACATGCATGGCGGCACTGATCGAACTCTACTACTGGCCCACGCCGAACGGCTGGAAGATCAGCATCATGCTCGAGGAACTGGGCGTTCCCTACGAGTTTAAATACATCAATATCGGCAAGGGCGAGCAGTTTGCGCCGGATTTCCTGAAGATTGCGCCGAACAACCGCATGCCGGCGATCATCGATCCGGACGGTCCCGGCGGGGCGCCGATATCGGTCTTTGAATCGGGAGCCATCCTGCAATATCTCGGCCGCAAATACTCTAAATTCTATCCGACGGCGGAGCGCTCCCGGGTGGAGGTCGAAGAATGGCTGTTCTGGCAAGTCGGCGGTCTCGGCCCGATGGCGGGACAGGCAAATCATTTTCGCCATTATGCGCCGGAAAAGATCGAATACGGCATCACGCGCTATACCGATGAGGTCAACCGGCTCTACGGCGTCATGAACAAGCGCCTGGCCGATCGCGATTTTCTTGCCGGCGATTATTCGATCGCCGATATGGCAAGCCTCGGTTGGATTGTCTCCTACGAGCGCCAGGGCCAGGATCTCGCCGAGTTCCCGAACCTCAAGCGTTGGTTCGATACGCTAATGGCACGCCCCGCAGTCAAAAAGGGGATGGCCGTTGGCCGGGAAGAGCGCGAAAAGAGCAATCTGGCGACCGACAAGGAAGCGCAAAAGATCCTCTTTGGCCAGCGCGCCCGCTGATCTCAGCTCGAAAGTTCAATGTCTGACCGAGGCCAGGCGAAACCGTCTGGCCTTTTCATATGCGTCCTGAAGTCCAGAAAACCGCGCCTTTTCGGCGCTTTCAGCAGGCGAAAAATTCCGTTCGTCAAATCGCGAGCTGATTTCGTGGTTACGGAAGAGTTTAATTCCATATCCTAATTTTTCGTAAAACTCGCGCAAAAGTCCTTAATTTGCAAGGGATGCGATGTTTAACAAAGTCCCAAGTTTACCAAGCGTTTGCACTTTGTTTGCGTCAAATTAATCATGCATTTTAAGCGCTTTTTGAAAGCCGTCTGCGATAGTGAACCCATCAAACGAGCGGGGCAAACCCGCCGACCGGAAGGGCCGACGAGCCGCGATAGACGGCAAGACCCCAAGGGAAGACAGGGATAGCATAAACAGGCTGAAACAGGGATTGAACCGATGGCACGCTTTGAAATGACGACTTCTGACATGGCCACCATGGGTGGTGAAAACAACGCCGACGCCTTCTGCGAAATGGGTCTGATGTACGCAACCGGTCGTGGTTGCGACATCGACCTGATCGCCGCCCATAAGTGGCTCAACATCGCCGCGATCAAGGGCTGCGATCGCGCCGCCGAGCTTCGCGCCGATGTTGCCGCGGCGCTCACCAAGCTGCAGCTTGCGGCTGCCCTTCGCTCGGCCCGCGAATGGATGACAGTACACTGAGGCGATAAAGCGCCCGGTCCAGCAAATTCAATAATAACGCCTCGCCAGGAGGGGGAACGGCTGGAGCTCCGGAAAGGGGCCGATGCCGAACGAAGTGAGCCGCGACCGACCGATACAAGGTCGGCGCGGTTCCTCGCTTTTGCCTACTGCGTTCAGCAAAGCCCCTTCAGAACCCTCGGCAGCGCTTCCTCGAAGAGATCGAGATCAGCTTTCGGCCCGACGCTGACGCGAATGCAGCGGTTCAGCGGGGCAACGCCGGGCATGCGGATAAAGACCCCATGCTCGATCAGACCATCGACGATAGCCCGCGCAAAGACATCGTCGCGGCCGCAATCTATCGCCACAAAATTGGTGGCCGAGGCGAGCGGCAACAGTCCGTTGTCACGGGCGATCATGCCGATGCGGTCGCGTGCGGCGTGAATATTGGCGACGACTTCGGCAAGGTAGGCTTGGTCCTTGAGAGCGGCAAGTGCTGCGACCGTGGCGAGACGGTTCGCGCCGAAGTGATTTCGGACCTTGTCGAAGGCCTGCACGGTCTCGGCGATCCCGATCACATAGCCGACGCGCGCACCAGCAAGCCCATAGGCCTTCGAGAAGGTTCGCGTGCGCAACACGTTCGCCAGACCGATCAGCGCGGCGATGTCAGGTGTCGAGCCGGTCGGGCCGGTCTCGCTATAGGCTTCGTCGAGCACCAGCATGCAGGTCTCGGGCAATGCCCTGGCGAAGGCGACGATCTTCTCGGCGTCCCACCAACTTCCCATTGGATTGTCGGGATTGGCGAAATAGACCAGCGAGGCATCTTCACGTTTTACCGCCGCGAGCAGCCCGTCGATATCTTCGCGATCGTCGACATAGGGCACCGTCACCAGCCGGCCACCATAGCCGACGACATGAAAATTGAAGGTCGGATAGCCGCCATGGGAGGTGACCACGGTCGTGCCCGGTTCGACGATCATGCGGACGATGAGGCCGAGCAGCCCGTCGACGCCTTCGCCCACGCAAACATTCGAAGCTTCGACGCCGAGATGGGCGGCCAGCGCTTGCTTCAATGCGAAATTCTCAGGGTCGTTGTATTTCCAGATATCGCCTGCCTCGCGACGCATCGCCTCGATGACGGAGGGCGCCGGACCAAAGCCGTTCTCATTGGCGCCGATGCGTGCCTTGACCGTCAGACCGCGCTGGCGTTCCAAGGCTTCTGGGCCGACAAATGGGACAGTTGAGGGCAGCGCGCTGGTCAGCGGCGTTAGGCGCGAAAAGGCGGACATTCTGGCGTTTCATCCCGGATTATTGTTGTGAAAGCGCTCGCAGAATAGGCGCTTGCCGAGCCGGTGCAAGAGGGATGATGGAAGCGGAAAATGCTTTACCTGCGCATAGCGCGCGCGGCATTCGCTTCCTTGTTGCCGATCATGAAATCGGCGCGCACCACGAGGCGCAGGGTTTCCGGCGTCAGCAGATTAATGAATTTTACGCCGACCCGATTATCCTTGGTACGATAGACTTCAGCGCAGCCGATACGATAGGCAAGGCCAAGGATGTTGAGATAATAGTGAAGCGGCAGGCCAAGCGTGGTGCCGACAAGGAAGCTGGCGCCGCCTTGGGAAATGTCGATAATCTCGGCGCTGCGCATGGACACACCGGTGAGGCAAGGGCGAACCGCGACAAGCCGTGCCGGACGCTGGACGAAGAAGCGCTCGTATTGTCGCTCGTAGACCTCGGATTTGACCTTCGCAAGATGCGTGGCGTTCAGCATCGACATTCCCCGGCTCTGCACGACCAACTTCATTTCAGTCTTATGGACCCTGAGCCTTGCACGAAGCCTTTGCCCTTTAGTCAATTGTAATATTAAAATTCTAACGACTATGAACTTTTCGGCGTCTCGGCCACCGTGAAGGCCGCAACTCGCAAGCGTTGCGGCTTCTATTGGCTTGCTTCAAAATTCAGCCGGATGACGTGATGAAGAAATTCCGGATCGATCAGCATGTTAAAGCTGATGGTGACGGTATTTCCCGCGCGCTTGACGAGCGTGCAACCGATCTCGTCATGGATGCCAAGAATTTCCAGGAAGAAATGGTTTGGCATTTCAACGCCTTCACCAATTTCGAGAACCGCGCCGCCAAGCGAGATCGTTCTGATCAGGCAGCGGATCTGCGTGCCGGTGCTGAGATGATGGCCGACGAAAATGATGCTGCCGGGACGGTCGACGACAAACTCTTCGAGCGCGCGGTCCGGTTCGGGATGAGGCATATCGAGGTGCATCTGAAGGGGCATGATACCCTCCGCTGTTTTGTTATGGTCACAGGATAATATTTGACCCTTGATGAAAGTTGAACAGCACTGCTTAAAAGCAAAAGAATTGCGCAAAAATGCTGCAAGACGGCTCTTAATTGGACACCTCGGAGGTCTGAGCCGGCCAGAATCAGCCGTTCTTGACAATGGTTGGCACATCGCGCATATCACGGGCCGGTCGAGGCACCTGCCGCTCGCGAGCCCCAAGCTCTTGGTGAAGTCCTTATGTCGTTTATGAAGCCCAATCAGTGCATGCTGACTGAAGGCAACGCGAGCACCCTGTTTCTGGTCCGAGAGCATGCCTTCTGAAAGGCTTTGTCATGACGACGTCCCCTCCGACGATCGACGAATTGAAACTGCAGGCCAAGCGTCTACGCCAGGCGATGGCCGATCGCGGAACGCCTGTCGCCCATGGTGCCGCTCTCGAGCTCGTAGCCCAACAGCACGGCGCCCGTGACTGGAACACGCTGACTGCGCGTGCGCCTCGCGAACGTCCCAAGGACGCGCCGAGCTTTGCTGTCGGCAACAAAGTTAGTGGCCGGTACCTCGATCAGGCGTTTGAGGGCAGGGTGCTGTCATTGACGATGCTGCCCGGCGGCGAGCTCTACAACATCGTCGTCCAGTTCGACAAGCCGGTCGACGTGGTCACCTTCGACAGCTTTTCGGCGTTCCGGCAGCGTATCCGGGCGCATGTCAACGCCAAGGGCGTCTCGCCTCGAAAGACGTCGAACGGGCTGCCGCATCTCGTGCTTGCCATCTAGCCTTGGCAATCGCCGGCGATCAGGCCCTCAGAAGCCACTCGTGTTCGGGGGCATTGTGGAATTTCCACACGCGCTTGGGGCCGGCCATGACGTTGAGGTAATAGAGGTCGTAGCCGTGGCAGGCGGCGCAGGGATGATAGCCCCTCGGCACCAGCGTCACGTCGCCGTCCTCGATTGCCATCGCCTCGTCTAGCGACCGGTCGTCGGTATAAACGCGCTGGAAGGCGAAACCCTGCGGTGGATTGAGACGGTGATAATAGGTCTCTTCGAGAAAGCTCTCGTTCGGCAGGTCGTCCTGGTCGTGCTTGTGCGGCGGATAGGACGAGGTGTGACCACCTGGCGTGATTACCTCGACCACCAGCAGCGAATGCGCCGCGCCGTCGTCTTCCGGCATGATGTTGTTGACGTGGCGGACATTCGTGCCCTTGCCGCGGGTCACAGGCGGATGCGTGCCGGGCGGAATGGCGCGGGCTTCATGATTTCCGCCGCCGGGCGCCGAGCAAACGCCAAGCTCCAGATCGGTCTCCGCGGTAACGGTCCAGCCGGAGCCAGCGGGTATATAAAGGGCGTGCGGCGCACCGTCGAACGGGTTCATGCGCTCGCCAAGTGAACCGAAATCCCTGGTGCCCGCCTTGGCTTTTCCCTTGCCGCTGACCCACACAAGGCAAACTTCGCGCTCGCCGGTCTCGCCCGAGGCAGATTGCCCGGGCTTCAGCCGATGAAGGTCGAAGCCGACATAGGTCCACCCCGCGCTTTCGGGGGTGACATGCGTGACGCGGCCGTTGGTATCAGTCGGTTTGACCTTAAGGTTCGGCATCGGTTGTCTCCTTGTTGAATTCACCCTCCCCTTGAGGGGGAAAGGGCCCGTTCAGCCCAGATCTTCAGGCGCCGCCTTCGCCTTCGCTCCGGCAGCGCGGCACCTCACCATGAGGCCGGAGGAACCTTGGTCCTGGACCAAGCAGATCAGCGCCGAACTCTCAGCCTGGGTGCGCGGGTCGCCCGGCCGAAGCCTCGAAGGACGAAGGCGCTTGCTCGATTCTCACCCCTTAGGGAAACCTTCTGTCTCCACGGTATAACCCGCAGCCGTCATGATCCGCATCAGTTCGGCATAACCGATCTCGGCCATTTTCTGCGGCGGCGCCTTGCGTGGATCCTGCTCGGCCTCGACGACGAACCAGCCTTCATAACTGTGATCGGCGAGCCGCTGGACGATGGCGGTGAAATCGAGCGAGCCGTCGCCGGGTACCGTGAAGGCGCCAAGCGCCACCGCATCGAGAAAGGATTGCCGGCTACGGTCAAGGCCATCCACCACGGACTTGCGAATGTCTTTGACGTGCACGTGGTTGATGCGGGCGTGGTGATTGTCGATTGCGCGCAGCACGTCGCCGCCCGCAAAGGCCAGGTGTCCTGCATCGAGCAGCAGCGGAATGCCCACTCCTGAATTGTTCATGAAGGCGTCGAGTTCCGGCTCGGTCTCGACCACGGCGGCCATGTGATGGTGATAGGAAAGCGGCATTCCCTGCTCAGCGCACCATTCGCCGAACGCGGTGACGCGGCGCGCATAGGCCTTCATTTCGTCGTCGGAGAGGCGCGGCTTGGTCACGAGCGGCTTGGAGCGGTCGCCCTGGATGGAACGGCCGACCTCGCCATAGACGATGCAGGGCGCATCGACGGCCTTGAACAGTTCGATCATCGGCGCAATGCGGTCCTTGTTGGCGGCGATGTCCTCGTTGACCAGCGTGCCCGAGAACCAGCCACCGCAGAGCGTCACATCGGCGGTGCGCAGAATGGGCAGCATGACTTCGGGATCTTCCGGGAAGCGGCGGCCTTTTTCCATACCGGTAAAGCCGGCGCTGCGTGACTGCCGCAGGCACTCCTCGAGGGATACATCGTCGCTCAGCTCAGGAAGATCATCGTTCCACCACGCGATGGGCGACATGCCGAGTTTGGCCTTCATCAATATTCTCCTTAAAGGCATTGCAAGAAGAGCGGGGACCGCTCTTTCCGAAAAGACGATAGCGATCGATCAGACGATTCTTTGGGCGGCGCGGGCCGCGATATAAGCCTTATGCGCCTCGTTGACCTGTTTGCGCGGGCTGACCTCGGGAACGGCGACATCCCACCAATGGCCACCTTCGTCGGTAGTGATCAGCGGGTCGGTGTCGATGACGAAGACCGAGGTCCGGTCGTTCTTTCTCGATGCCTCGATTGCCTGCTCCAGTTCGGCGATGGACGCGACCTTGACCGCGATTGCCCCCATGCTTTCGGCATGCGCGCGGAAATCGATTTCCGGCATCACTTCGTGCAGGGAGTCCTTGAGCAGATTGTTGAAGTTGGCACCACCGGTGCCCATTTGCAGCCGGTTGATGCATCCGTAGCCACGGTTGTCGAGGAGGATGACGTTGAGCTTCAGGCCGAGCATGACGGAGGTCGCGATCTCGGAATTCAGCATCATGTAGGATCCGTCGCCGACCATGACGACGACGTCCTTGTCCGGCCGCGCCATCTTGGCTCCAAGTCCGCCTGCAAGCTCGTAACCCATGCACGAGAAACCATATTCCATGTGGTAGCTGCCGGGAGCGGTCGCCGGCCAGAGTTTGTGCAGCTCGCCAGGCAGCCCGCCTGCAGCACAGAGCACGATGGTGTTTTCTCCGCCGATCGTGCGAGCGACCGCGCCGATCACCTGGGCGTCGGAGGGCAGGGCGGCATTGGTGTTCGCCATCGCCTTTGCAGCGGCTTCCATCCAGACTTTCTTTTCGCGCGTCGCCCGCTCAGTGAGCACCGTCGGCGCCCGCCAGCCCAAGAGTCCCGAAGACAGTGCCTTGAGCCCTTCGCGCGCATCGGTCACCAGCGGATGACTATCGTGCTTGGCCGCGTCATAGGCGGCGATATTGAGCCCGATCATTTCGAGCTTCTCGTTCTTGAAGAGCGCCCACGAGCCGGTGGTGAAGTCCTGGCAGCGCGTGCCTACGGCAATCACGAGATCGGTATCCTCGGCAATCGCGTTGGCGGCCGACGTGCCCGTAACGCCGACTGAGCCGAGCGCCAGGGGGTGCGTTTCGTTGATGGCTGATTTCCCCGCCTGCGTAACCACGACGGGGATGCCATGGGTCTCGGCAAAGGACGTCAGCTCCTTCGTCGCCTGCGAGTAAAGCACGCCGCCGCCGGCGATGATGACCGGCCGCTGCGACTTGCGGATGAGGGCGATCGCATGGGCCAATTCATCGGCGTCCGGTTGTGGCCGCCGATGGGTCCAGACGTGCTCGTCGAAGAAGTTTTCGGGATAGTCGAATGCTTCGGCCTGCACGTCCTGGCAAAGCGCCAGCGTCACGGGACCGCAATCGAGCGGATCGGTCAGGACCTGCATGGCCCGCTTCAGGGCGGTGATAATCTGTTCGGGCCGCGTGATGCGGTCGAAGTAGCGCGATACCGAACGAAAGGCGTCATTGGCCGACACTGTGCCGTCGCCGAAATCCTCGATCTGCTGCAGCACCGGGTCCGGCGCACGGTTGGCAAAGACGTCGCCCGGCAGGAAGAGAACGGGAATGCGGTTGACATGCGCGACGCCGGCCGCCGTCACCATGTTCAGCGCGCCGGGACCGATCGAGGTCGTGCAGGCCATGAAGCGCTGGCGAAAACTCGTCTTGGCATAGGCGATCGCGGCGTGCGCCATGCCCTGTTCGTTGTGGGCGCGGAAGGTCGGGAGCGTTTCGCGCACCTGGTAGAGCGCCTCTCCCATGCCTGCGACATTGCCGTGGCCGAAAATTGCCCAGACACCGCCGAAGATCGGCACGGTTTTGCCGTCGATCACGGTCATCTGCTTCGTGAGGAAATGCGCAACCGCCTGCGCCATGGTCAATCTGATCGTCTTGCCCATCGGGGCGCCTCCCAATTTCTTGTTCGCTCAAAGGCCGCGTGTCTGGAGCCATGCCTCGGTCAGGTGCCGGAAGCGGTCGGCCATGTCGGCAATCGCTGCCTCGTCGTCCATGTCTCCGGCCATCCAGGCGCGCGCCGCATCGGCAAAGATCGTCCGGCCGACGGCAAAGCCTTTAACGGAGGGTGCGGCGAGCGTCGCCTCGAAACCCTTCAATAGTTCTTCGGCCGGTGCTTCCAGTCCAAGCAGCACGATACCACGGCAAAGTGGATCATTTTTGGCGATCACCGCTTCAATTCGGCGCCAGGCGGCAGTCGAAGCCTGCGGCTCCAGTTTCCACCAGTCCGGCTTGATGCCGAGCGCGTAAAGTTCATCCATCGCCGTCGAGATGGTCGTATCGGTCAGAGGCCCGTTCTTGCCGGCGATGATCTCGACTAGAAGCTCGCGTCCGACCTTGCGCGCGGCTTCAAACAGGGTGACGAGTTTTTCCTGCTGCTCTGTCTTCAGTTCTGCCGGATCGTCGGGATGATAGAAGCAAAGGCACTTGATGCAATGATTTGCCGGCCATTCGACAAGTTGCGAACCGATGTCCTGGCTGAACTCGAAGCGCAGCGGCTTGGAGCCCGGCAGTTCGACAGGCCTGCCGATCCAGGAGAAGTTCTTCGTCGCTGCGTCGAAGAAGGCGTCGCGCCCGAAGCGCTCGTCGATCAGCATGCCGTAGCCTTGCCGGCCATCGGCAACGCGGGCGGCGGCTGAGACTGCCAGCCGCTTGAAGGCGTTGATACGTTCATAGGGAACGCCGAGTTCGTCCGCGACACTGGTCAGCTGCGAGCGATGGTCGATCGCCAGAGCCATCAGCAAGGGAATCTCGCCGCGCCGGGTTGTTGCCCAGTGAATATGGTTGATCGTCTCGTCTTTGCGCAGTGCCCGATGCTTGCTGCCGTTCTGAAGGAAAAACTCGAGCTCAGCCCAGGTCGGATATTCCGGCGAGCACAGCAGGCGCGAGACCGCGAAAGCACCGCAGGCATTGGCCCAGGTGGCGCAGGTCTTCAACGCCTCGCCCTTCAGCCAGCCACGCAGGAAGCCGGACATGAAGGCATCGCCGGCGCCTAGCACATTATAGACCTCGATCGGAAATCCTTCTCCAATGATGCCGGCTTCGAGGTCGTCTGCGATCGGACCGTCATAGACGATGCACCCCATGGCGCCGCGCTTGAGCACGATGGTGGCAGTGCTGAGGCTGCGAATTGTCTTCAGCGCGCCGAGCACATCGTCGGCTCCGGACGCGATCAGGATCTCTTCCTCGGTCCCGACGATCAGATCACAGTCGGGAAGCGTCTGCTTCATCTTCTCGGTGACGCGATCGGACTTCACGTAGCGCTCGAAGCCTTCGGCGTGGCCGGCAAGGCCCCAGAGGTTCGGGCGGTAATCGATGTCGAAGACCACCTTGCGGCCGTTCATCTTGGCGATCCTGATCGCCTTGCGCTGGGCGGCCTCGGTGTTCGCTTTGGAAAGATGCGTGCCCGATACCAGCACCGCGCCGGAAGAACGGACAAATCCCTCGTCGATATCGTCTTCGCAGAGCGCCATATCGGCGCAGTCCGAGCGATAGAAGATCATCGGCGATACGCCTTCGGCCTCGACGGCAAGCAGTACGAGCGCCGTCAACCGCTCCTTGTCGGTAACGATCCCGTCGACGGCAACGCCTTCGCGTGCCGACTGCTCTCGAATGAAGCGGCCCATCTGCTCATTGCCGACCCGCGTGATGAGGCCGGACTTTAAACCCAGCCGCGCCGTGCCGATCGCGATGTTGGCGGGGCAGCCGCCGACCGATTTGGCAAAGGAAGCGATATCCTCCAGCCGCGAGCCTATTTGCTGGCCATAGAGGTCCACCGACGAGCGACCAATGGCAATCACGTCAAGCGTCTGTTCCGGCTTGCCGCCGTTGTTCCGATCTACCATGATGTCCTCCCGTCGAAATCGCAGCGAGCAGCTCCCGGTGCCAGCGCTATATAGCCATAATGAAACATTGGTTCCAGTATTTTGTCAATTCGGAATGTTTATTCCATTTTGGCTTTAACAGCTTTTACGGGCGCGGCCTTGCGCCTCCGTTCGGCGATGGCTACGGGGAAAGCCATAATCAGCGCCATCGAGGCGGAGAGCGACCTGAAACCGGCGAAATCGGATTCTGCCACTTCGAACCAATGTGTCGCACAGGCGGCCAAGGGCGAAAAGGCCGAATCGGTAATGGCGATGACTGGAATGCCGCGGTCGGCCAGAGCCTGGCTCTGGACCAAGCTTTCCGCGGCATAGGGCGAGAAGCTTGCGGCAATCGCAGCGTCCCTTGGCGTGGCAAATTGCACGAGTTCCTGATCGACGCCGTTTGGCGAGGCGACGATCTGGTGGCGGATGTTCAATTTCGAGAAAGCGTAGGTCATATGGGCGGTGAGGGGATATGACCGCCGCTTTGCTATGAGATAGATCGTCTCGGCAGCCGCGAGGATATCAACCGAGCGGGCAAAGGTGTCGGTTTGGATGGTCGCGGCCAACCGGTTCACTGATTGGCTTGCGGCTGAAATGAAGCCCGAAAGTATATTGGCGTCCTCGTCCTCGCCGCTGGTTTCTTCCAGCGAAATCAGCCGTTCCTCGTAGCTCAGCGTCCGGTCCCGCAAGCGTTCGCGGAAAATGCTCTGGAGATCCGAGAAACCTTCATAGCCCAAATGATGCGCCAGGCGCACCAGTGTCGAGGGCTGCACATCGGAAGCGGCCGCAATGCTTGCCGTGGTGCCGAAGGCAATCTCGTCGGGGCTGTTCAGCGCAAACGCAGCGACCTGGGCCAGACGCTTCGGCATCGCCTTCTTGCGCTCTATGATCGTGCTGCGAAGGCTTTCGAAATCCCGCGGGACTTTCCGCTGAGCCTTGATATCGTCGGTCATGTCAGGCCCCTCGCGTGTTTCCATCCGTTAATGAAACAAACATTCTATCTTCCGACCATAGCGGATTTCGATTTTCACGGCATCAATATTTTTAAGCAGCTGTATTTTCTACGACAATCGCGAAATGTAACGGTGTGAGGCTCTTCGACGTCTGAAGGTCGCCTTGTCAAAACGGTCCAAATATTCCAAAAACTGTGCCAAAGGGTCCGAACCGGGCCGGAGGAGGCTGACATGAAGGCGTTGGGAATAGGGCTGATTGGAACCGGCTATATGGGCAAATGCCATGCGCTCGCATGGAATGCGGTCAAGACGGTTTTTGGCGATGTCGAGCGGCCGAAGCTGGTTCATCTTGCCGAGGCCAACGCCGAACTGGCGCAAAGCCGCGCCTCGGAATTCGGCTTCGAAAAGGCAACGTCCGACTGGCGACAGCTGATCGCCGACCCCGACGTGGATGTCGTCTCCGTGACGACGCCGAACCAGTTTCACGCGGAAATGGCGATTACGGCACTCGAGGCCGGCAAGCACGTCTGGTGCGAAAAGCCGATGGCACCGGCCTATGCCGAGGCCGAACGCATGCTGATCGCCGCCAAGACTTCCGGAAAGGTTGCCATCCTCGGCTACAACTATATCCAGAATCCCGTCATGCGGCACATCAAGACGCTGATCGGCGAGGGTGCGATCGGAGCCGTCAATCACGTTCGGGTAGAGATGGACGAGGACTTCATGGCGGATGCCGAGGCTCTCTTCTATTGGAAGAGCGAAAGCGCTTCCGGTTATGGAGCGCTCGACGATTTCGCAGTGCATCCGCTCTCCATGATCTGGTTCCTGTTCGGCCATGTCGAGGCTGTCATTACCGACATGGTCAAGCCCTATGCCGACCGCCCGCTGAAAGACGGCGGCCGCCGGGCGGTCGAGAATCACGATGCGGCAAATGTGCTGATGCGGCTTGGCGGCGGGATCTCGGCCGTGCTGATGGCCAATCGCGCCGCCTGGGGACGAAAGGGGCGCATCGCCCTGCAGATTTTCGGCTCGAAGGGCTCCATTTCCTATGACCAGGAGCGCATGAACGAATTCGAGCTGTACCGGGCCGAAGGGCGAGGCTCCGAACAGGGTTATGCCAAGATCCTGGCGGCACCAGCCCATCACCCCTACGACCGCTTCATTCCCGCACCCGGCCACGGCCTCGGCTTCAACGACCTGAAGATCATCGAATGCCGGGAGCTGATTCGTGCGATCTCGGGCGAGCCGTCCTCGACGGTCGCCTTTAGCGATGGCCTGAGAATAGAAAAATCCGTCCACGCCATGGCGCAGTCTTTCCATGAGCGGCGCTGGATCGAAATCGCCGACTGACCAACTGGAAGACGACCGTCGCCGCTCTAGTTGGGCTTGATATCGACGGCTGTGCGGCAGGCGTGGTTGACGCCTCCGAGGCGAGGGGATACCCCTGCCGTCGACATCACAGGGCGCTCGCCGATGGGGGGAGACGTCCGGTCGGCAATTGGAGCGATTATCGTGACGGGTAGATTGGTCATCGTCGGTGCGGGACAGGCCGGTTTCGCCCTTGCTGCAAAGTTGAGGACGCTGAAGGACGAACGCCCGATCACCATCATCGGTGCCGAAGAGGTTCTTCCCTATCAGCGTCCACCGCTTACCAAGAAATATCTGCTTGGCGAGATGACTTTCGACCGGCTGCTGTTCCGACCCGAGCATTGGTACGCCGACAATAATGTCGAGATACGCCTGGCAACCTGGGTCGAGCAGATAAAGCGCGACAGCAAGCAGGTTGTCATGCAGGACGGCACGGCGCTGCAATACGCGACGCTGGCGCTGGCAACAGGCGCCACCCCGCGGCGGTTGCCCCCTGCAGTCGGCGGCGATCTCGAAGGTGTCTATGTCGCCCGCGACAAGAACGACGCGGACCGTCTCGCAAGTGAGATGCGGGCGGGCCGTCGCGTCCTTATTATAGGCGGCGGTTATATCGGTCTCGAGGCAGCGGCCGTTTCCCGCCATCGCGGGCTCGAGGTCACCGTCATCGAAATGGCCGAACGCATCCTCCAGCGCGTCGCCGCCAAGGAAACGGCCGATATCATGCGCGTCATCCACCAGGACCGTGACGTCGTGATCCGCGAAAAGACCGGGCTGAAGCGCCTCATCGGCAAGAACGGGCATGTCGTTGCCGCGCAGCTGTCGGACGGCACCACCCTCGACATCGATTTTGTCATTGTCGGCATCGGCGTGGTGCCGCATGACCGGCTGGCGAAGGAAGCGGGGCTCGATGTCGGCAACGGCATTGTCGTCGATGAGTTCGCACAGACGTCGGACCCCGCCATTTATGCCATGGGCGATTGCGCCGAACTGCCGTGGAAGGGTGGGCGCATCCGTCTCGAATCGGTACAGAATGCCGTCGACCAAGCAGAAGCAGTCGCTGCGATCCTTGCCGGCAGCCGCGAGCCCTATGATCCCAAGCCATGGTTCTGGTCGGATCAATACGACGTCAAACTGCAGATCGCCGGCTTCAATATCGGTTATGATCACACCGTGCTGCGTCACGGCGTGCGCGAAGGCTCTGTCTCGGTCTGGTATTTCAAGGCGGGCAAGTTCATCGCCGTCGATGCCATTAACGATGCCCGCGCCTATGTCACCGGCAAGAAGCTGCTCGAAGCGGGCATCGAGCCCGATCGCGCCATCATCGCCGACCCTGACGCCGACCTCAAACAACTGCTCGGATAGATCACATGGCCTTAGCCCCCAACGCCTTCAAGACGGCCCTTAGCGAACGTCGCCCACAAATTGGCCTATGGGTGGCGATGGCAGATGCCTATGCCGCCGAAATCGCCGGTCATGCCGGCTTCGACTGGCTGGTGATCGATGGCGAGCATGGGCCGAACGACCTGCGCAGCATTCTCGCCCAGCTGCAGGCGCTGCAGGGCTCGCCTTCAGAGCCCGTCGTGCGTTTGCCGGTTGGCGAGACGTGGATGATCAAGCAGGCGCTCGACATCGGCGCGCGCACGTTGCTGATCCCCATGGTCGACAGCGTTGAACAGGCCGAGATGCTGGTGCGGGCGGTGCGCTATCCGCCGCATGGCGTCCGCGGCATGGGCTCGGGCATTGCGCGCGCGTCCCGTTTCAGCACGATCCCCGACTATGTCGCCAATGCAAGCAAGGACATCTGTGTGCTGGTGCAGGCCGAGACCCGCGCTGCCATGGCCGATCTTGAACGCATCGCCAGGGTCGACGGCATCGACGGTGTCTTCATCGGCCCTTCGGATCTGGCGGCTGACATGGGCTTCCCGGGCCATATCGAAGCGCCCGAAGTCCAGGCGGCAATCGAGAAGGGGATTGCGACGATCCTCAAGTCGGGCAAGCCGGCCGGCATCCTGACATCGCATGAGAGCCTGAACCGCCACTACCTCGACCTCGGTGCCACCTTCGTCGCGGTCGGCGCCGATGTGTCCGAGTTTTCGGCGGCGCTGCGGCAGCTCCGTCTAAAATATAAGCCGGACGCCGACGCCGGCGACACGCCCTCGATAGGCGGCTACTGACGAGCTGCACAGTTTTTATCCGTCACTTGGAAAAAAAACCTTGCCTTTATGGGTTTGGCGAAATAGTCACGGCCTCGGAGAGGTGGCCGAGTGGCCGAAGGCGCTCCCCTGCTAAGGGAGTATACGTCAAAAGCGTATCGAGGGTTCGAATCCCTTCCTCTCCGCCATTCGCTCGGCCTATGTGGCCACTTTGAGTGTGGTATCAGACACCGGCCCTTCGGTTTTCCGCTAATTTCCCACTTTGTGTTTTGAAAGACCCTGTCCCAAAACACCGCTTAGATACGGAACGTTTCCGACACCTTATCTGATCTTCGGGCTGACCCGCATCCGTGTGCGCAAAGCAGAAACCAGTTGAGAATGTCTCCCGACTCAATCTACTTAAACGGGACATTTACCTTAACAAATTTAGCGAAAGCACGAATATGAACTGCAATATCTTCACGCGTTTTCGTTGCGTCTCTTCTCTCGGTGTCGGCGGATTGTTCGCTGTCGCGTTTGCTCTGACCGTGCCAGCCGCCGCTCACGCAGATGAGAAATTTCCTGCAGTGTGGCGGAAGTCGATGACCAACGATCCAGCCACCAACTATGATCTGAAGAAATATTCCGGCTCTCTTGGCAATCCTTCCGCCGACGTGCTCCGCAACGTGATGCTCTCCTTGGCGTTGAGCCACTATTGCGAGGGCTCGCTCGTCAACCAAAAAGCTGCATCGTCCTACCTGAAAAGCTCCGGCTATTATTCGCTGAGCGGCAAGGCATGGGATGACGCGTCATTCTTGGCGCAGGACCAGTTCAAGAATTTCGACTATGAGTCGATAGCGCATCTCTGTGCCGGCATTGGCTATCTTTTCGGCCAAAAGGGAGTGCTGATTAAGAATGTATTGTCGCCAGGCTCTGGAGAGCCGAATGGCGCCTACGATGCTGCCAACCCCTACGCGTCTGTACCCCCGCTGCGCAAGCCGCCGGGTTGACTGCGCAAGTCCACGGACGCCCTCCGATCAAATCGGTTTGAAAGGCGCATTCCCGTCGACGGATTCGGCCACACGGTATTACTTTGCGCCGGCAATTCATTCCGACTTTCCTGATCCGTCCGCCGGCTACGCCTATTGGGGTAATTGACCAATCGGGATCCGGCGATCAGCTTTCGCCCAGGTTGTCTTCCCGCACCAGCGATCGCCGACGACCGGGAAAAGAATTTCGACGACGAATCAACGAACTGGGGAATCGCTGCCTTACGAATCGCGAAAACGGCACCACCGTCGTGCGTTTTGCCTGCCAGCCCCCACCCCAATACATCGAGGGTCATTCCTTCCCGTCACGCCCTATTCGGCGATTTTGCCCGGAATCAGCCCGGGAAATCCGTGGTTTTCCACAGGCGGCCGCCCTTCCAGGAGGGGCCTAAACCCCCACAGAATAAAGCTTTTCTTAATAAAGTATAAAGAAATAAGGCTGGCCGTCTCGGCTTTGTGACCTTTAAGCAACAACGCTTATATAAGAGCCTCCATAATTAGCCAGTTCGAGCGGATGTCGATTGCGTGACGGCCCGCGTCTTGTATTTTCAACTTCGGAAGCGAGGGCGTGTCGTCCACTTCTTGAAACATGGGTCTGGGGCAGGGAATGCCTTAGGGTAAAAAATCTCAGACCCGATTGAAACTTTGAACTGGAGGTCAATATGAACATCAAGAGCCTACTTCTCGGCTCCGCTGCTGCCCTCGCAGCAGTATCCGGTGCTCACGCGGCTGACGCTATTGTTGCTGCTGAACCGGAACCACTTGAATACGTACGTATCTGCGATGCATACGGCGCCGGCTACTTCTACATCCCCGGCACGGAAACCTGCCTGAAGATCGGTGGTAAGGTTCGTACCGAAGGTGAATGGTATGACGCTTACAACCGCGACAGCCGCGTTGGCACTCTGTGGCACACCCGCGCTGAATTGAACGTCGACACGGCAACGGACACCGAATACGGTGCCCTGAAGACCGAGACGATCGTTCGTTGGGATTGGAGCGAAGGCAACAGCACGAACACCAACCTGCTGTGGTCCTACATCAGCCTCGGTGGTTTCACCGTTGGTAAGACGGACTCGCAGTACAACCAGTTCGTTGGTTACGCCGGCGACGTCATCAACGATGACGTGATCTATGACGGCCCGTACGAACTCAACCAGTTGACCTACAACTACGATAGCGGCACCGGCTTCACCGGCGTGATCTCGATCGAAGATACCAACTCTTCGGCCGACAAATCTGCGTATAACGGCGCTTGGGAAACTTCCAAGGGCGATCACTACGCTCCTAACGTTGTTGCCGGTCTCGGCTACAAGGCTGGCGGTTGGTCCTTCAAGGTCGTCGGCGGTTACGACTCGATCGTCGAAGAAGGCGCTATCAAGGCTCGTATCGACGCCGACTTCGGCGGCTTCACTGCCTTCTTGATGGGCGGCTGGAACACGGACGGCGACAAGCTCAACCAGTACGCTGGTTCGAACCAAGATCAGTCTGCTTGCACGACGTCTGACGGCGTTGTTCATGGTTCGCAGTGCGGCTGGGGCGACTGGGCAGTTTGGGGTGGCGTTGGCGTACCGTTCAACGACAAGCTCAAGTGGAACCTGCAGCTCGCTTACTCTGACAGCAAGATCTTCGAAGCTACGACCAACCTGAAGTTCAACCCTGTTAAGAACCTGCTCGTAGAGCCGGAAATCACCTACGTTCACTACGACCTGCCGAGCGACGACACTGTTGCCGGTATCCTTCGTTTCGAACGCAGCTTCTAATAAAACCTGATTTGGCTTCGGCCAATGAGGTGAGCCCGGCTTTCGAGCCGGGCTTTTTCGTTTTTGATGGGTCCTGATATCCGCGCGCAACGCACTTGGTTCCGATGCACAACGATGACAGGGCCCTTCGGTCGCTGCGGCGGGCCGCCTTCCTGCCCATGCAGGATGTCCCGTGGCACTCGCGCACCGAGTTTGAACCTGGATACGGCAACTGACACGGAATATGGCGCCCTTAAGACCAAAACTGTCATCTGCTGGAATTGGCAGGAAGGCGGCAACGGCTCCACCGGCAACAAGACCAAGCTTCTTTGGGCAAATATCAGCGTGGCGGCTCCACCGTTGGTAAGGCAGACTAGCAGTAAAATCAGTTCGCTCGCTATGCCGGCGGTGTGATGAACGACGACGTCATCTATGACGGTTCTTAGGAACTCAACCAGCTCATCTACAACTACGACGCCGGCAACAGCTTCACGGCCGTCGTGTCGTTGGAAGATAGTAACTCAACAGTAAACGCCATCGGCAAAAGCAATACATCGTGGGTCACCGCAAGGGCCAATCAATATAAGCCTAACGGCGCTCTCGGCCTCGGCTACAAGGCCGATAGTTTGTGGCGCGGCGACCTGGATGAGAGGTCTCACCTTGATCGCCGCTACGCACAGGTAGTTGGTCGGTCAAGCTCGTTGGTGGCTATGATTCGATCGTCGAAGAAGGCGCCATCAAGGCTCGTAACAACGCCGATTTCGGCGTCTTCAAGGCCTTCTTGATGGACAGTTGGAACACCGACGGTTCGAATCCGAACCAGTGCGCTGGCACGAACTTGAGCCGTTCCGTTTGCCCGGTTGGCCGTGGCGATCTTTGCGGCTGGGGCGATTGGGCTGCATGGGGCGGCTTCACCGTTCCGTTCGATGCCAAGCTGAATGCCAATCTGCAGCTCGCCTACACGGACTCGAAGATCTTCGCAGCTACCGCCAACGTCAAGTACACGCCTGTCAAGGGCATCGTTGTGACGTCGGAAGTTGCCATTTCTTTACATCGCAATCAGATCGCCGACAGAAAACCTTGGATCGCCAACGGGAGATCGTCGAGGTGGAGGATTGGGGCGTGGCCTTGGCCGATTGCGGTCTTGGTGACCATATCGGGATGCCGCTTTTCCATCCCAGCAAGCGTCGCCACCGAAAGGAGCTTCGAATGTTCTCCGCGGATCGTCATCAGCGGAATGTCTCCAAACGCGTCGAACTGCTCCCAGAGTGTCGGCAGGGGCACTGTGAGATCGAGCGCTGTCATTTGCCCTGCAATTGCGGGGTCGAAATCCGCAGTTATCTTTCCGCCGATGTCGGCATAGATCGCGTGACACATGTCCGCCCAATCCTCATCGCTGAGTAGCGGGAAGCTGTGGCCGTGGTTTTCTCTCAGGATTGCAACCGCGTCATCCCAGTCGGCAGGCTTTCGGTCGCGGTTGAGATAGTCGCGGATCTCGGCCAGACCCTCTACTTCAAGAGCGGGGCCGATATCGTTGAGAATAACCGACTTTAAAATGTCCGGCCGTTCCACCGCGAGCCGGTGGAGGATCAACCCGCCGCGCGAGGTTCCGATGAACACCGCCTGCGGCACGTCGAAGATCGCGCAGGCCGACAAGACGTCTGCTGCCTCGACGCTGAGACTATAGCGGCTTTTGTCTTCGTCCCAGCCGGAGAGCCCACGCCCGCGCGCATCGAGTGTAATGACGCGGCGAGGAGCAATGGTGTCGCCTGCAAGGATGAGAGCCAGTTGATGGAAGTCACGCGAATTACGCGTCAGGCCGGGCAGGCAGAACACAGTCGGTCGATCTGCAGTCAGTGGATTGTCGTGGCCGTAGTCGCGAGCATAGAGCTTCAGCCCGTCCGATGCCTCGAAAATCCTTGCAAGAAAACCGCTCTCGTAGTCGGTGGCCATCGACGCTGCCCTCGGTCGTTGTTACCCCGGCGAGGATGTAACGCCTTTTGGCAGTTTCGACAATCTAACCCGTTAGGAGTAGTGGTCAGCCCCGGCCGTGGATCAGGTCCTGTTCGATGTCGGTTTTCTGACCGAGTCGTGCCTTGTAGACTTGGTAGTTTTCCATGACGCGCTGGACATAATTCCGCGTTTCGGGGAAGGGGATGCGCTCAATCCAGTCGACGACTTCGTCAATCGACTTGCCGCGCGGATCGCCATAGCGATCGATCCACTCCGGCACCTTGTTCGGCCCGGCATTGTAGGCAACGAAGGTCAGGATGTAGGAGCCGCCGAAGGTATCGATTTGCTCGCCGAGATAGTGAGCCCCGAGCGTCGCATTGTAGCCGGCGTCGTCCGTCAGGCGGTCCTTGGAATAGGCGATGCCGTGGCGGATGGCGACGGCCTTTGCGGTTTTCGGCAAAAGCTGGAGAAGGCCGCGGGCGTTGGCGGCCGAAACGGCCTGCGGGTTGAACGCGCTTTCCTGGCGGGCGATCGCATAGGCCAGTGCCTTGCCCGATCCGGCGATATTGGCATTGTCCGGAATGACACCGATCGGGAAGGCGAGCGCCGCTACGTCGATGCCGCGCCCATAGGCGATCTTGCCCACTTGCAGCGAAAGCTGATGATTGCCCGATTTCTCGGCCCGTGCCGCCAGAATTGCAATTTCGCCGGGGCTTTGAAGCTGCTGGGCGAGCGCGCGATAAAGGCTGTCGGCGCGCCAGCCGTTTTCGGCCGCCTCAAGCCTGGAGATCGCCATGACCGCCTCGCGTGATTGAAAGCGCTGCCTGTCTTCCGCGGTCGGCGACGGATAGGTGACGTTGAGCGTCCGCCGGCCGACCCGTTCATTGGCCAGTTGGCCGTAGAAGGTGCTCGGTAGTGCCCCGGCCTTGGCATAAAAGTCGGCAGCCTTGCCGGGGCCACCCGCCTCGGCAGCACGCCCAAGCCAATACCATGCGCGCGATACGGAGATGGGCCCGCTCGATATCTGCAGGATCTTGCGGAAGTGATCCTCAGCGGTCGCGCCGTCCTTCAGGCCGCGAAGCGCATACCAACCGGCGTGAAATTCTGCTTCTCCCACATCCTGTGGACTGACGGCGACGTTGCTCGCGGCAAGACGGTAAGCGGCTTTGAAGTTGCCCTCGTCGGCGAGGCCACGGCTGACGATACGTTGCTCGTTCCACCACTGGCCCGGATCGACAAGGGCTGCACGGTCGCGCGGCATCTGCGCGAACAGAGCTGCCGCCTCGTCATACTTGTCCTGGCGGCGCAAATATTCGATCCGCATGAAAAGATAGGCCGGGTCGCTCTTCCACTTGGCGTCGATGGAACTCAGCAGCGCGCCCGCATTGGCCGACTTGTTGCTGACCGCTGCCCAAGCGGTATAAAGCGACTGAGCCTTGCCAAGGTCGGCGAAGCGCTTGGCCTGGGCCGTCCGGTCGCGATAGAGCAGATAATCCATCCGCGCCTTGTGGTCGGCGGGGCCAAGCAATCCGGAGAATTCCGCGAGAACCTTGTCCTCGAACGGCTTGTCGAGGCCTTCTGTTCGCCAGACTTTGCGAATGAGCTTTGCCGCCTGTGCCGGCTGGCCGCGCGAGACGAGCGCGCGGGCAAGGACGACGGCGCCCTGTGCCGTTTCCGGCTGCGTGCTGCCGAACGCCGCAATGACCTCGTCGGCCGGCGGGTTTTCGTTAAAGAGTGCCCGTTCCGAATTGGAACGAAGCCCGCCAAGGCCCGGCCAGCCGGCCAGTTCGCGCGGCGCTGCGGCAATCTCGGCGGACGGCACGCCTGGCAGGCCTGATGTGACGATCGCCCAGGTGAGGATGTGCCGGTCGAGTGAACCGGAGGTCATACCGTTGCGAATGCCAAGCGCCTGTTGCGGTTTCTTGTCGGACAGTGCGTCGAGGCCGGCCTTGAGGTCGCCGCTGATAGGTGCAATCGAGGAGCTTCGCGGGATCGACCCCGTCACCAGTGGATCTGGTATGGTCATCGCGACGTCTGTCACTGATCTGCGGGCCGCAGCCGGGTTACCCGTGGCGGGAAATTCCGCCGCAAGGCTGCCCCACGCAGCGCTCAGGCCGACGACAGAAAGGAACAAACCAGCTTTTTTCATTCGGGTGCTCACGCGGAAACTGCTAACCCCCTCCATTTGCCGAGAGGCTCCTTAACGAAACCTTAGCGCAGTCACGAAATTTCGATCAATTATGATATCGGATTTTGCCCAGAACCATGCAAAGCGTGCTTGTCGCAGTCAAGAGGCCGCTTTATGGTGCCCGGATTCATAACCATGGAATGCGGCTGAAGCGTGAATGCCAGGCCTCGAGGAGTCTTGCATGTTCAGGGGATCCATTCCCGCTCTCGTCACGCCCTTCACCGATGCGGGCAAGGTTGACGAGCAATCTTTCGCTTCCCACGTCGAATGGCAGATCACGGAAGGCAGCAGCGGGCTCGTTCCCGTTGGCACCACGGGTGAATCGCCGACACTTTCGCATGAGGAGCACAAACGGGTCGTCGAACTCTGCATTGAGGTGGCGCGCAAGCGGGTTCCCGTCATGGCCGGCGCCGGCTCCAATAACACCAGGGAAGCGATCGAGCTGGCTTCGCATGCCGAAAAGGTCGGAGCGGACGCCGTTCTCGTCGTCACCCCCTATTACAACAAGCCGACGCAGAAGGGCCTCTACGCCCATTTCGCGGCGATCGCCGAGGCGGTGAAGCTGCCGATCTACATCTATAACATTCCCGGCCGTTCGGTCGTCGATATGACGCCCGAAACGATGGGCGCGCTTGCCAAGGCCTATGGCAATATTGTCGGCGTCAAGGATGCGACGGGCAAGATCGAGCGTGTTTCCGAGCAGCGCATCACGTGCGGCAACGATTTCAGGCAGTTGTCCGGCGAGGACGCAACTGCCCTCGGCTTTAACGCCCATGGCGGCGTCGGCTGCATTTCGGTCACGGCGAATGTGGCGCCGCGCCTCTGCGCCGAGCTGCAGGCGGCGACGCTCGCCGGCGATTATGCCAAGGCTTTGGATTATCAGGATCGCCTGATGCCGCTGCACAGGGCGATCTTCATCGAGCCGGGGTTGTGTGGCGCGAAATACGGCTTGGCCAGGCTTGGCCGCATGAGCCGGAACGTGCGCTCGCCATTGTTGCCGACGCTTGAGCCGGGCACGGAAGCCGCCATCGACAGCGCCATGCGCCATGCCGGTCTTTTAAACTGACGGATCGGCGGGGCGAGGCGACCTAATTGCGCCTCTCCACGCCAGCCGCCTTCACAAGGCCGTCACACTCCCCTATCTAATGCTCTGGACGATCAGCAGCTTTGCGATTTCGTGTCGCAGAAGACGCGGCTGAATTTGAAGGACGGACAAGAAGACATGGCACCCAAAGGCAGCCAACGCGTCGTGAAGAAGATTGTCGCGGAGAACCGCAAGGCCCGCTACAATTACGAGATCATGGACACCTATGAAGCCGGGCTCATGTTGATGGGCACCGAGGTCAAGGCGTTGCGCGAAGGCAAGGCCAATATCGCCGAATCCTACGCATCGGATGAAGGCGGCGAGATCTGGCTGATCAACTCCTACCTGCCAGAATATTTGCAAGCCAATCGCTTCAATCACGAGCCGCGCCGCCGGCGCAAGCTGCTGCTGTCCGCCCGCGAGATCGGCCGTTTGCGCGTGGGCATCAACCGCGAGGGCATGACGCTCATCCCGCTGAAGATCTATTTCAATGACCAGGGCAGGGCCAAGCTGGAGCTGGCGCTTGCCAAGGGCAAGAAGCTCCACGACAAGCGCCAGTCGGAGAAGGAGCGCGATTGGAACCGGCAGAAGAGCCGGGTTCTCAAGGATCACGGCTAGTAGAACGGCAGAGGATATCGATCGGCGATCTCAATTTCGTTGCGCGGCTTGAGTTGGAAAAGGCCCCGCTCACCTGCAACATCTTCAAGGCTGCCGTTTCGCAACAAGGCCATCCATTCGCGCTGGAGCGGCGCGGCGGTATGGGTGCCGCTTGGCGATTTCGAGTTCGGCGTAGGTTTTGAAAATCAAACCAGCCACCCGTCGCGTGGCGATGCCCTGCTTTATCCCGGCGGCAATTGCGAAACGGAATTGCTGTTCGCCTATGGCAGCTCGTCATTTGCAAGCAAGATGGGCGCCTTGGCCGGTAACCATTTCCTGACCGTCATCGAGGGCCAGGCACAATTCGAGGAAATGGGTCGCCGTGTCCTATCGAACGGTGCCGCGCCAACCAGCTTCGAAGCGATGGGCTGAACACCTTGTCCAGGGGACTTTGAACAAACCCGGCGAACGCCGAAACCTCAGTCCTCGACGTCGCCCGATGCGGCCGGTTCAATCTGTCGTTGTGGACGCTCCGAAGGATCTCGGCCAATCTCCGCCTTCAGTGTAATAAGGTCGATGAAGTGGTCGGCCTGACGACGCAGATCGTCGGCGATCATCGGCGGCTGGGTTGCCATGGTGGAAATCACGGAAACCTTTCGGCCGCGCCGCTGCAGAGCCTCGACAAGCGTCGTAAAATCGCCGTCACCGGAAAAGATCACCAGATGATCCACCGTTTCGGACTGCTCCATGGCATCGATGGCAAGCTCGATGTCCATATTGCCTTTGATCTTGCGGCGTCCCATAGAATCCGTGAATTCCTTTGCCGGCTTGGTCACGACCTTGTAGCCGTTGTAATCAAGCCAGTCGATCAGCGGGCGGATGGACGAATATTCCTGATCCTCGATGAGCGCCGTGTAATAATAGGCGCGCAGCAAGTAGCCCCGCTTCTGGAAGGCTTTCAGAAGCTTGCGGTAATCGATGTCAAAGCCGAGGCTCTTGGAAGCGGCGTACAGATTGGCGCCGTCGATGAACAGTGCAATTTTTTCGCGCGGGTCAAACATCGTCTGTTTATCCATTGTTATCTAAACGTAATAATTTCGCCAAACTGCAATCAAAACAATCTCTTGCATCAACTTGGGCGAACAATTCATTTATTTTATGAATTATTCATATACAGAAGATTTAGGGCACCCTTTAAAATATTCCAAGCAACCATAGGTAGAATTAGCAATTTGTCTAACGAAATCTGGAGCGCAAAACAAGGATTGGTACGGTACCGTCAGGAAAAACTTGAATTTGCCTTCGTTTGATTGTATCGGGCATCCTAACTCCACGACATGTCGACGACATCACGACCCGTAAAGGACAGGCAATGGCCCGTGTCACAGTAGAAGATTGCATCGATAAGGTAGAAAACAGGTTCGAGCTCGTGCTCCTCGCGAGCCATCGTGCTCGGCTTGTTTCGCAGGGCGCTGCAATCACGATCGATCGCGACAACGACAAGAATCCGGTTGTAGCGCTTCGCGAAATTGCCGACGAGACCCTGTCTCCCGACGACCTCAAGGAAGACCTCATCCACTCGCTGCAGAAGCACGTCGAAGTTGACGAGCCGGAGCCTGATCCGGCAAGCCTTGCGAGCGCCGGCTCCTCCGCATCGTCCGACAACGAGCAGGAAGACGACCAGCCGGAAGCCGTCACCTTCGACCAGATGTCGGAAGAAGAGCTTCTTGCGGGCATCGAAGGTCTTGTTCCGCCAGAAAAAAGCGACGATTACTGATCCTGCGCTTGATGCTCTGTCGCAGAGCGATATGATGATGAACCATGTGTGCGCCAGTCACCCGATTGGCGCGCTTTTGTTTTATCGGAGTAGCTTTGGATGATGCGGCAATACGAGCTCGTTGAGCGCGTTCAGAAATACAAGCCCGACGCCAATGAAGCCCTCCTGAACAAAGCCTATGTCTATGCGATGCAGAAGCATGGACAGCAGAAGCGCGCCAGCGGCGACCCCTATATTTCCCATCCCCTCGAAGTCGCTGCAATCCTTACCGACATGCATCTCGACGAATCGACGATCGCCGTTGCGCTGCTGCACGACACGATCGAGGATACGACCGCGACGCGCGCCGAGATTGATGAGCTGTTCGGCGAGGATATCGGCCGGCTCGTCGAGGGCCTGACAAAAATCAAGAAACTCGATCTGGTTACCAAGAAGGCCAAGCAGGCGGAAAACCTGCGTAAGCTCCTGCTTGCCATCTCCGATGACGTGCGCGTCCTCCTGGTGAAGCTCGCCGATCGTCTGCATAATATGCGCACTCTCGAGCATATGTCGCAGGAGAAGCGGGCCCGCATCTCAGAGGAGACCATGGATATCTATGCGCCGCTCGCCGGCCGCATGGGCATGCAGGATATGCGCGAAGAGCTGGAGGAGCTTTCCTTCCGCCACATCAATCCCGAAGCGCATGATACGGTCACCAAGCGCCTGGAAGAGCTGTCGCGGCGCAACGAAGGCCTGGTAAAGAAGATCGAAACCGAGCTGCGCGACCTTCTGGTCGCCAACGGCCTGTCGAATGCGGTGGCCAAGGGCCGGCAGAAGAAGCCCTATTCGGTCTTTCGCAAGATGCAGTCGAAATCCCTGTCCTTCGAGCAGCTTTCCGACGTTTACGGTTTCCGCATCCTCGTCGAGGACATTCCCGCCTGTTACCGGGCGCTGGGGATCGTCCATACGCGCTGGCGCGTCGTTCCCGGCCGGTTCAAGGACTATATCTCGACACCGAAGCAAAACGACTACCGTTCATTGCACACCACCATTGTCGGACCGTCGAGCCAGCGTATCGAATTGCAGATCCGCACCATGCGCATGCACGAGATCGCCGAATATGGCATCGCCGCTCACGCGCTCTACAAGGATCCGACCAATATCGAGGGCGCGCTGCTTTCGCGCGAGAGCAACGCCTATTCCTGGCTGCGCCACACGATCGAGGCGCTTGCCGAAGGCGATAGCCCGGAAGAATTCCTCGAACACACCAAGCTTGAGCTGTTCCAGGACCAGGTTTTCTGCTTCACGCCGAAGGGAAAGCTGATCGCCCTGCCACGTGGCGCCACCCCGATCGACTTTGCCTATGCGGTGCACACCAATATCGGCGACACGACAGTCGGCGCCAAGATCAACGGCCGCATCATGCCGCTCGTCACGCGCCTCGCCAACGGCGACGAAGTCGAGATTATCCGCTCCGGCGTGCAGGTTCCGCCGGCTGCCTGGGAAGAGATCGTCGTCACCGGCAAGGCGCGCGCCGCAATTCGCCGGGCCACCCGCATGGCGATCCGCAAGCAATATGCCGGCCTCGGCCACCGCATTCTGGAGCGCACCTTCGAGCGCGCCGGCAAGATCTTTTCGAGGGAATCGTTGAAGCCCGCGCTGCATCGTCTCGGCCAGAAGGACGTCGAGGATGCGATTGCGGCAGTCGGCCGCGGTGAGATGTCCTCGCTCGATGTCTTGCGCGCTGTCTACCCCGATCATCAGGATGAACGCGTCACTGTGAAGCCTGCCGGCGACGAAGGCTGGTTTAATGTTCGTAGCGCTTCCGGCATGATCTTCAAGATCCCCGGTAAGAACACGGCCGATCTCGCCAGCGTCGGAGGCGATGGCCTGGAGGCCCTTCCCATTCGCGGCCTGGCGGCAGACGTCGAGGTTCATTTTGCCCCGACCGGCGCCGTTCCCGGCGATCGCATCGTCGGCATCATGGAAAAAGGCAAGGGCATGACCATATATCCGATACAGTCGCCCGTGCTGCAGCGCTTCGATGATCAGCCGGAACGCTGGATCGACGTCCGCTGGGATCTCGACGAGGCCAACAAGTCGCGTTTCATGGCCCGCATCCTGATCAATGCCTTGAATGAGCCGGGAACGCTTGCCAAGGTTTCGCAGACGGTTGCCGATATCGACGTGAACATCCGCATCCTCAACACGGTGCGCGTCGCGGCGGATTTTACGGAAATGGCGCTCGATGTCGAGGTGTGGGATCTGAGGCAGCTTAACCAGATGCTGGTGCAACTGAAGGAGCTCGATTGCATCGCAACGGTGAAGCGGCTTTACGAATAATTAAATCCTGCGCCGCAGTTTTGACCGACTGCATAATTTGTGACCGTTTTATAATCATTTTTGACCGTCCTATGACATAGCTATGCGCCGTGCGCAGGACTGCACTCGTTTTAAAGCGGTGGTAATCGACCCTTGCAACGCCTATGTTGTGGTCATCGAAAAGATGAAACCAAGATGAGGTAAGACGATGTTTGGACCTATCAAGAAGTTCGCTAATTCGCTGCGTCCCCGCAGCATTGAAGAGCGCGAAATGGCATACCTGAACGGCTCGAATGACCGTTTTGATCTTGAATATCGCCAGCGCCAGGTTGATCGCGGCCTGTTCCGCCAGCTTTAATTACAAGACGATACTGTAAATAGGAGAGGGGGCGCGAGATTTGCGGCGCCCCTGAAGAGAATGGCCTCGCAAGTTTGCTATTCTAATATCATATGCGTCGGTGCCCTTGTCATGGCGGCACCCCTTGCACTAGATATGCGGCATGTTGTTTCGCCGCCGAAAACCACCAACACTGAGTGAGAAATTGCGGGAGGCCCTCTGGCCGCGCAAGGGTCCATTGCGACCGCTGCGCTATTTTCAGAAGCGCATCGTGCGTCTGACCGCTTCCCCCCATGCGATCGCCGCGGGCTTTACGGCCGGCATCCTGGTGTCCTGGACGCCGTTCATCGGTGTCCATATAATAATGGCATTCGTGCTTGCCTATGTCGTCGGCGGCAATCTAGTCGCCGCGGCGCTTGGCTGCCTTGCCGCCGGTAATCCACTGACCTATCCGTTCATCTGGGCGATCACCTGGGAGATTGGCCGTCTTGTCCTTGGCATGGACGGCCATGAGCACAGCAACGGCATCGATCTGCCGGCCTTGTTCAAGAAGTTGGACCTCAGCCAACTCTGGGATCCTATCTTGAAGCCGATGCTGATCGGCGCCGTGCCGCCTGCCATCATCTCCGGCTTGATCGTCTATGGCATCACCTATTATGGCGTTCGCGGTTTTCAGGCTCGTCGCAGAGCCAAGCTGCTGGACCGCGCGCGGGAGCGCCTGACGCTTGCCGCTGAAAACGTGCCGAGTGTCTGATCGCGATGGGTCATATGCGGAATTCGGCGGGGGAGTTTCATGATTATCGGCATCGGTAGCGACCTGATCGATATCCGGCGCGTCGAGAAATCGATCGAGCGGTTCGCAGAGCGCTTCACCCACCGCTGCTTTACCGATATCGAGCGGGCCAAGTCCGAGGGCAGGCGCAACAAGGCGGCATCCTATGCCAAGCGTTTCGCTGCCAAGGAAGCCTGTTCCAAGGCGCTCGGCACCGGTCTTGCCCAGGGCGTATTCTGGCGCGACATGGGCGTCGTCAATCTCCCGAGCGGCAAACCCACCATGCAACTGACGGGCGGAGCGGCAAAAAGACTGGCTTCAATGTTGCCGGAAGGCCATCATGCTGCCATCCATTTGACGATAACCGACGATTTCCCGCTTGCTCAAGCCTTCGTGATTATCGAGGCGCTTCCGCATCAAGCCTGAAATGGCGGGGGTTACCTGCTTTTAATGTTCGCCTCATTGCCGCCGTGATATGAAGCGGATAGAGAGTCCCTTAAAACACACTGCGCCGGTGGGGTGCGAAAAAGGAATAAGACTGCGTGTCCGAGAAAGCAGAAAAACAGCAGAGCGCCCTTTGGGAAAATATCAAGGTTATCATTCAGGCGCTGTTGCTCGCGATGATCATCCGTACGGTGTTGTTTCAGCCGTTCACCATCCCGTCAGGCTCGATGATGCCGACACTCCTCGTCGGCGACTATATCTTCGTCAACAAATTCGCCTACGGCTATTCGAAATATTCGATGCCCTTTTCACCCGACATCTTCAGCGGCCGTATTTTCGCAAGTGAGCCCAAGCGTGGCGATGTCGTCGTCTTCCGCTTCCCGCCCAATCCCGATGTTGACTACATCAAGCGTCTCGTCGGTCTTCCTGGCGACCACATCCAGGTGAAGGAAGGCATACTCTACATCAATGGCAAGGCGGTTCCGCGTCAGCCGGACGGTTCGTTCACCTCGGATTACAAGCTCGATCCGGGCGACGATGTTCCGGTCTATAAGGAAGTGCTGGATAACGGCAAGACCTACGATACGCTTGACCAGTCTCCGGTTTCGCGCGGTGACAACACGCGCGAATTCATCGTGCCCGAAGGCCATTATTTCATGATGGGCGACAACCGCGACAACTCGCTGGATAGCCGCTTCGACGTCGGATATGTGCCCGCCGAGAACCTTGTCGGCCGCGCCAGCGTCATCTTCTTCTCGCTCGGTAACGACACCTCGTTCCGCGAGATCTGGAAATGGCCGACGAACATGCGTTGGGACCGCATTTTCAAGGTTGTCGAATGAGCAAAGCGCAGACGCTCTCATCGGCGGATCGTGCCAAGCTTCAAGCAGCCATCGGCTACGAATTCGAAGAGAAAGAGCGCCTGGATTGGGCGCTGACACATGCCAGCGCCAGAAGCCAGAAGGGCGGCAACTACGAGCGCCTCGAATTTCTTGGTGATCGTGTTCTTGGTCTGTGCATTGCAGAATTGCTGTTTCGCACGTTCGGAAATGCGGCGGAAGGCGAGCTATCTGTTCGCCTGAACCAGCTGGTCAGCGCCGAGACCTGCGCGCTTGTCGCCGACGAGATGCAGTTGCACCTCTTCATCCGCACTGGCGCCGATGTGAAGAAACTGACCGGAAAGCGAATGCTGAACGTTCGCGCCGATGTCGTCGAAAGCCTGATTGCAGCACTTTATCTCGATGGCGGGCTCGAAGTTGCCCGCAAGTTCATTCTGCGCTACTGGGAAGGCCGTGCCATTCGCCCTGACGGGGCAAGGCGGGACGCCAAGACGGAATTGCAGGAATGGGCACACGCCAAGTTTGGTGTTACACCCATCTATAGGGTTGAAGACCGCAGCGGACCGGATCACGATCCCCGCTTTACGGTGACGGTGGAAGTTGCCGGAACTGCGCCTGAAACTGGAACAGAACGCTCCAAACGTGCGGCCGAACAGGTGGCTGCCACGAAGATCCTGGAGCGCGAAGGCATTTGGCAGACACCTTCTGCCGGGAAATGACGGAAAATATGACCGAAACTGAAGACATGGCTGCCGGCGACGGCGCCCCCGAAATCGATACTCGTCCGACCCATTCGGGCTTTGTTGCGCTGATAGGGCCAACGAATGCCGGCAAGTCTACGCTTGTCAACCGCTTCGTCGGCGCCAAGGTGTCGATCGTCAGCCACAAGGTGCAGACGACGCGCGCCGTGGTGCGCGGCATTGCAATCCACGACAATGCGCAGATCGTCTTCATGGACACGCCGGGCATCTTCAAGCCGCGCAGAAGACTTGACCGCGCCATGGTGACGTCTGCCTGGGGCGGTGCCAAGGATGCCGATCTGATCATGCTTCTGATCGACAGCGAGCGTGGCCTCAGGGGCGATGGCGATGCCATCCTCGAGGGTCTAAAGGAAGTCTTCCAGCCGAAGATCCTCGTGCTCAACAAGATCGACCAGGTAAAGCGCGAGGACCTTTTTGAACTCGCGCGCGTCGCCAACGAAAAGATCAACTTCGCCAAGACCTTCATGATCTCGGCGGAAAACGGTTCGGGCTGCGACGACGTCATGGATTATCTGGCAAAGACCCTGCCGGAAGGGCCCTGGTATTATCCGGAAGACCAGATCTCCGACCTGCCGATCCGCCAGCTTGCTGCCGAGATCACCCGTGAAAAGCTGTTTCTGCGCCTACATCAGGAGCTCCCCTATTCCTCGCATGTCGAAACGGAAAAATGGGAAGAGCGCAAGGACGGCTCGGTTCGCATAGAGCAGGTGATCTATGTCGAGCGCGATAGCCAGAAGAAGATCGCTCTCGGTAAGGGCGGCGAGACGATCAAGGCAATCTCGACGGCGTCGCGCAAGGAGCTTTCCGAAATCCTCGATCAGCCGGTGCATCTGTTCCTGTTCGTCAAGGTTCGCGAGAACTGGGGCGATGACCCGGCGCGCTTCCGTGAGATGGGTCTCGACTTTCCGAAGGGCTGACACAGCGCCGCTGTCGGGCGTTTGTCCATAAAAATCAAAAGTCTATGGAACAGAGCCTAAGGTCATGCGTTGATGCAGTGACGGTGGCCAGGGACAAGTCGCTGTTCCCCGCCTCGAGCCGCAAGATCACGAATGGCAACCACAAGAGCAACTCACGAAGCAAAAACCCCTTGCAAGAAATGCCCGTTACGCGGACTGCCGCATTTCCGTGAATTCGCTGCGGACGAGCTCGAGTTCGTCGAGGTCTTCAAGACCGGCGAACTTGCTATCGACGCAGGTTCGACCATCCTTGTTGAAGGTTCTCACAGCGCACATCTTTTCACGGTCCTGACCGGTTGGGGTTTCCGCTACAAGATGCTCGAGGATGGGCGCCGGCAAATATTGAACTATGTCTTACCCGGCGATCTGATCGGCCTCCAAGGCACCGTCATGGGCGAGATGCAACACTCGGTCGAGGCGCTTTCGCCGATCACCCTTTGCGTTTTCGAGCGCAACAAGCTGATGACGCTCTACAACAAGCATGCCTCTCTTGCCTTCGATCTGACCTGGATCGCAGCGCGCGAGGAACGTATTCTCGACGAGCATCTATTGAGCATAGGTCGTCGATCGGCTCTCGAAAGAGCGGCCTATCTGCTTGCCTATTTGTACCAGCGTGCTTCTGCGTTAAAGCTCTTCAACGGGCGTAGTTTCTTGCCGATCACCCAGCAGCATATTGCCGATACGCTGGGTCTCTCCATCGTTCACACCAACAAGACGTTGAAAAAGCTCGCGTCACGAGGTTTTATCCGGTGGCAGGAGCGTGGTTGCGATGTGCTGGACGGCCAGGCGCTGGCCGGTCTGGCGGAGTGGGAGGGGCTAGGCGAGGGCAAAAGGCCATTCATCTAAAGTTGCATTTACTTACATGTCTTTTTTAAATGCGCTGGGGCTACAGACAGCATAGATTGTCGAAAGCGTCATTTTTCGACCAGTTTTGGATTTCATTAACTGTTTGCGGGAAAGCGGCGGGCAAAACGGATTTACGAGTGTGTTCCAGACAGGACGGGCCATGCGGGGTGCCGGAGGTATAGATGTGGGAATTTCGACCAGGCGGCTCTTGCAAGCGCCGCCATGTGGGAACGGCGACGCCATGATCGCGCGACGGGCTCTTATTCTCGAAGACAGCCTCATTATCGCCATGGAGGCTGAGGAGGTTCTCCGCGAGATCGGCGTGGAGACGATTGAAATCACGTCCAACCTGGAGCAGGCGATCGAGGCCGTCAGTGTGAGCATGTATGATTTCGCGCTGCTCGACGTTAATCTGGGGGAAGCGATGAGTTTCGGCTTCGCACGATCGCTGATCGACCGCGGTATTCCCTTCGGTTTTGTTAGCGGCTATTCGGACACGCTGGATTTTCCCGCCGATATGCAGGGCATGCCCCTCCTGGTGAAGCCTTTCGACGAAAAGGCCATGCGCCATTTTCTTGAAAAGCTGTTTCCCCAAGCGATCTGATCCTTCACCGATCCGGCCATGACAGGACGTTCGATTTCTTTTAAAGTCGACTCGAAAAAGCGCATAGGACAAGCCGCTTATGCAGTGGCAGGATCAGGCCATCATTCTGGGTGTGAAGCGTCACGGCGAGACAAGCGTCATTGTCGAGGTGATGACGCGTGATCGCGGCCGGCATCTGGGTCTCGTGCGCGGCGGCCGGTCGCGGACCATGCAGCCGGTCCTGCAGGCGGGCAATCAAATCGAGGCGACGTGGCGGGCGCGGCTTGACGAGCATCTCGGCGAATTCCGCATCGAGCCGGTCCGCTTGAGAGCGGCGCGGCTGATGGAAACGGCAACCGCGGTCTATGGCGTCCAGGCAATGGGTGCGCTGCTGCGGCTCTTGCCCGAGCGCGATCCCCATCCGCATCTCTACGACGCGCTCGACGTCATCCTCGAAAATCTCCATGACCCCGCCGATGCCGGAGAGCTCTTCGTTCGCTTCGAGCTTGCGGTGCTCAATGATCTGGGCTTCGGCCTCGACCTTGTCGAATGCGCCGCGACCGGCGCGCGCGACGATCTCGCCTATGTCTCGCCGAAATCCGGCCGCGCCGTCTCGCGAAGCGCCGGCGAGCCATGGGCCGACAAGATGCTGGCGCTGCCGGCTTTCCTTGCTGCGAACAATGCCACGGCTGCCGATTGCGATAGCCTTGCCGCCGCCTTCCGACTTACCGGCTTCTTCCTGCACCGCCATGTCTACGAGCCGCGCGGCCTCGACGCCGGATCGACGCGCGACGGATTTGTGCAGGCGGCTCTGAAGGCTTTGAATGCGACGGCATTGTCGGATCGCCCGGTGCCAGAGCCCAAATCAGCCTGACCCGGCGCTGTTGTATTACGCCCGTCGTGCCTTGAACGCCCAGCCTTCCGGCCGTGCTTTGGCAACTGTGACCTCATCGCCAATGGCAACCGTGCCCGCGCCGCGCGGCACTGCATTCCATCCGAATAGCGGGCCGGGCACGCGGCGGTCGGCGGACATGCGAATCCGGCCCATCGCCGGCATAGGGTTTGGCACGTGGCGCGACCCTGTCGTCTGGTCCTGCGTCGTCATGATGCAGCGGGCGCAGGGCTTGACGAAATCGAGCCTGATGCCGGCGATCTCGATCGCAGCCCAGCGATCTTCCGGCCATTCCTCGTCACAGTCGATGACGATATTGGGTCGAAAGCGCTCCATCCCGACCGATCCCTCGCCGTGTTTGGCAAGGTCGGCATTCAGCGCCTTTAGCGAACCCGAGGTCGTTACCAGGATCTGGTAACCGTCGGAGAAAGTCACCGGCGTGTCGCCGCTTGCCCATTCCGGGTTCGCGACGCGCCTGGCCAGCCCGTCGAAAAAGACCAGCTTGACCTCACGCCCAAGCCACTCCGAAAGCTGCCGGTTTGCCCCATCCTCGGCAACTGCGGCGCTGATGACCGATCTCCATATATCCACCTCCATGCGCCGCTCTGGCTGCGGTGTCGGCACCAGGATATCGGCTTTTCCCTGCATCTTGAGGCGGGTGGAGGTCGGTCCCGGCTCGACATCGATCTGCGCCAGTTCCTGGAGTTCCCGTTGTGTGATCCCATGCCCGGCTGGATCGGTGATCATCATGCGGCGATCGCCGATAAGGCCAAAGGCATCGACAGCGGCCGATGGTATGGCGATCCCGCGCGCGCTTTTGAGCGGATAGATGAAAAGGTCGCTGATGCGCATGGCACCCCTCAGATTTCGTCGATGAACATGTCCAGGAACGACTTCAGCCGCAGATGACGTTCGCTTGCGAGCGCGCGTCCCGTGACCGTCTGGAATCCGTCCGTCAGGTTGAACAGCTTCGTCTCGAAATGGTCAATGGCGAAACGCTTGTCGTCGAGCGGGCGGTCGACAGCCAGCGGATCGAGCGGATCGTAAAGTCCCGAGCCCAGGCGTCCGGCGACGTAGAAGCAACGCGCCGCGCCGACCATGCCGATGGCATCGAGACGGTCGGCATCCTGCAGTATCTTCGCCTCCAGCGTTTCCGGCGCGATGTTGGCCGAGAAACTGTGCGTGATGATGGCGTGGGCGACGGCGGCGATGTCGCCCTCCGCCCAGTCCAGGTTCTTCAGGATTTCGTAGGCCTTGGCCGCAGCCAGCGCCGAGGCCTGGGTGCGCATCGGTGAATTCTTCTCGACCGAGACGCAATCATGCAACAACACCGATGCCGCCAGCACCTGGGCGTCGCCGCCTTCGTGAGCCTGGATGCCCATGGCGTTCTTGAAGACGCGCAGGATATGGGCCACGTCATGCGAGCCGTCGTCGCCCTCGGTGGCATGGGGCAAAAGCTGCCTGGCCAGCGCTTCAAATGGAGCAAACGCGCCCGCTGCAGTATCCATATTCACCTGCTATCCTCGCGCCAGATCATCCTGTGCTTCGTATCCCGTCTGGAGATTCGGCACAATCGCGAGTGGCAGGAAACGCTCCGAAATCAAGCCCCAGTGCGGCCGCATCCGGCCTCTCGGCCAAGCAGCGCGGACGCAGATGTATTCATACATTTTCAACTAAGGTTAACAGCCATTAACAAACTCTTTGACGCGACTCACAAATCGAGCTATCAGCGCGTGTAGATCAACCCGAATGTATTGCGTACAAACGAGGTCGCATGAGGCGACCCTCTTCCGATAGGAGGTTTGTATGTCCCATGTTTCTTCCATAGCAACTAGTTCGTATCCGTACCGAGGGACGCTTTCGCGTCTCGACCAGAACGGTGACGGCATGCTCAGCAGCGACGAACGCGCTGCGGGGCAATCCCCAGGACTTCTCGACGCCGATCCCGCTAATGACAGCACCGTCGGTGGTCCGCTGAGCAGCCTTGCTGCCAAGCTCATGCAGCTGCCGAGTTCGGCGCAAACAGATTACACCAAGCTTTCGCTGATGCAGGCAGGGATGAGTTCAAGTGCAGCTACGACCATCGCCGATCAGCAGACGATCGACGCATATCGTGGAACTTATGGCCAGTATGAATTGGACAATGTCGCCTGAGCGGCATCCGGTCTTGAAAATGTGTTGACGCGGCTCGCCCACAGGCGAGCCGTTTTCATTTGGTCGATCAGACGATCGTGATGCCCTTTTCGTCGAAGGTTTTCTTCGTTCGCCGAAGCATGTCGCGGCTGGTCGTCGCCCATTGCGCAGTCTTCGCCCAATATTGCAGCGTGATGGTGATCGTGCCGCCAAGGCTGTTGACGAAGACCTGCGGCTCGGGTTGCTTTTCGACACGCGGCTCGAACTTGGCAACGTCAAGAAGCGTGTTCAAGACCAGCTCCAGGTCTTGCGTCGCGGCAACTCCGAACGTCACATCGAACTTGCGAAGCGGTTCGCGGCTGTAGTTCGTGATCGGCGTGTTCCACAAAGTTGAATTCGGAGCCAGCCGGTATAGACCGTCGCCGGTTTTCATCTCGGTCGCGAAAAGGCCGATCTCGGTCACCATCCCGGTGATGCTTCCCGTCTCGATATATTCGCCGACGCGGAAGGGGCGCAGGACAAGCAGCATGATCCCGGCCGCGATGTTCTGCAAAGTGCCCTGAAGTGCGAGACCGACGGCGAGGCCGGCAGCGCCGAGAGTGGCGATGATCGACGCCGTCTGCACGCCGAACTGGCCAAGCACGGTGACGAATACCAGGATCAGCAGCGCATAGCGCAGGACGTTGGTGAAGAACCGGGCCAGCGTCTCGTCGATGCCCTTGACGCGGGAAATGCCTTCATAGGCCCAGCGGCTGACAAGCCCCGCCAGCGTCCATCCGAGTATCATCAATATGACCGCACCGAGGATGGAGAAGGAATATTGCACCGCCAATGCGCTTGCCTGGCTAAGTGCCGTCTGCGTGGCGACGATGACGCTTGTTGCTTGCTGTTCCATGAATATATCCGAGTGTCCCTCTTGCTCGTGATGCCCTAGATGGAGCATATGCCGGGCGCGTCAACGAATGAATTGCCATTCGAAATCCGGAAATGTCCGCGCACCTACGAGACAGGCTCGTCAAGTGTCAGCACGAATGGCGCATTGCCGTCGGCATCGGCGCCACGGCCAATAGCACGGATGGCCTCCATCAGTCGACCATCTCGCCCTAGCATCTGGTCGCCGATCTGGATCAGCCGCGCATTCGGCGTGGCGTGTGGGGAGGCGGATCGCAGGCGGCGGACGAGCAGCACGTCGTCCTCTTCCGGATAGACGGCGAGGGCTGCAATCAACGCCGCGGCGGGGGAGCGCGAGACGCCCATCCAGCAGTGGATCAACAGCGGCGCACTGCGATCCCATGTTATGGCAAAATCGATAATGGCCTGGACATGCGCCTCCTGCGGCGCAACCAGTCCGCCGGTGCCGGCAAAGGTGATGTCGTTCATCCCAAGCAGCAAATGCCGCTCGGCCGAGATCACGGCGGGCCGGTGAAACGCCTGCTCCTTGGCAATCAGGCTGATCATCTCGCGAGATCGATGCCGCACCGCCATTTCGGCAATACGGGCGAGGGGAGCGACCACGATCGCGCTCACGGCTTTTCGGTCCTGTTTTGCGCTCGCCGATCCCGTTCAATGATCTCGAAACGCTCGAGGAAAAGGCGTTGAGCCTCGATCGCCGGCAGGGGCTTGAGCAGCAGCGTATCCTTGACGATACCACGCGGCTGCCCGAAGAATTTCTGTGCCTCGGTCGGCTTGAAGCCGGCAAGCGAGGTTGCCTCGAAATAGGCGGCGATCGTGTCGGCCTTCTTAATCCGGTCTTTGAGCGCGCGCTGCGGATGGGCAGGCAGCCCGAAACGGATGTGTATGGCGCCTTCCAGACGCTTTTCGACCGTCTTGTAGCCGCCGCCGACCACCGATTTGAACGGCGAGATCATATCGCCAATGACATATTCCGGCGCGTCATGCAGCAAGGCAACCAGCAATTCGTCCGTCGTCGCCGACGCGATACGCCCAAAGATATCCTCGACGACGAGACAATGCTGGGCGACGGAGAAGGCGTGATCGCCCGACGTCTGGCCGTTCCAGCGGGCGACGCGCGCAAGGCCGTGGGCGATATCGGCGATTTCCACGTCGAGGGGCGAGGGGTCGAGCAAATCCAGTCGGCGACCGGAAAGCATCCGCTGCCAAGCCCGCGGTGCGCTCGTCGATGTCACGCGGACGCCTCGTCGACGCCGGTTGGGAAAGAGAGGCCCGACCATGCGGGCAGCGACAGAGATATTTCGATCTCGCCGGCAAGGATCGGCGTCGCGCTAGCCATGGCTTCGCCGGCCCGGTCGGTGCGGACAATGGCGAGGCCACGTTTGCCCGACACCGTGCCAAGCGTGCCAAGCGGCTTACCGCCTGAGGTGATCTCGGTGCCCGTTGCCGGCAGGGCGCCGTCGCCGGAAACGGTCACGACCCGGCGACGCGCCGTGCCGCGGTGCTGCATCCGCGAAACCACCTCCTGGCCGACATAGCAGCCCTTGCGGAAGGACAGGCCGCCATTGAAGTCCATCAGCACATCGTGCGGGAATGCATCCAGCAGGGCGAAATCCTTGCCCGATATTGCAATGCCGTTGGCGATCCGCAGCTCATCGTAAAGCGCAGGATCGTCGCCGCCATGGTTTCCCGGACTGCGAGACAGGTCTACCCCGGCCTTGGCGAAACCTGCATCCTTCCGGTCGCCGATCCGAGCGACATTCCAGGACACGGTAACCCCTTCGACGTCTTCCGCCTTGAGGTCGATGGCAGCACGCAGCCGGTACATCATCAGACGCTTCAACAGGCTATCGCGCTGGTCGCTGTCGGTTTCGAGAACCAGATCGGCGCCGTCCCGCCAGACCATGAAGTCGAGCAATATCTTGCCCTGCGGCGTCAGCAGTGCGCCGGGACGCGCCTCGTTTTCAGCAAGGGCAGCAAGGTCCGTGGTAATCAAATTCTGAAGGAAAGGCTCGGCATCGGCGCCGGCTACTCTGATCAGGGAACGGTCTTTCAGATATACGGCTGGCATGGGAATCCCGTCACGTTGGCCTGTCCCATAGAGGTAAGCTCTGGAGCGGCGAACCGCAAGGTTCAACGCTTGAGGCCGGCGACGCAAAGGTTGCTATCACTCACCGGCGGAGAAGAATTTCCATTTTCCGTCAGGCGTGATGCCGACGCGGTAGAAATTGTAACCGCCAAATTCCAGCATGTCAGAATAGTCGCCCGCAGTGACGATTCGCATCAGATCGACCTTCTCGGGCGCCGTCAGCGTCTTGATGTCCTTCTCGGCAAAATAGGGCCAGACATACATCTCGTCGGGGGTTCCTGCGCCGACATGGGCAAAACCCGTCGACATGATGTCGAGGAGGATGGAAAGAACCTCGATGCCATCGGCATCGCCAGAAAGATCGTGCAGCGATTTGATCGGGTCTTCGCCGGGATCATCCGCCGTAACCTGCGTCTGCTTGAGCCCGCCGCCGACATTCATCAACGGACGAAGGCGCTCCAGATCGCCGGATGCCGCCGCTTCGACGATCATTTCGCGCAGCTTGCGTACCGGCTCCGGGGCCTTATTGATATCGTAGATGACCTCGACGGATTTTGCGTTGGCTGCAGAACTGTCGGCCCCGCTACCGCTCGATGACCCCTGGCCGGCTTTGTCGTTTACCAGCGGGTCGGGCATGGGAATGGTCTTGGATGGTGCTTCGAGCGCCTGCTGCACCGGCTTCTCCCTGGCAGCGGGTGCGGGCTTTTGCAAGACCGGGCCGTTCAACTGCGAAAATGCAGAAGCAGGCAAGGGCAGGAAAACAGCGCCGGCGAGCATTGTTGCGGTAAGGAGCGAGGCAACGGAAGGTCGCCGGTCATTGCCCAAGGCGGTGCGCATCAAAGGTCTCTTGCTGTTGCTATTACTGCAGGGCGCGGTTCGGAGAGAATTCGCCTGCCAGCATGCGATCGCGCAGTGATTCGAGCAAGGCTTCGGCGCCGTGTTCTCCAATGATGCGGATGGTTTCCCGAATCGCATGCGCAATGGCGGCGTCTGCGATGATCTCGGGTTCTATCCCGTCAGCCATGCCGTCCGCCCAGGCTTCGTTCTGGTATTCCAGGGCGGCTTGCATCTTTTCGTGGACGATCATGTCGTCAATGTCGTTGAGGCTTGTTTGCATTGCTTCTTTCCTCGAAACGTCCATGTCCTTACCGCTCGGTTAACAACTTTAACAGCCTTTTCCTAAAACGACACGGCTCGCCGTCGAAAGAGGTTAATAAATAGTCAATTTCCAAAGCGTGCGGTTATTTCTGTAGCGAGTGTTGCACCTTCGTTACGGTAGCGCTCTTCTGCCACGATCGCCTGAGATGTGCAATCGGTGTAGACGGAAGCGAACGATCTATAGCCACGGTTGAAGGCGGCAGTCAGTCTTTCGCGCCGTTTTGGTTCGCTCTTCGTCTCCGCGTCGAGCAACTGTTGCATACCGAGGCGCCAGTCGTCTTCCTTGGTCGTATTGCATAGACTGCGCAGATATTGCACCGAGCCAAGGATCACCGAAAGCCGCGTCAGATCGTCGTCATATGGCGCCGGCCGCTCCGTCGCCTCAGTAGCTGGCGCCGTCGTGTTCGCCGCAGGCTGGCCGAGGGCCGATAGCCCGGGAAACGCGCAGGCAAGCACCAGAACGACAACGGAACGGCGAAGAATCATGTGATTATTTGATACCCAGAGCATGACGGTATCAAGGCCTGCTCAATGTTTTCACCTGTTTATTCGCCTTTGCTAAGACGCTCGATGCAGTCAATTACGCTCGGGGGAACCGGAAGTTCGCGGATTTCCCCAGCTGTATACCAGCCGATATCGGCCGCGTCGTCGGCTGCCACCGCGACCGTATCCTCGTCTGCTTCAACAGTGAAGACCGATAGGAAGAAGTGACTGTGAACCGTCCCGTCCTTGGCGTGGGTCGGCAGGTCATAGGTAGCAAACAGCTGCGCATTGCGCGCGCTGATGCCGGTCTCCTCGGCGAATTCCCGGATCGCGGTTTCCTCCGGCGTCTCACCTTCCTCGGCTCGCCCTCCCGGAAAGGCATACATGTCAGCCGATGGTGGGTTGCGCCGCAGCACCAGGAGAAACTGGCCGTCGCGTTCAAGGATTGCCGAGGAGGCAAGACGGGGGAGCATTGTCATTGTGCCGAACCGAGATTCTTTTGCGTCCGCTCATAATTGCATGGCTGCAGATTGGCCGCCATGTCTTATCCTTGAACCCGATCCTTGACCGCGCCATTTCGTGATGCCAGACAAGCCGGATGTGCGGACGAATTGCCTTGACGGCCACCCCGGAAGAGGTGCGGGAATTGCTTGGGCTGCTCGAGCTCGAAGATTTTCCCGCGCGCTATAATATTGCGCCGACGCAACCCATCCTCGTGGTCATCGCCGGAGAAGGTCAGGACAGGGGCAGCAATCTTCCCGATCGTGGCGCCCTTCTGGTACGCTGGGGGTTCACGCCAGGCTGGGTCAAGGACCCGAAGGAGTTTCCGCTGCTGATCAACGCGCGCGCCGAAACGGCCATCGGCAAGGCGTCGTTCCGGGCCGCCATGCGCCACCGCCGCGTCCTTGTTCCGGCCTCCGGTTTCTATGAATGGCACCGGCCGGCCAAGGAAACCAGCGAGAAACCGCAGGCCTATTGGGTGCGGCCGCGGGGCGGCGGCATCCTGGCCTTTGCCGGGCTGATGGAGACCTGGTCGTCCGCCGATGGTTCCGAGGTCGACACTGCTGCAATCATGACGACCAAGGCAAACCGGGCGATGTCTGCGATCCACGAGCGCATGCCCGTGATCATCAAGCCGGAGGATTTTGCGCGCTGGCTCGATTGCAAGACACAGGAACCGCGTGACGTGACTGATCTGCTCGCGCCGGCCGCAGAGGATTTCCTTGAAATGATTGCGGTGTCCGATCGCGTCAACAAGGTTGCCAACATGGGCGCCGATCTACAGGAGCCCGTGGCCGTCGAGCGTCCGCCAAAGCCTGCAGCGAAGCCGGACCCCGACGATGGTCAGTTGAGCTTTTTCTGACCGCCAATCCCTTCCCAGTTTTCGGATTTCCCATGTCATTTTTCTCTGCCGCCGTTTCCGGCTTCCTTCTCGGCGCCTCTCTGATCATCGCCATCGGTGCGCAGAATGCTTTCATCCTGCGACAAGGGCTGCTGCGATCCCATGTCTTCATCCTGTGCCTGATTTGCGCGCTGTCGGATGCCGTGCTGATCGCGGCGGGCGTCGCCGGGCTCGGCACGATCGTCTCGCAATCGCCGAGGCTGATTACGGTGGTAACCCTCGGCGGAGTGGCGTTCCTCGGAAGTTACGCGTTCCTGGCGTTCCGCCGTGCGATGCAGCCGCATGCCTTGAAGGCCGATACCGAGAACGGCGTGAGCTTGAAGGCGGCGGTGGCAACCTGCCTTGCCTTCACCTTTCTCAATCCACATGTCTATCTGGATACGGTCGTGCTGCTCGGCAGTCTGTCGGCGGCCTATCAGGGGACGGCGCGGTTAGCCTACGCAGCAGGGGCAGGGCTCGCGTCATTCATATGGTTTTTCGGGCTTGGATACGGCGCGCGGCTGCTTCAGCCTGTATTCGCCAGACCCGCGGCGTGGCGGGTGCTGGATGTCATTATCGGGATTGTCATGAGCCTGCTGGCACTCAGCCTGCTCGCCCGGTTCACGAGCGGCCTTTAGGCGATCTTCTTGGTAAGCGGCGGCTTGCTTTTCAGCATGAGGTAGGCGGCGGTGACGGCCTTGAGGCCGAGGGGGCGATAGAGCGCTGCGAGGTCCGTCTTCGGCGCCGGCTGCTCCGTGTTGTCCTTGTTTGAAGTCATTGTGTTCTCCTTCCCGGGTGCGTTGTTATGATTCGCTTTTTTGTTGCAAATCACGACAAATCCAAGGCGCTTTCCAATCAGCTTTTGTAAACGTCCAGCATATTTCGCGAGGCTGGTGTCAAGCCGGTCATCAAGAGATATCTAATATATATATTTATTTTTTCTTAAATATGCCGGCCAATATCGTCATTGGCGTCATCGACATCGGGGTCGGCCGGCCCGTTGATTGTGTAAGTGCCGTATTTCCGTTGCCAGGAACGGGCTCCAAGTGGCAGCGAAAGCAGGTAGGCTGCAACCGTCACCACCATGACCTGCCAAGTATAACTCATTAGCAGCGCCACATAGACGACGATGCCAAGCATGATGGGAAGCACGAGGTCGCGACGTATGCGGCTGCCCTCGGTCTTGCCCGACCAGACCGGCAGGCGGCTGACGAGAAGGAAGCCAATGAGGACAGTGTAGCCTGAGCTCCAATAGGCAAAGGCCGGTCCCGGAGTGACGCCGAGAAAGCCGATATAGACCGGCAGCAACACCAGCATTGCGCCGGCGGGTGCAGGCACGCCGACGAAATATTCGGACTGCCAGGAAGCCTTGTTCTCCCGCTCCGCCATCACATTAAAGCGGGCAAGCCGAAGTCCCGCGGCGATCGTATAGATCAACGCGGCGATCCATCCGAGCGAGCGCGCCTGATCGAGCAGGAAGACATAGATGACGAGGGCAGGGGCAACGCCGAAATTAACGATATCGGCAAGCGAATCCATCTGCGCGCCGAATTTGGAGGTCGCCTTCATCAACCGCGCTACGCGGCCGTCGACCCCGTCGAGAAAGGCAGCCAGCAACACCATCGCGACGGCCAGCTCGTAGCGGCCTTCGAATGCCAGCCGGACGCCCGTCAGGCCCGCGCAGATGGCAAGGACCGTGATGAGGTTCGGCACCATCAGCCGAAGCGGAATTTCACGGAGGCGAGGGCCGCGCGCCTCGTCGTTCGGACCGTTGGGCTCGAAAGGGGGAAAAGGCGTCTTCATCTCGCGCTCCAGGCTCTGGTCAACCGCGCCGGCTTGTCGTCGGTCCTTTGCGGGAGCCGAATTCCGCAATGACGGTTTCACCGGCAACCGCTGTCTGACCAAGCGTCACCCGCGGCTCGGCGCCGGCGGGAAGGAAAACGTCCAGCCGCGAGCCGAAACGAATGAGACCGATGCGTTCGCCTGCCTCGATAGGCTCGTTCGGCTGCACGAAGCACAGGATGCGGCGGGCAACGAAGCCGGCGATCTGCACGACGCCGATCTGGCCGTGCACCGTGTCGACCACCAGGCCGTTGCGCTCGTTCTCCTCGCTGGCTTTATCCAGTTCGGCATTGAGGAAATTGCCCTTGCGATAGGCGATATCGGTGATGCGGCCGCGCATCGGCGAACGGTTCACGTGGCAGTTGAAGACATTCATGAAGATCGAGATGCGCAGCATCGGCTCGAAGCCGAGGTTGAGCTCAACCGGTGGCGTCACCATCTGAACGCTCGATACCTTGCCGTCTGCTGGGGATATCACCAGATCGTCGTCCTGCGGCGTCATTCGTTCCGGATCGCGGAAAAAATAGGCGCACCACAGCGTCAGGATCAGGCCGATCCAGAACAACGGCTTGAATATCCATCCCAGCACCAGCGACGCGACGAAGAATGCGGCGACGAAGAGATAACCCTCCTTGTGCACCGGTACGATCGTGTTGCGGATGGTGTTGAACAAGCTCATGGATGGCATACTCGCATTATTGGCCGTCCACGCTGACTACAGGCAAATCCCGTCGGGAGCAATGCCGAGACCGCCTCAGCCCGCAGAGTACCGGGAGTATTACGGAAGCTCGATGGCCTGGATATCAGCGAGGGCAATAGAACATGGGTGCGACTGGAAACGGGGCTGAGACGTTGAACCCTCATCCTGAGGTGCAATTCGAAAAATTGCCTCGAAGGACGAGGGCGCTAGCGCCGATGTCGGCGGTTTGCGCAGACATCGGCCTCGCGGCCATCCCTCGTGCTTCGAGGCGGCCCTGCGGGCCTCCCCACCATGAGGGATGGACAGTGCATCCGCCTAACCCGCCTCCCACGTGCGACTGCCTGGCAAATCAGGGGACACCCGGCGTCAGCTGGCAGGCGCAAGACGCGTGACAACACCCAGGTCGTCGCTCTCGCGAACCTGCTTTAAATGCTCCTCCGCCTGCGTTGCTTCGCGCTGGCGGTTCCACATCGATGCGTAGAGGCCGTTGCGTTCAAGAAGCGCTGCATGGGTGCCGCGCTCGGCGATCTCACCGCTCTTCAAGACAATGATCTCGTCGGCGCCGATGACAGTCGACAGCCGATGGGCGATGACCAGCGTTGTGCGGTTCTTCGAGACGATGTCGAGGGCTGTCTGGATGTCGCGCTCCGTCGTGGTGTCGAGCGCCGAAGTCGCCTCGTCGAGGATGAGCACGGGAGGCGCCTTCAGGACGGTGCGGGCGATTGCGACGCGCTGCTTCTCGCCGCCGGAAAGTTTTAGTCCACGCTCTCCGACCTTGGTGTCGAAACCTTCGGGCAGCATGTCGATGAAATGCCCGATCTGCGCGATCTCGGCAGCAGCCATGACGGCCGCGTCGTTTGCGTCCGGCCTGCCATAGCGAATGTTGTAGGCAATCGTGTCGTTGAAGAGCACGGTGTCCTGCGGCACCATCCCGATTGCTGATCGCAGGCTCTTCTGTGTCACCGATCGCACATCCTGGCCGTCGATGGTGATGGCGCCGTCCTGGACGTCGTAGAAGCGATAGAGCAGGCGGGACAGCGTCGATTTGCCGGCGCCGGACGGACCTACGACGGCGACCGTCTTGCCGGCGGGCACCTCAAAGGAAATGCCTTTCAGGATCGGCCGCGCTGGATCGTAGGCGAAATGGACGTCCTTGAAGGAAATTGCGCCCTGGCGAACCGTCAGCGGCTGTGCATCCGGTGCATCGGTCACCTCGGGCTCTACTTCCAGAAGCCCGAACATCTCCTCGATGTCGGTCAGGCCCTGGCGGATTTCGCGATAGACGAACCCGATGAAATTGAGCGGCACCGAAAGTTGCAGCAGCATCGAATTGATGAAGACGAAATCGCCGACCGTCTGCTTGCCCGCAAGCACGGCATAGGCCGAAAACACCAGCATGACGGTGGTTCCGAGACCGAAGATGACGCCCTGGCCGAAGTTGAGCCAGCCAAGCGATGTCCAGACATCGGTTGCGGCCTTCTCGTAGCGCGCCATCGAGCTATCAAAGCGCTTGGCCTCCATTTCCTCGTTGCCGAAATACTTGACCGTCTCGAAATTCAGAAGTGAGTCGATTGCCTTGGTATTGGCATCGGTGTCGCTCTCGTTCATCGACCGGCGGATCGAGATGCGCCAGTCGCTCGCCCTGACGGTGAACCAGATGTAGAGCCAGACCGTGACTGCGGTAATCGCCAGATAGGAAAGGCCGTAGCCGCGCCAGAAGATCAGCGCCGTCAGCAGGAATTCGACGAAGGTCGGGATGGTGTTGAGGATGGTAAAGCGAACGATCGTCTCGATGCCCTTGGTGCCGCGCTCGATGATGCGCGACAGGCCGCCGGTCTTGCGCTCAAGGTGAAAGCGCAGCGACAGCTGATGCATATGCACGAAGGTGCGAAAGGCAAGCTGGCGCACGGCATACTGTCCGACGCTTGCAAACAGCGCATCGCGGAGCTGGTTGAAGCCGAGCTGGATGAGGCGCGTGACATTGGTGGCAATGACGAGCGCGATCGCCCCGAGCATGAATGTCGGCAGGATGCCCGCCATGTCCATCTTGCCGTTCAGCGCGTCGATGGACCACTTGAAGAAGTAGGGAACCAGAAGCAGGACGAATTTTGAGATCAGCAGATAGACCGAGGCCCAGACCACCCGCATTTTCAGATCGAAACGACCGGCGGGCCACATATAGGGCCAGAGGTTGATGATCGTCTGCATCGGATTGCTGGAATCCGCCGATATGGTCTTCTTGCGGTCTGCCATGCTCTTCTCCAGCAGAAAATCTGAAATGGCGGGGTCGGCTGAATGCCGGTCCGGCGACCCGAATGGGCCCGATGGCGGCACGACGACGTCGGCACGCATATACCATTTTCATGCGTCGGGAAAAGTTTAATGATCAAAGAAGATAGTTGGGATGGCTACCGGCGTGGCATCGAACACTCTCCCCATCTAGGCAGGCAATTGCATGTGGGAGACTGATTGACGGATGCATGCCCCAGCCCTCATGGTAAGGAGACCCAACGGGCCGTCTCGAACTACCAGGGGTGGTCCCGAGGCCGCCTGCCTGCGCAAGGCCAAACAGATCGGCGCAAGCGCCCTCGTCCTTTGAGGCAATTCTTCGAATTTCACCTCAGGAAAAGGGCTCAACATCTCAGCCCCTGTTCCAGTCGCTCTTCATATGCCGACACCCTCCGTTGATTGGGAGGGTCGGCACGCAGTGCCGGGGTGGGGTGATCTCTTGTGACATCCAAAAGTCACCCCCACCCGCAGCTGCGCTGCACCCCCTTGAGGGGGAGGTAAAGTGAGATCGCGTCTGCACAGCCAGGTTACATTGATGACGACCCCGATCGCCCTACTGCGTGTGCTGCCAGGGGCGTTTGCGGTGCAGCTCCTCGGCGTTCGGTGCTGCATCCTTGGGTAGGCCGAAAACCTGGCCCGGCAGGATGTGGTCGGGATTGTTGATCTTGTCTTCATTGGCGAGATAGATCGTCGTGTAGCGAACGCCGAGGCCATAGGTGCGGCGGGAGATCTGCCAAAGCGTGTCGCCATGACGGATGATGACCGCATTCGAATTGGCCGCAAGCGGCGCCTGCTGGAAGGTCTTGGGCTCGCCACCGCTCGATGCTGCATCCGCTGAGGCCTGGACCGGCACATTGGCGACCGGCCTGATGATCGATGCGATCATCAGCTCGATGCGGTCGATGGCGGCTGCGACCGATTTCGCATCCTTCGGCAGCGCTTGAATGAAGACAAGGGCCTTGGCAGCACTGGTCGATGCTGAGGTAGCCGACTGTTTCAAGGTTGCGCTGGCATCGATCGCCGGCCGGAATTCGGAGAGCGACTTCAGCGCGATTTCCGTGCCCGAGCGGGCAGCGGCGAGCTGCTCGTCCCCTGGCATTTTGCCGCCGGCAAAGAGGCTCTTCAACAGCGTGAATGCCTTGGCCGTGTCGTCGCGAAGCTTGCCGAGCTGACCTTCGTCGAGCGGCACCATCACCGCCGCCGCGCCTGTCGCCGCCGCAGGTGCCGGCGCCGCTGCCACCGTCACCTGGTTGCCGGCCGGGCGGTTGAAGTTGACGGCAGTCCGCATGATCGCCTTGCCGGATCCATCGAGCACGTCGACGCGGATCTTGTGGTCCCCGACCGACAAGGGCACCGTTCCCTCGATGACGAAATGCCCGTCTGCCCCGGCGGCGATCTCGCCGATCAGCTGGTCGTCGGCATAGCCGCGAACCTTGGCTCTTGGCCGCGTCGTACCAGCCACGAAGATGCGGTCATTCTCGATTTCGACGGCATTGACCACGATGTCGGCATGTTCTTCGCTCGAAGCCACAGGAGCCGTTGCCGGATTTGTCGCCGAAGTGGCCATTGCGGTCCTCGTACCGGCGGCATCATTGGGTGAAGGCGCGGTGGTCTCACCGGTTGCCGATGCCACGCGTGGCTGCTTTGCGGTCGGCGCGGTGATGATGCGGCTTGCCTTGCCGGGCTTGGAGACCATGGCAAGAAGCTGCGTCGAGTCGTCCTTAGGAACGGAAACTGTCGCCACTTCATCCGACACCACCGACTTACCGTCCTTGCCGGTCGCCTTCAGGACCAGTTCGTGATCGCCGGGTGGCAGCGGATTGTCGAGCACGGCGGCAAAATCGCCGCTGGGGCCAACCTCGGTCGTCGTCACGACCTTGTCGCCATCCATGATCTCGAGCTTTGCGCCCGGCTGCGCCGAACCGGCAATGACGGTCGAGCCGTCGGGCTCGACGCGCAGGACGTCGAAGGCCGGCGTCACGGGGCCGGTCGGGGTTGTAGCACCGGGTTGCCCCATCAGGGCGGCCTGGGCCTTCTCGATTGCTGCGGTAGCGTCGGCAATGTTTTCCGGCAGCGTCTGGATGATGGTCAGTGCCTTGCCGGCGCCGTCATGCGCCGTATCGACCATGGCGGTGGTCGCAGGATCGGCGCCTTGCGGCATGGCGAAATCGACGACGGCCTGGAGTGCTGCGACCGCTTTTGTCTTGGCCGCGCTGAAAACATCGGCGGTCGGGCCCTTGCCTTCGACAAAGAGCGCCTTAAGTTGAGTGAGCGTTGCCGTGGCGGTGCTTGTCAGGCCGCCGAGCTTGCGTGCCGTTTCGGTGTTGGCTGACGCACTGTTTTGCGTGGCCTCTCCGGTCTTCGGCGTGACGTCAGGGACTTTCTGGGTGCCATCGGCAATGGTGTTTTTGACCGCGGAGCTGGCTTGATTGATGGCGTCGCCGATCGGCTTTTTGTCATTGCCGATGCGCGGCAGTACAAAGAACACCATCAGCAGGGTCGCAGCTACAAGCACCAACAGTGCCAGCAAGCCGGCGCGGTTTTTCATCATCATTCGTCTCCAGGCGGCGTAGTCGTCGCTGCTCTTGAAATTGCTAACGATTTCCGCTGCTTTTACAAGCATCCTCAGCTATTTCCCCCTGCTCGAGCACAATTTTTCCTTTAAAATTCTTGACGGAGCATCTGCAGCATAGTTGTTTGCATTTATGACTGACGATTCTGTGCCAATTCGATCCATCTGTGTTTATTGCGGCTCTCGCCCGGGACGCGACCCATCCTACATTGCTGCAGGCCGTGAGCTCGGCAAGGCAATCGCCGATAGTGGCTTGCGGCTGGTCTACGGCGGCGGCACCAAGGGCATCATGGGCGCTGTGGCGAGCGGCGTCCTTTCGAATGGCGGTCAGGTCACCGGCATCATCCCGGAGTTCCTGGTCGACATGGAGGCTACCCGTCATTCACTCGCACAATTGGACGAGTTGATCATAACCCCTGACATGCACACGCGCAAACATATGATGTATGAGCGCGCGGACGCATTCGTGGCGTTGCCGGGCGGTATCGGCACGCTTGAGGAGATCGTCGAGATTATGACCTGGGCGCAGCTCGGGCAGCACGAAAAACCGATGATCTTTGCCAATATCAACGGATTCTGGGACCCGATGATGCAGCTGATCCGCCATATGACGGCAGAGGGTTTCGTTCATACCGCACACCGCGTCCAACCGCAGGTCATCGACAGGGTAGTCGATATTATCCCTGCGATCGTGAGGGAGGCCGCGCAAATCCGAGGAAGCCGCGCCGGCGAAGACGCGGTCATCGCCAAGCTCTGACAAGGTTTTGTTAACCCTGCCTGCGAGGCCTACCGGGCTCGTGCCTGCCGCAACAGTGACCAGCTGTAAAGAACGAGGCCCGCCCAGATCAGCGGGAAGGCGATCATTCGCGCCATTCCCAGAGGTTCCTTGAAAACGAAGACCGCGATGATGAAGATCATCGTCGGCACGATATATTGCATAATGCCGATGGTGGAGAGACTGAGCAGCTTGACGCCGTTTGCAAAGATCATCAGCGGCAGTGCTGTCACCAATCCGCAACCGATCAACAGCGTCGTATCATAGAGGCCGCTGCGGTAGAGATGGCCTTGGCCAGCCGTCTCGAGATAGACGATATAGAGCAATGCGGGCAGGCAAAGCAGCAACACCTCGACAAAGAACCCTTGGTTGGCCCCGACCGGCAGCGTCTTGCGCAGAAAACCGTAGAAGCCCCAGGACACGGTCAGCGCAATCGCCACCCAGGGCAGGCCACCGGCATCGAAGGCAAGAACTGCGACGGCGATCGCGGCAAGCGCGATGGCCACGACCTGCACAGGCATCAGCTTTTCCTTCAGGAGCAGCGAGCCGAGCGCGATGCTGAAAAGCGGATTGATGAAATAGCCGAGCGCTGCATCCAGCGAATGCCCGTTGCCGATCGCCCAGACATAGGTGCCCCAGTTGATGGTGACCAGCGTTGCCGTGACGCAGGCCATGGCGACGATCCTGGGCGCCTTGAGCGCCGCCTTCACATCTCCCATGCGGCCAAGCAGCAACAGGACGACGCCGGCGACGGGAACCGACCAGATGATACGATGGGCGATCACCTCCATCGACGGGATGTGTCCAAGCGCCTTCATGTAGAACGGCAGTATCCCCCACATCAGGTAGGCCGTCAGGGCGAAGACAAAACCACGTGCGCCATCCTTGTTTACAGTGCCGGTTGCGGAGGCGTCGACCGCCATGTTCTAGGTCCCGTCATTTTATTTGTTGCGACGGGCTTACATTATAGAATTCTGATGGGCCAATTCATTTCCTTGAAGGCTCAATTCGTTTTCTTGAACGCAAACGGCACCAGGTCTTACTCCGCCGCGATCTTGCCGGCCATCTGCCTGTTCTTCATCAGCTTGTAGACGATCGAATCCATCAATGCCTGGAAGGAGGCATCGATAATGTTTTCCGAGACGCCGACGGTCCACCAGCGCACGCCGTGGCTGTCGTTTGATTCGACCAGCACGCGCGTGATCGCTTCCGTTCCACCATTGAGGATACGCACCTTGAAGTCCGCTAGTACGAGATCGGCGATTTCTTCCTGGTATTTGCCGAAGTCCTTGCGCAGCGCCAGATCGAGCGCGTTGACCGGACCGTCGCCTTCCGCCACCGACATGACCGTGTGGCCGTCGATGATCATTTTCACCACCGCCTCCGATACGATCTTCACCCGTCCGTGCGAATCGAACCGCCGCTCGACCATGACTCGGAAGCCGTCGATGGAAAAAAATTCGGGGATGGTGCCGAGTGTTCGGCGGGCGAGAAGCTCGAAGCTGGCATCCGCACCCTCATAGGCATAGCCGGACGCCTCGCGCTCCTTGACGATCGAGATCAGCATGTCGAGCTTCGGATCGTCCTTGGCGACCTCAATGCCGCGCCGCTTCAATACGTTGATAAAGTTTGCCTTTCCGCCCTGGTCGGACACCATCACCTTGCGAAAATTACCGACCGTTTCCGGCGGCACATGTTCATAGGTTCGCGGGTCCTTCAGCAGCGCCGATGCGTGGATGCCGGCCTTGGTTGCGAAGGCGGAGGCGCCGACGTAAGGCGCCTGCTGGTCCGGCGAGCGGTTCAACAATTCGTCGAACGCATGCGAAAGCCCGGTCAGCCCTTCCAGCCGCTCGGCATCGATCGCCGTTTCGAAGCGGACGTTATAGGCGTTCTTCAATGCAAGCGTGGGGATGAGGGTCACCAGGTTGGCATTGCCGCAACGCTCGCCGATGCCGTTGAGCGTGCCCTGGATTTGCCGCACGCCGGCCTCGACCGCTGCCAGCGAGTTCGCCACGGCCTGCCCGGTGTCGTTATGGGCATGGATACCGAGAGCCGTGCCGGGAACGCCGTCGGCAATCACCGCTTCGACGATGGCGCGGATCTCCGGCGGCTGCGTGCCGCCATTGGTATCGCAGAGCACAACCCAGCGCGCACCAGCCTCATAGGCAGTCTTGGCGCAGGCGATGGCATAGGCGGGGTTTGCCTTGTAGCCGTCGAAGAAATGCTCGCAATCGACCAGCGCTTCCTTACCGGCGGCAACCGCCGCCTTGACGCTTTCGGCAATGCATTCGAGGTTTTCCTCGTTCGAACAGCCGAGTGCTACGCGAACATGGTAATCCCAGCTTTTCGCCACGAAACAGATGGCGTCGCTTTTGGCCTGCAGCAGCGTTGCCAACCCCGGATCGTTTGAAGCCGAAACGCCGGCCCGCTTGGTCATGCCAAAGGCGACGAAGACTGACGACTGCGTCCGCTTCTCGCTGAAAAAGGCCGTATCGGTGGGATTGGCGCCGGGATATCCGCCCTCCACATAGTCAAGGCCGAATTCATCCAGCATCGCCGCAATCGCAATTTTGTCCTCGACGGAAAAATCGATCCCGGGCGTCTGCTGCCCGTCGCGCAATGTCGTGTCGAAGAGGTAGATCTTTTCGCGTGTCATTGTGTATTCCGTTCGGTGATATCGTCTATGCCGCGCCGCGCCCCCTTTGTCGACCTTGTCGACATCTCCCCTATATGGGGGGAGATTGGGAGGACGTTTCCCTCTGGCGTCGAAACTGGCCCCGAATTGGCGAAAGCCATCAAGGGGAAAGAAACATCTCCCCCCTTGTGGGGGAGATGTCACGCAGTGAAAGAGGGGGGAGCGCCAAAGGCATTGCTGCTTTCGTCCTTAAGCCGTCTTCCCGGCAAACCTGTCCGTCGCCCTGATCAACTGATCGAGAATGCCGGGCTCCGAATAGGCATGGCCAGCGCCTTCGATGAGATGAAAGTCCGCCTTCGGCCAGGCCTTGTGCAGCGCCCAGGCATATTTGGCAGGGCAGGGCATGTCGTAACGCCCCTGGACGATGACGCCGGGAATGTCCTTGAGCTTGAAGGCATCCCTGATCAACTGGCCTTCCTCCAGCCAGCCGGCATTGACAAAGAAGTGGTTCTCGATCCGCGCAAATGCGTGCGCAAACTCGTCTTCCTCGAAATGGTCGCTGGTGGAGGGTTCCGGCAACAGGGTGATCGTCTGGCCTTCCCATGTCGACCACGCCTTGGCTGCGGCAAGGCGGATAGGCTTGTCCTCGTGCGTCAGCCGCCTGTTATAGGCAAGCATCATCTCGTGGCGCTCTTCGGTCGGGATCGGCGCGATGAAGCGCTCCCATTTGTCCGGGAACATTTCCGAGACGCCGAACTGATAGTACCAGTCGAGCTCGGCTTTGGTCAGCGTGTAGATGCCGCGCACGATAAGCGCGGAGACCCGCTCGGGGTGCTTTTCCGAATAGGCAAGCGCCAACGTCGAGCCCCAGGAGCCGCCAAATACCAGCCAGGTCTTGGCTCCGGCCATCTCGCGCAGCCTTTCGATATCGGCGACCAGATGCCAGGTGGTGTTGGCTCCGAGTTCCGCATTCGGCGTCGACTTGCCGCAACCGCGCTGGTCGAACAGCATGACGTCGTAGAGTGCCGGATCAAACAGCCGGCGATGGTTTGGCGAAATGGTGCCACCGGGTCCGCCATGCAGAAAGACCGCGGGCTTGCCACCAGGCGTGCCGACCCGTTCCCAATAGATCGTATGGCCGTCGCCGACGTCGAGGTGGCCTGACGCATAGGGCTCGATTTCGGGATAAAGTGTGCGAAAAACCTCGGTCATTGCGATAGGTCCTTTGGTGGCCAAGTCTCGGTATCGTGGTCTGGATGCTGGTAGGAGACTATCTCCAGCAGATAGGGGGCGTTTTCGACATCGTCTTCGGTGCGCTCGCCGGGCAGCGTGTGCAGCGTGTCGACAAAGCCGATCTTCGCCTCGGTGCCGAACTGGACGATCGGAGGCAGCAGCGAAGGATCGTCGAAAGCGCCAGCCGCAATCGCCAGTCCATCGGGCGCCTCGAACGTCAGCGGCGTACCGCAATCGCCGCAAAACCCACGCTCGACGAAATTCGAGGACCGAAACTTTTTCAGCCTGCCCCGCGTCCACTCGAATTCTGCGTCACGGACGGAGACCAGCGGCGCATAATAGGCCCCGAACGCCTTCTGGCACATGCGACAGTGACAGATCGAGGCATCCTTTAGTTCGCCAATGGCGCGAAAGCGGATCGCACCACATTGACAGCCACCGGTGTGGGTGGAGAGGGTCATGGGTGGCTCTTTCCAATCAATCTGAGAATGTGATCGCAGACGGCGACGATATCGCTTAGGACGTCATCGTTCCAGAAGCGCAGCGCGATCCACCCGTCCTGCTCGAGTCGGTTCGTGCGAGCCCTGTCGTAGTCAAGACGGTGGTCGTTGCCGTGCTGCGATCCGTCGACTTCAACAATTAACCGGTGGGTTGGGCACGCAAAATCGACGATGTAGCCGGCAATTGGCATCTGTCGTCTAAAGCCAAGCCCCATCAACCGGTGCGACCGCAATTCATTCCAGAGCTTCAGTTCTGCATCCGTCAGGGTGCTTCGCATGCCGCGGGGATTGGCTCGATTTCTTGGCGACATTGGAGTATGCGGCACGTCACCCCCCTCTGTCACTTGGTGATATCTCTCCCCCAAGGGGTGAGATTGGAGGATGCGGCTCGCCTGTTCAATCCTACAAAATCTAGTGTTGAGGCGAGCGCGATGCATGGTTTTGCGACTGCAATCGCCACGGGTCCCCGATCTCCCCCCCAAGGGGGGAGATGTCACGAAGTGACATAGGGGGGTATCCCAACTCATCGCCGAACCTCCCAAGTCGTCAGCCTTTCCCCCGTCACCGCATCCTTCCCGTCCTTCAACTGCACGCCCTTGGCCGACAAATCATCCCTGATCTTATCCGCCTCGGCAAAGTTCCTCGCCTTCAACATTTCAAGCCGCATTGCCACCAGCGCATCGACTGCCAACACGACAGCGTCATCCACTTCGGCCTTTTTCGGCAGTACGCCGAGAAGTGCGGCGCTGGCTGCAAAGCGGGGCAGGAGGGAAGCATCCGCATTTGCAGCTTGCGCCAGCGCATGTACGGCCTGCACTGCGCCGACGGTGTTGAGGTCGTCGGCAAGTGCTGCCAGTACCGCCTCGTCGACCGCAGCCTTGCCCGCCTCGGCCGCCGGCCACTTTGCAAGCAGCCGCTCAGCCTCTTCCAGCCGCTTTATCGAGAAATCGATCGGTTCGCGATAGTGCGTCATCAGCATCGCAAGCCGCAACACTTCGCCCGGCCAAGTCCGGCCGCCGAATTTTTCCGTGTTCAGCAACTCGTCGATGGTGACGAAGTTGCCTTCGGATTTCGACATCTTGCGGCCTTCGACCTGCAGGAAGCCGTTGTGCATCCAGAGATTGGCCATGACGTCGGTGCCGTGGGCGCAGCGCGATTGGGCAATCTCGTTTTCGTGGTGCGGGAAGATGAGGTCCAGCCCGCCGCCGTGAATATCGAAGACATCGCCAAGGTAGCGCCGGCTCATAGCCGAGCATTCGATGTGCCAGCCCGGACGGCCGCGGCCCCAGGGGCTTTCCCAGCCGGGCTCGTTCTCGTCGGAGAGCTTCCACAGGACGAAATCGCTGGGGCTTTTCTTGTGGGCGTCGACAGCGACGCGGGCGCCGGCTTGCTGCTCATCGAGGTTGCGCTTCGACAGCTGCCCGTAATCGGCCATGGATTTGGTGTCAAATAGCACTTCGCCGCTGGCCACATAGGCGTGCCCCTTGGCGATCAGCCTCTCGATGATCTCGATCATCTCAGCAATATTGTCCGTCGCGCGCGGCTGTTCGCTTGGTTCCAGGCAACCGAGCGCCTTCGCGTCGGCAATGAATTGTTTCTCGGTCTTCTCGGTGACGGCCCGGATCGCTTCGTTCAGCGCCAGGCCGGGAAAGTCGCGCAGCGCCCGCGCGTTGATCTTGTCGTCGACGTCGGTGATATTGCGCACATAGGTGACATGCGCCTCACCATAGACATGGCGCAGCAGCCGAAAGAGCACGTCGAAGACGATGACTGGTCTGGCATTGCCGATATGGGCGAAGTCGTAGACGGTCGGGCCGCAGACATACATGCGAACATTGTTCGCATCGATCGGCTTGAACTCGCTCTTCTCGCGCGTCAGCGTATTGTATAGCTTGAGCGTCGTGCCCATTCCCAGTCTCCCAAAAACCCATAAATGACGACACCGGCTGCCCGGACGTTTGTCTGCTCTAGGTTCTTTCAAGGAGACGAAAACGGCCAAGCCAGCGCAGCGCTAGCGAATAATCTTCCGGCAGATAATGCAGGTAACCGTTTTCATGGCGCGTTTTATGACGCGGTTGTCGGGGTTGGTCAAGTAGGGGATGGGTCAGACAAATGAGGTTCTCGCTGAGCCGCCCCCTCTGTCAGCTTCGCTGATATCGCCTCCACGGGTGTAGAGATTTAAGAGGATGCCACGCCGGCGTTGCCAGTAAGAAAACCTCACCATCTTGAGGGCATGCGGGTGGTCGCGGCATATTATTCTGCCCAACTGTGGGGGAGATGTCGGCCCGGCCGACAGAGGCGGCGTCTCGGGCACCGCCGATGATCAGCCCCAGAACCTCATTCCGGCAACCGATAATCCTTCAACGCATTCTCGCGAACGACAAACAACTTCCCCGTCTCCGTCCACTCCGGCCCCATTAGCGGCATGATCGCCTCGGCTACCTCGCGCGGGTGTGGCAGCGTTTCGGGGTCCTCGCCCGGCATGGCAAGCGCCCGCATGGCGGTACGCGTGGCACCCGGATCGACGCTGGTGACGCGCAGCGCCGTGCGTTGCGTCTCGCCGGCCCAGGTGCGGACAAGCGCTTCCACAGCGGCCTTCGAGGCGGAATAGGGGCCCCAGAAGGGCCGACATTTGTGAGCGGCAGCGGACGATAGGATGACCGCCCGGCCAGCGTCGGAGCGCATCAGCAGCGGTTCGACCGAGCGGATCAGTCGCCAGGTGGCGGTGACGTTGATGGTCATCACCTTTTCGAACACCTTGGCCTCGACATGCCCAATCGGCGAGATGGTGCCGAGCACGCCGGCATTGGCGACGAGGATGTCGAGCTTGCCCCAGCGCTCGAAAATCGAGCCGCCAAGCCGATCGATCGCGTCCATGTCTGAAAGATCGAAGGGCACGAGCGTCGCAGTGCCGCCGACCGCCTTGATAGCGTCGTCGAGATCCTCGAGCCCGCCGACCGTCCGGGCGCAGGCAATGACATGGGCGCCGGCCTTGGCAAGCTCCAACGCAGTGAAATAGCCGATCCCGCGCGATGCGCCGGTAACCAGCGCGATCCTGTCTTTCAAGTTGACGCTCATGATGCGGTATTCCGTGGTCTTGAAGAAAAGTGGGGTGTCTTGAAGAAAAATGGGGGCGAAGAGACGCCCTCATATCAGCGAAGTGGTAACGGCATCAACTGGCGAAGGTCAGCCATTGCTGGCAAGCATCGACAGCTTGCGGACGTTGTTGGTGCTTTCGCGGTCGAGCAGCCGTGTCGGGTAATCGCCGGTGAAATAGTGATCTGTAAATTGCGGATTGGCATCATCGCGAGGGCCGCCGCCAACGGCGCGATAAAGCCCGTTGATCGACAGGAATTCGAGCGAATCGGCCCCGATGAAGTCGCACATCGCTTGAAGGCTCTCATACTGGTTGGCAAGCAGCTTGTCGGCATCAGGCGTATCGATGCCGTAGAAATCCGGATGGTAGATCATCGGGCTGGCGACGCGGATGTGAACTTCGCTGGCGCCCGCCTCGCGGATCATCTGCACGATCTTGACCGAGGTCGTGCCGCGCACGATCGAATCGTCGACGAGCACGACGCGCTTGCCTTCGAGAATGGCGCGGTTGGCCGAGTGCTTCAGCTTGACGCCGAAGGCGCGGATCGACTGCGTCGGCTCGATGAATGTGCGGCCGACGTAATGGTTGCGTATGATGCCGAGTTCGAACGGGATTCCGCTTGCCTGGGCATAGCCGATCGCCGCCGGCGTGCCGCCGTCCGGAACCGGCACAACGAGGTCGGCCTCGACTGGCGCTTCCTTGGCGAGGTTAATGCCCATGTTGCGGCGGGCGACATAGACGTTGCGGCCGCCGACGACCGAATCCGGGCGCGCGAAATAGACATATTCGAAAAGGCAGAGCCGCTCGGGCTTTGGCATATCCGCCTTGCGACTGTCGATGGTGATCGACCCATCCTGCTGGATTTCGCAGATGATGACTTCGCCGTTTTCCACGTCGCGCACGAATTTCGCGCCGATGATGTCAAGCGCGCAGGTTTCCGAGCAGAAGATCGGCTTGCCGTCGAGCTCGCCCATTACCAGCGGCCGGATACCGATCGGGTCGCGCGCGGCAATCAGCTTGGTGCGGGTCATAGCCAGCATCGAGTATCCGCCTTCCATCTGGCGGATCGCGTCGATGAAGCGGTCGGAGGAGGAGGGATGCTTGGAGCGCGCGATGAGATGAAGGACGACTTCCGTATCCGAAGTCGACTGACAGATGGCGCCATCGGCGATCAGCATGCGGCGCATCGTCAGGCCGTTGGTGAAATTGCCGTTATGGGCGATTGCGATGCCGCCGACTTCGAGTTCGGCAAACAGAGGCTGCACGTTGCGAAGGATGGTCTCACCGGTCGTCGAATAACGGACATGGCCGATGGAGCGGTCGCCGGGAAGCCGGGCAAGAGTGGCGGGGTCAGTGTAATGGTCGCCGACGAGGCCCATGCGCCGTTCCGAGTGGAAGCGCTGGCCATCGAAGGAGACGATGCCCGCCGCCTCCTGTCCACGGTGCTGCAGGGCATGCAACCCGAGCGCGGTGAGCGTCGCCGCATCCGAATGGCCCAAGATGCCGAACACGCCGCACTCTTCGTGCAGCGTATCGCCGTCAATATCATCCTCGGTGGAAAAAGACTGGGACTGGTTCATGGCGGCAGGCCTTTGCTCTCACTGGGGTTCGGTTCGGGCAGCGTCGCGGCTGGATATCAAAATAGCCGATAATCCGGCCGGGCAAAATGCCTGGCCGGATTATTGTGTCTGGTCCCGCTCAGATGGCTATTCCGTCTCCGCGGGTCAAGCATGTAAACACAGCGTCAATTGTTCGTCTTCGGCGCGGCCGGTGCCGGAGCAGGCGTCGCCGGTGCATCGTCGGAAGGCGCTGCATCATTCGTCGTTCCGCTCTCGTCGGCCGGCTGTTTCTTCTGCGGCGACTGAATCTTGTCGATAACGTTGGTGCGGATCATCTGGGCGAACTGCTCCGGCAGCATCCCCTCGAGCTTCACCACCATCGAATCGAGGAATGGCTTCGACTTGGCATTGTTGACCCAGTCAGGCCGGTGCGCGGTATCGACCAGCCAATTCCAGAAGGCAACAGCGACGACCAGCAACAGCACGCCGCGGGCCGCGCCGAAAAGGAAGCCGAGTGTGCGGTCCAGCGCACCGATGCGGCTGTCGATGATGAAATCGGCGATCTTCATGGTGATGAAAGAGATGATGATCAGCGCGACCAAGAAAACCACGGCCGCCGAACCGACGATCGCGATGCGCTCATCGTCGGTGTAGCGCTTGGCATAGGGAACGAGCATCGGGTAGAGGTAATAGGCTGCGGCAGCGGAGCCGCCCCAGCTCACGATCGAAAGAACTTCGCGGGAAAAGCCCCGAACCATTGCCAGCACCGCGGAAAACAGCACGACGCCGATGACAATACCGTCGAAAATCGTAATGGGCATATAAAATCCACTCCAAGACCTGCCATCACAGGATGGCTACCGTCTGCCTTCATGCCTGTCCCGCATCATCGCCAATCCGGCGAGTTGCAAATCAGTCTTCATCCTCAGCCTGGCGCAAGGCGCCTTTCGATCCCGCAACACGCGCCACCATGTCGGGCAAGCTGCCGATTTCGCTCCAGCGCCCGCCATTGCCTTTTGGCAACTCGGCGGAACCGGATGGCAGAAGCGCTGCGGAAAATCCCAGCTTCTCGGCTTCCTTGAGACGCTGGGCGGTATGCCCGACCGGCCGAACCGCGCCTGACAGACTGACTTCGCCGAAATAGACGCAATCGACCGGAAGGGCAAGACCGGCAAGGGACGAAACCAGTGCAGATGCAACGGCAAGGTCGGCTGCCGGTTCCGAAATGCGATAGCCGCCAGCGATATTGAGGTAAACGTCGTGGCCACCGAGCCTCACGCCGCAATGGGCCTCGAGCACCGCAAGGATCATCGACAGCCGCGCCGAGTCCCAGCCGACGACGGCACGGCGCGGGGTGCCGAGCGACGTCGGGGCCACGAGCGCCTGAACCTCGACCAGGATCGGCCTTGTGCCTTCCATCCCGGCAAAGACGGCGGCACCTGGTGATTTGGCGTTACGCTCCCCAAGAAAAAGCTCGGATGGATTAGCGACCTCGCGCAGTCCGATGTCAGACATTTCGAACACGCCGATCTCGTCCGTCGGGCCGAAGCGATTCTTGACGGTTCGCAGGATGCGGTAGTGATGACCGCGATCGCCCTCGAAATAGAGCACGGCATCGACCATGTGCTCGACGACGCGGGGGCCGGCGATCTGCCCGTCCTTGGTGACATGTCCGACGAGCACCATGGCAGCACCCGTCTGCTTGGCAAAGCGGATCATCGCCTGCACGCCAGTCCTCACCTGCGTCACCGTTCCCGGTGCGGATTCGGCAAGCTCGCTCCACAGCGTCTGGATGGAATCGATAATCACCAGATCCGGCCGCTTGCCCTCGGCAAGCGTTGCAAGGATATCCTCGACATTGGTCTCGGCAGCCAGCATCACGTCGGTATCGGCGGCATTGAGCCGCTGCGCACGAAGTCTGACCTGCGCCACCGCTTCTTCGCCGGAGACATAGACGATCTTATGCCCGCGCCTCGAAAGCGCTGCCGCGGCCTGCATCAGCAAGGTCGACTTGCCAATCCCCGGATCGCCGCCCACAAGCACGGCGGAGCCGCGCACGAAGCCGCCGCCGGTGGCGCGATCCAGTTCCGAAATACCGGTCTCGATGCGCGGGGCTTCCTCGATCTCCCCAGAAAGAGGCGTCAGTGCCACAGGCCGGCCCTTCTTCGGAACCCTGCCGGGACCCGAGCCGATCCCCCCCATCGGATCCTCCTCGACGATCGTATTCCACGCGCCGCAGGATTCGCACTTTCCCGCCCAGCGATTATGGATGGTGCCGCAATTCTGACAGATGAACTGTGTTCTGGCCTTGGCCATTAAATGCTGCTTTCGGTGAAGTCTTCAGGCGCGATGTCCTGCCGCCCATGAACGACGCGGAGAATCAGTAGAGCTTCCTGTGTTACCCGGAAATAGAAGCATTGGTCGCGATAAGTAAATGCCCTTGTGTCCAAGCCGAGGGCATCGCCACCGATACCGGTCAGGCCCAGTTGGGCACAGGAATGAGCTTTCGCATGAAGCTCCAAAATGAATGTGTTTGCAGCGCCGGGATTGTCCTTGCCGATTTGCCGGTAAATGCCCGAAGGTCCGCTCTCGCGGATGTAGACCAGGAGACTTTTCGCGATCTAATGGCCAAACTCCAGTCTGGAAATATCCTGGAGCATTTCTTCGGCGCTATCGTAGGTGTGGTAAAGTGCGGCTTCGAAGTCGTCTTCGCCTTCCTTGATCAGCTCCCGCAGTTCCGCGACCTTTGCCTCGCGCTTGCGAAGAAGCCTCAGCCCCGCGCGAACCACCTCGTCGGCATCCCTGTAAGAGCCGGATTGCACCTGCTTTGAGGGCCCTCTCCGGCTCATCCAGATAAATGATCGCCATGATGATCTCCAATGGCCTCCGCTACATAACATTGGAGGGAGAATATTCTTACTCTTCGGCGATGTAGCGCCGTTGATGGCGCAGCCCCATGCCGGCAAGCATTTCGTAGCCTATCGTGCCGGCGGCGCGGGCAGCGTCGTCCACAAGGATGTTGCTGCCGAAGAGCTCGACATAGTCGCCGGCACGAACGAGGCCGCCGGGAACATCGGTGATGTCGAAGATCGTCATGTCCATGGTGATGCGGCCGGCCACAGGCACGCGATGTCCGGCGATGAAGCCCTGTCCGCCGGGCAATCCCGTCTGCCGCAAAGGCACGCCGCCGCTCGACTGGCTGCGCATGTATCCGTCCGCATAACCGGCTGACACCACTGCCAGCCGGCTGTCGCGGGTCAGCTGCATGGCGCGGCCATAGCTTACCCCTTCACCGGCCTTCACGTCACGGACCTGGATGATGCGCGCTTCGGCGGTGACGACGGGACGCATCGGGTTGGCCATGCCGTTAACGGCCTCGCCGCCATAAAGCGCGATGCCGGGCCGGGTTAGGTCGAAATGATAATCCGATCCGAGAAAGATGCCGGCCGATGCGGCAAGACTTGAATCGATGCCTTCGAAAGCCGCGCTAACACGCCGGAAAGATTCAAGCTGTTGCCGGTTCATCGTCGATGAGGGTTCGTCGCCGCAGGCAAGATGGCTCATGACCAGAACCGGCGAAAAGCTCGCAGGCCGCGAGACATCGTCGGCAAGCGCAATCGCATCGTCCACCGCCAGCCCAAGCCGATTGAAGCCCGTATCGACCTGCAGGGCGCAGGGATAGTCGCCGTAGTCGGAGAGAACCGCCATCCAGAACGCCAGTTGCTCATCAGACGAGATCACCGGAACCAGATCGTTCTCGAAAAACAGCCGCTGCATTCCGGGCCAGATACCGGCAAGAACGAAGATGCGTGCATCGGGCGCATAAAGCCGAAGCGTCACGCCTTCCTCCGCAGTGGCGACAAAGAAGTCGCGCGCGCCGGCAAGATAGAGCGCCTCTCCCGCGTCCTCGATGCCGATGCCATAGGCATCCGCCTTGACGACAGCTGCTGTGCGGGCGCTGCCGGAGCGGCGGGCCATGTCGCGCCAGTTTTCGACCAGTGCGCCGAGATCGACGGTCAGCCGCAACCCGGCGGTTTCGAAGGCGTCACAGGTGTCGTCGAACTCGTCGGGAATGTCAGTCATGGAACCGCCGTGAATAAAAAAGTGGCCGGAGAGGGGATGCATCTCCGGCCAGAGTAAAGGTGATAGACGTCAAGAGAAAGGCCGCGCCCGCATGTCAGCCCTGCGCGGACGCTAATAATCAATGTTCCTCATATTGGATGAAGGAGGAATCGGCGAGATCGGCAAAGCGCGTGAACTCCGCCTGGAAGCCCATCCGGACGGTACCGGTCGGTCCATGGCGTTGTTTCGAGATGATGACGTCGGCGGTGCCCTTGACCTTTTCAAACAGCGCTTCCCATTCCGCATATTTCGGATCGGCAGGGTCGCGCGGCTCGGAATTCTTGACGTAATACTCCTCGCGGAACACGAAGAGCACGACGTCGGCGTCCTGCTCGATCGAGCCCGATTCGCGAAGGTCTGAAAGCTGCGGGCGCTTGTCGTCGCGATTTTCCACCTGGCGCGACAGCTGTGACAGCGCAATGATCGGAACGTTCAGCTCCTTGCCCAGCGCCTTCAGGCCGGTGGTGATCTCGGTCACTTCCTGGACACGGTTCTCGCCGGCCTTCTTGGAGCCGGTCATCAGCTGAATATAGTCGATGATCAGGACGTCCAGGCCGCGCTGCCGCTTGAGGCGGCGAGCCCGTGCGGCAAGCTGGGCGATCGAGATGCCGCCGGTCTGGTCGATATAGAGAGGCACCTTCTGCATCATCATCGAGCAGGCGACCAGCTTTTCGAAATCCGCGTCGTTGATGTCGCCGCGACGGATTTTCGAGGAGGAGACCTCGGTCTGTTCGGAGATGATGCGGGTTGCCAGCTGTTCGGACGACATTTCGAGCGAGTAGAAGCCGACGATACCGCCGTTCTTCGCCTTCGTCGAACCGTCGGCCTGTACATCGGGTTCATAGGAAGCAGCGATGTTATAGGCGATATTGGTGGCAAGCGAGGTCTTTCCCATGCCGGGACGGCCGGCAAGGATGATCAAGTCGGAGCGTTGCAAGCCGCCCATCTTGCTGTCGAGCGAGTGGATGCCGGTTGAAATGCCGGAAAGGCCGCCGTCGCGCTCCTTGGCGACGGCTGCCATGTCGATCGCCATGGCGACAGCGTCGTTGAACGATTGGAAACCGCCATCGTAGCGCCCATTTTCCGCAAGCTCGAACAGGCGTCGTTCCGTGTCCTCGATCTGCGCCTGCGGTGGCATGTCCAGCGGTGCGTCGTAGGCGATGTTGACGACGTCCTCGCCGATGGTGATCAGCGCCCGGCGAAGGGCCAGATCGTAAATGGCCCGGCCATAGTCCTCGGCATTGATGATCGAGACCGCTTCGGCCGCAAGCCTGGCGAGATATTGCGCCACAGTCATGTCGCCGACCTTCTCGTCGGCTGGAAGGAAGGTCTTGATCGTCACCGGATTGGCGATCTTGCCCATGCGGATAATGTCGCCGGCAACCTCGAAGATCTTCCGGTGCAGCGGCTCGTAGAGATGAACGGGCTTGAGGAAATCGGAAACCCTATAATAAGCGTCGTTGTTGACGAGGATCGCACCGAGCAAGGCCTGTTCCGCTTCGATATTGTTCGGAGCTTCGCGGTAATGCTGTTCGGTTGGAGCAATGGCGGCGATTTTTCGCGCTGCTTCGTTCATCGTCTTCCGTTTCTTATCTTATTGTTTTTAGCTGCTGCGAGGTGTGAAGCGATCTCGCTTTCCGGTCAATGGCGCCGGGTACAGACTTCAGTGTAGAAGGCTACTTCCTCCGAGCTATACACGTTGTTCCACTCATCCACAGGGGCATCGGCATTTTGTGAAAAAAAGCCGATGTGGCCGTGCTGCAACGAATCACCGGACGCGACTCACTCTTGGAATCTGATAGATGGTAGCCTAGCGTTCGCTTCCATGCCATACGCCGTCCATCCGGCAGGTCTCACGTTGAAAAGCGCGTCAAACCGGGTTACATCKTCTGGAATAAATTAGCATGCTAATCATATGAAGCGACCCTGATGTCCAAGACACCGACAAATCGCGAGTTGTTCGACGAGTTTTCCGCTTTCAACAGAAAGCTTAGGGCGGGCTTCGATGCGCTGGTCAGAGAACGCGGCATGACGCTGGCAAGAGCGAGGGTCTTTTTCGCGCTGTCGAAAAGGGATGGCATCAATCAGCGCGAACTTGCCGACGAACTTGAGCTCGAGACACCGACGCTCGTTCGCATTCTCGACGCCATGGAAGCGCAGAAATTTATCGAGCGTCGCAGCACGCAGACGGACCGTCGCGCCAAGCAGATCCACACGACGGAAGCGGGCAAGGTCATCGCTGCGGAAATAGACGCTCTTGCTACGCGCGTCCGGGCGGAGATAATGGAAGGAATATCCGACGAGGATGCCGCCGTGACGCTGAAGGTCATCCGCGCGATGGCTGCCAATCTGCAGCAGGTGGTCAAGGGCTGAGGTTGAGGATGAGCGCAGGGCAGGCTCGGATCGGTGGAGGTACAACGGGCGAGCCCAGAGAACCTCTGTCTGAGGAGCCGGTTGCAGCGCCGGCCGCCCCGGTTTCCCCGCCGATCCCGTGGTGGATGGCGCTGTGTTATTTCTTTGCCTCGGTGATGTTCTTTCTAACCCAGGGCCTGGGTTTGAACCTCGCCCTTGCCAATCTCACCCAGATCCAGGGCTCCATCGCGGCGACGACAACCGAATCCGCCTGGCTGTCAGCGGCCTACATGGCGCCCAATGTCAGTCTTGCAATCGGGCTCGTGAAAATCCGGATGCAGTATGGCGTGCGAAATTTTGCCGAAATCAGCATCATTGCGCTCGTCGTGGCCTCTCTGCTCAATCTGTTCGTCTCCGATCTGCAGTCGGCAATCGTCGTCCGTTTCCTCAGCGGCATTGCGGCAGCACCCCTGTCGACGCTTGGGTTTCTCTATATGCTCGAGGCCTTTCAGCCGGCGAAGAAACTGACCGTTGGTGTCAGCCTTGCGATGATGAACACGGCGCTGGCCGCTCCGATCACGCGCCTGGTGTCGCCGGCACTGCTGGATTTCGGAGAATGGCGCGGGCTCTATACCCTTGAGATGGCGCTTGCCTTGCTGGTGATGCCGATCATCTATCTCCTGCCTTTGACGGCGCCGCCGCGTGTCAAGGTGATCAATTTCGGCGATATCGGCAACTACCTGCTGATCGCCGTTGGCTTCGGCTGTCTCGCCGTTGTCCTGTCTGTTGGCAAGGCCTACTGGTGGTTCGACGTGCCCTGGCTCGGGGTTCTGATGGTTGTTTGCATCACCACGCTGGTCGCTGCGATTATGGTGGATCTCAATCGACCGACGCCTCTGATCGACGTGCGTTGGCTCTTGAGGCGTGAAAACCTGCTGCTGACCGGGATACTGCTGGTCTTTCGCCTCATCGCCGGGGAGCAAACCGCGATCATCACGACGTTCTACCAGAACGTCGGCCTGCTCTATGATCAATTGCAGCTGCTTTATTGGATTATCCTCAGCTTCACCATCATCGGCGGGCTCGTTTGCGCCGCCCTGATGAACCGCGGATACGGTTGGCAGATCCAGTTCGTGGCGCTAATCATGATGGCGATCGGAGCCTTCATGGACAGCCAGCTGACGAGCCTGACGCGGCCTGACCAGATGTATCTGAGCCAGGCGCTTCTTTCCGCCGGCATAGCACTCTTCCTGCCGCCGTCGATGTCCGTGGGCTTTCGGGCAGCTTTCGCCAAGGGGCCGCCCTATCTCTCCACCTTCTTCGTGATCTTCCTGTTTACGCAGAGCATCGGCGGGCTGATCGGCACCGCGTTCTACGGCACCTTTGTGATCATCCGGGAAAAATTCCATTCAAACGTCCTCGTGGAGCATGTGCTCCTGACGGACCCGGTGGTCGCCCAGCGCGCCGCCCAGCTGGCCGCGGGTTACGGCAAGGTCATCGGTGACAGCGCGCTTCTGAACGGCGAGGGGCTGGCGCTGATGGGTTTGCAGGTCACCCGCGAGGCCAATACGCTTGCCTATGCAGACGCATTTTTTACAGCCGGAGCGATCGCCCTGATGGCGCTTGCCGTCTTGATCGTGCACCTTCTCATTGAGGCTTTCCAGGCTCGCAGCGCAGGGCAGGCGGCAGCCGTTGCATCCAATCCATAAGGGAGTTAAGTCGCTCGATGTCGAAGCTTGTCCGTTCCCCCATTGAGGTCGTTGCCGCCCTTGCCGGCGTCGGCGGCGTCATGCTGATGCTTTATGCCTGGCACCTACCGCCGTTCGAGACCTCGGTGGAGACTACCGACAACGCCTACGTCAAAGGCTACGTCACCATCATCAGCCCACAGGTAAATGGCTACATCACCGAAGTGCCGGTCAAGGACTACGAGACCATCAGCCAGGGCCAGGTGCTGGCGAGGATCGACGACCGCATCTATTCGCAGAAACTTGCGCAGGCCCATGCTGCGCTAGACGGACAAAAGGCGGCGCTTAACAACTCGCGCCAGCAGGAGCTCGCCTCCCGTGCCGGCATAGCCTCCAGCCAGGCTCAGATCGACAGTGCCAATGCCGGCCTGAAGCGAGCGCAGCTCGCCTGGGATCGCATCGACACCCTGGTTCACAAGGGCGTATCGACCGCAAGCGATTCCGAGACGGCGCAGGCAGCACTCGAGCAGGCAAAGGCCGCCGTCAATCAGGCCCAGGCAGCGCTCGAGGTCTCAAGGCAGAACCTGACGACGATCATCGTCAACCGCGCTTCGCTCGAGGCTGGCGTCAGCGGCGCGGAAGCGTCAGTCCAGCTCGCCGATATCGACCTTCAGAATGCGACGATCAGCGCTGCGCGAGCCGGCCGCGTCAGCGAAGTCGGCGTGCGCGTCGGCCAGTATGTCACGCCGGGCACGCAGCTCATGTCGCTGGTTCCGAGCGACGTCTGGGTCATCGCCAATTTCAAAGAGACGCAGCTCGACGGCATGAAGATCGGCCAGCCGGTCTCGATTTCCGTCGATGCCCTCGAGCACCAGCGGCTGAACGGCCATATCGAGCGGTTCTCTCCGGCCGCCGGCTCGGAATTTGCGGTGATCAGAGCTGACAATGCCACGGGGAATTTTACCAAGATCGCCCAGCGCGTCGGCGTCCGCGTCGCAATCGACGCTGGCCAGCCGCTGGCTGCAAGCCTGACGCCGGGCCTTTCCGTGGTGGTCTCGGTCGACAAGAATTCCCAGCCGCAGCAGCCGGTCGCACAAAAATAGCAGGCGACAAGATCTCAACAAAAAAGCCCGGATCGCGAGATCCGGGCTATTCGTTTCGCCAGTGGAGAACGCGATATTATGCGTCGTCTTCGGCGTTGCCGTCGGCATCCGGATCGAAGAAGTCTTCAGGACGCAGCGCGTCCTCGTCGACACCGTAGATGGCGTCGGCGGAGGTGAGGGTTTCACCCTTCTTCTGGCGTTCTGCTTCTTCGGTCGAGCGTGCAACGTTGAGCTCGATCGAGATTTCGACTTCGCCGTGGAGGGCGATGACGACGTTGTGCAGGCCAATGGCCTTGATCGGTGTGTTCAGGTGAACCTGGTTGCGGCCGATGTTGAAGCCTTCGGCAGCCAGGATCTCGACGACGTCGCGGGCAGCGACCGAGCCGTAAAGCTGGCCGGTTTCGCCGGCGGAGCGGACAACGATGAAGGACTTGCCTGCGAGAACGTCGGCGACCTTCTGGGCTTCGCTCTTGCGCTCGAGGTTACGGGCTTCGAGCGTCGAACGTTCGGCTTCGAAGCGGGTCTTGTTGGCAGCGTTGGCGCGCAGCGCCTTGCCGAGCGGCAGGAGGTAGTTGCGGGCAAAGCCGTCGCGAACCTTGACGACTTCGCCCATCTGGCCGAGTTTCGGTACGCGTTCGAGAAGTATGACTTGCATCTTGGTGTCCTTTCAATTCTTAAGGTTTGATATCGGGTTGTTTCGAGGCATCCACATCCTTGTTCGGGGTCAGCGCGATCGCTTTTCGCGTGTCAGACAGGCCAAGAACGAGGATGAATAGGGTGGGCAGGACCATCGTCGCTGCCAGATAGCAGATGACGAGGACGGGAAGACGCCAGTCCTTGCCACGGGTCCGGTAGTGCAGGGCCGCAAAGCCGGAAATCAGGAAGCCGGCGCCGAAAGCACCGAAGACCGTAGCGCCAATCATCGCCGGTACGCCGCCGATAAAGCAGGCGACGAGGCCGGCAAGGAAAACGAAGATCGCATTCCGGTTCATGCGCAGCGCCGATGGAATATCCTCGCGTGGCCGGAAATTGCGCCCCGAAGTGGTTACGATCCGGCTCGCCAGATAATAGGCGGCAAACAGCATGACGACCCAGATACCGGCCTGCAGCGCCGGCAGCATCAGCACGATCAGCGATTTGGTCTGCGCCGTTGCGAGTGGATCCGCAACGAAGGAGGGCTCCTGTGCCTGAAGAGCGCTCATCAATGCGTCGACCATGCGGTTGGTGAGGTCGGGCCCATAGCCGATCATGATGCCGACGACGATCACCGCAACGGCGACGAGCGCGCAAAGCTGCACGACGATGTCCGACAGCGGATACCATGCCGTCAAATGGTCGGGGCCGCCGAGTTCGGACGCCGGGCGGGCAAGGTTGGCCAGATGGCTTAGCCAGCCGGCAGGCGCCAGCGTCACCAGCGTCATCATCAGCGCGAAGGAAGGTGAGATGGCGACGGCACCGAGGACGAATGCGGTTGCGATCGAAACGATCGCTGCAATGTTGCCCCAGCCGAGGCCGGCAATCAGGATCGGCAGCGCGGAGGCAGCATAGAGAACCGAGCTGAAAGACGGCTGCGCATTCGCACCCAGCACAAGCAGGGTAGCGGTGAGGCCGGCAAGGGCGCCGACCAGCAGCAGTCTTGGGTTCAGTCTTTTCACGGTCGCTGTCCTGCTTAAAATCAAGCAGTTAGAGGACGTTTCCTGAATCAGTGTCTCAGAAAACAGATCCCCAACATGGGGTTTCACCACGAGTCGCACTGAGCCAAGCTTCAGAAATCGATCCGGGGCATTGAGGTTCCGATCCGCGCCCAACGCGGAAGGGAGAAAGGAAGGCATTGCTGCCTTCCCTCATTTTTAGAACGATCGAAGCCGATCAGGCGACGACGTAGGGCAGCAGGCCGAGGAAACGGGCGCGCTTGATCGCCTGGGCGAGTTCGCGCTGCTTCTTCTGGGAAACGGCCGTGATGCGAGAAGGAACGATCTTGCCGCGCTCAGAAATGTAGCGCTGCAGGAGGCGTACGTCCTTGTAGTCGATGCGCGGAGCGTTTGCACCGGAGAACGGGCAGGTCTTGCGACGACGATGGAAAGGACGGCGGACCGGAGCGGAGGAAACTTCAGACATCTCTCAGATCTCCTTATACGCGATCTTCGCGCGGACGGCGCGGACGGTCTTCACGATCACCACGATCCGGGCGCGGGCCACGGTCGCCGAAGCCACCACGATCCGGACGGTCGCCATCACGACGCGGACGATCGTCACGGTCGCGCTTCTGCATCATGGCAGACGGGCCTTCCTCGTGCTTTTCGACAGCGATCGTCATGTAGCGCAGAACGTCTTCGCTGATGCGCATCTGGCGTTCCATTTCCTGCACGGCGGCAGGAGGAGCGTCGATGTCCATCAGGGCGTAGTGAGCCTTGCGGTTCTTGTTGATGCGATAGGTCAGGGACTTGAGGCCCCAATTCTCGATACGCCCGACTTTGCCACCGTTAGCTTCGATGACACCCTTGTACTGTTCTACGAGGGCATCGACCTGCTGTGCGGAAACGTCCTGTCGGGCAAGGAATACATGTTCGTAAAGAGCCATGATGTGCTTTGCCTTTCTTGCGTTTGTGAAACCCGGTTTCGGCGGCTAAGCCTCAACGACTGCTCCTGAGAGGGTAGGACCCCAAGCAAGAAAGCGTTAATCCGAGACGGTCGAGAGCGGAGACACGGGAGGCTGGAACGCTTCAGTTCCGAACGATCTCCGCAAAGGAAACCGGCCCTCCGTTCAGCCACCAGCCAGAAGACCGGGTTTGCGAACAGGGCGGCTTATACTGGTTTTTCTTAGAAACGCAAGCCGGACGCTGCAACTATTCGATCGCAGCGGTTTTGCGAGCGATGGCCTTTCACCGCCCGCAAAAGATCAGATTGGCATCGGATGGAGCCGGTGAACCCTGGCAATCTCGGCCAGGACGTCCGCCGAAAGCTCGAGAACGACGGCGCTGAGATCGGCCTTCAACTGCGGCATCGACGTCGCGCCGATGATCACCGAGGCCATGAAAGGCTTGGTCAGGCAATAGGCGAGCGCCATGGCCGAGGGATCGAGCCCGTGCCGTGTGGCAATCTCGAGATAGGCCAGGACCGCAGGCTCCTGCAGCGGCTGCAGGCGACCGCCGATATCGTGATTGATCGACCCGCGCGAACCCACCGGCCGTTCACCGCCGACATATTTGCCGCTGAGAATGCCGCCGGCAAGCGGCGAATAGGCGAGCAGCCCGACATCCTCGTAATGGGACAGTTCCGCCAGATCGAGATCGAAGTGACGATAAAGCAGGTTGTATTCGTTCTGCGTCGAGGCGATGCGCGGTAGGCCTGTCTTTTCGGCGACGGAAAGATATTTCTGGATGCCCCAGGTCGTCTCGTTTGAAAGACCGACGGCGCGCACCTTGCCGGCCCTGACGAGCTCTCCCATGATCTCGAGGATATCGGTGATGTTGGCGATTGCCTTTTCACGATCCTGCGTGAAGGGATTGTAATGCCAGCTTTGGCGAAAGTGGAAATGGCCACGGTTCGGCCAATGCACCTGGTAGAGATCTATATAGTCGGTCTTTAACCGCTTCAAGCTGGCATCGACCGCAGCCCGGATGTTGGCGGCGTCGGCGCCTTGCCCGTTGCGAAGATAGTCGCGACCCTTGCCTGCGACCTTGGTGGCAAGGACGATATCGCGGCGCCTGCCGGTCTTTGCAAACCAGCTGCCGATATATTCCTCGGTGCGGCCCTGCGTTTCCACAGACAACGGGGTGGTCGGGTAGAGCTCCGCGGTATCGACGAAGTTGACACCTTTTTCGACGGCGTAGTCCATCTGCTCGTGCGCTTCGGCTTCCGTGTTTTGCGAGCCCCAGGTCATCGTGCCGAGGCAAATTTCGGAAACCGCGATATCGGTGCGGCCTAAGTGGTTATACTTCATTGGGAACCTTGGTGCTGGCGGGATACGGCATTTTGGAATGACGGCGCGAATTTAGGCTGGAATTGAGCAAGCGCAAGAGGAAATTGCGCTCTCCTCGCAGCCGCAAAAGCCTGGGAATGCTAGGCCCGCGCTATTGACTCCCGCACAAAGAATGTCAATTGGGAGCAAACCCCAAGGGAAACCTGATATAATGACCGTTGCTTTCACATTCCCCGGCCAGGGCAGCCAATCCGTCGGCATGGGCAAGGACCTTGCCGAGAACTTCCCCGAGGCCCGCGCCGTATTTGCCGAAGTCGACGATGCTCTTAGCGAGAAACTCTCCGAAACGATTTTCAGCGGCCCTGAAGACAAGCTGACCTTGACCGCCAATGCCCAGCCTGCGCTGATGGCCGTGTCGATCGCGGTGCTGAAGGTCCTCGAGGCAAAGGGCCTCGATCTGAAGTCGAAGGTTTCCTATGTGGCCGGCCATTCGCTCGGCGAATATTCGGCACTTTGCGCTGCCGGCACCTTCTCGCTTGCCGACACCGCCCGGCTGCTGCGTATCCGCGGCAATGCAATGCAGGCGGCGGTGCCCGTCGGCGCTGGCGCCATGGCCGCGATCATCGGCCTTGAACATGGCGACGTCGTTGCGATTTGCAAAGAAGCCTCGGTGCTCGGCGCCTGCCAGATCGCCAACGACAATGGCGGCGGCCAGCTGGTCATTTCCGGCGAGAAGGCAGCCGTCGAGAAGGCGGCGTTGCTTGCCACCGACAGGGGCGCCAAGCGCGCCATCCTGTTGCCGGTCTCCGCACCTTTCCATTCGACGCTGATGCAGCCGGCCGCCGACGCCATGCGCGAGGCATTGGCGGGCGTCGCGAAGAAGGATCCGGTCGTGCCGTTGATCGCAAATGTTCGCGCGGCCCCCGTGACCGAGGCCGACGTGATCGCCAAGCTGCTCGTCGAGCAGGTGACCGGCCAGGTCCGCTGGCGCGAAACAGTGGAATGGTTTGCTGCCAATAATGTGACGACATTGTATGAGATTGGCACTGGAAAGGTGCTGACGGGTCTTGCCCGGCGCATCGACAAGTCAGTCGCCGGCATCGCAGTCAACGCATCGGCCGACATCGACGCGGCGCTTACCGGCCTGCTGGGCTGAACGCGAACTAGAACGAGGGAAACGCACATGTTTGATTTGACCGGCCGCAAGGCACTGGTAACCGGCGCATCCGGCGGGATAGGCGAAGAGATTGCGCGCCTCCTGCACAAGCAGGGCGCAACCGTCGGCCTGCATGGAACACGCGTCGAAAAGCTGGAGACGCTGGCGGCCGAACTCGGAGACCGGGTAAGACTCTACCCTGCCGACCTTTCGGATCGTGACGCCGTCAAAGCGCTCGGGGCGAAGGCGGAAGCAGAACTCGAGGGTGTCGATATCCTGGTCAACAATGCCGGGATCACCAAGGACGGCCTATTCGTGCGCATGAGCGACGAGGACTGGGACAATGTGATCGAGGTGAACCTCACCTCCGCCTTCCGTCTGACGCGGGAACTGACCCATCCGATGATGCGCCGACGCTTTGGCCGCATCATCAACATTACCTCGGTCGTCGCCGTCACGGGTAATCCCGGCCAGGCGAATTACTGCGCTTCCAAGGCCGGCATGATCGGCTTCACCAAGTCGCTGGCCGCTGAAATTGCAACCCGCAATGTGACGGTGAATTGCGTCGCGCCGGGGTTCATCGAATCCGCCATGACCGGCAAGCTGAACGACAAGCAGAAGGAAGCGATCATGGGCGCGATCCCGATGCGGCGCATGGGCGCAAGCGCCGAGATCGCTGCTGCCGTTGCCTATCTCGCCTCCACTGAGGCCGGTTATGTGACGGGTCAGACCCTGCACGTTAACGGCGGCATGGCCATGATCTAAAAAGTAATTTGCGTTGGGAGGGCCATTTCCCACCAAACGCATGTTGACCAACCCGGTACTGTCAATTTTCTGGCTTTGCGACGGAGTTAAACCGTGTTAAGCGGGCCATGACTGTGAACAGTCGTCCCGAAAATGCAGGCGGGTCGTGTCGTTTTTCTTGAAGCGGCAGAGCCTGTTTGAAGGTCGGGTTGAACGAGTTTGCCAATGGCGCCGATAAAGGGCGCTGCAGGTTTAAAACAGGGTAGGGATGTCAAACGGCATTCTGATCAGGACATAAGGTCGAGGAAACCGACATGAGCGATATCGCAGAACGCGTAAAGAAAATTGTTATTGATCATCTTGGCGTCGACGCCGACAAGGTTGTTGAAGGCGCCAGCTTCATCGACGACCTCGGTGCGGACTCGCTCGACACCGTCGAACTGGTCATGGCCTTCGAAGAAGAATTCGGCGTTGAAATTCCGGACGACGCTGCCGACTCCATCCTCACGGTTGGCGACGCTGTCAAGTTCATCGAAAAAGCCCAGGCGGCCTAATCTTTTCCATTCATAAAGGGGCGGGCTCTTCGAGTCCGCCTTTTTTCGTCCGGCTATTGCCGGATATTTATTTGCTTACGCATGGCATGCATGAAGACGGGGGCTGCGGGCGATGAGACGTGTCGTTATCACCGGTACCGGCATGGTATCACCTTTGGGATGCGGCACCGAGGTGTCGTGGCAGCGGTTGGTTGCAGGACACAACGGCGCCCGCCTGGTAACCGAATTCGAAGTCTCGGATCTTCCTGCCAAGATCGCCTGCCGCATTCCGGTCGGCGACGGCACCGACGGTACGTTCAATCCTGACGACTGGATGGAGCCGAAGGAACAGCGCAAGGTTGATCCCTTCATCCTCTATGGTATGGCAGCCGCCGACATGGCGCTGAACGATGCCGGTTGGCATCCAAAGACCGACGAAGACCAGATCGCCACCGGCGTGATGATCGGCTCCGGCATCGGCGGCCTGGAAGGTATTGTCGAAGCCGGCTATACGCTGCGCGACAAGGGCCCTCGGCGCATTTCGCCCTTTTTCATTCCCGGCCGCCTGATCAACCTGGTCTCCGGCCAGGTGTCGATCCGTCATAAGCTGCGTGGCCCGAACCACGCCGTGGTCACCGCCTGTTCCACGGGCGCCCATGCGATTGGCGATGCCGCCAGGTTCATCGCGTTCGGCGATGCCGACGTCATGGTGGCAGGCGGCGCGGAAGCGCCTGTCTGTCGCATATCGCTGGCGGGCTTTGCCGCCTGCAAGGCGCTATCCACACAACACAATGACGACCCCTCGAAGGCCTCGCGCCCCTACGACCGCGACCGCGACGGCTTCGTCATGGGCGAGGGCGCCGGCGTCGTCGTTCTCGAAGAGCTGGAGCACGCCAAGGCCCGCGGCGCGAAGATCTATGCCGAAGTCGTAGGCTACGGCCTTTCAGGCGACGCCTACCACATCACTGCTCCGTCCGAAGACGGCGACGGCGCCTTCCGCTGCATGACGTCTGCGCTGAAGCGCGCCGGACTGACCGCCGCTGATGTCGACTATATCAATGCCCATGGCACATCGACGATGGCCGATACGATCGAGCTCGGGGCCGTCGAGCGCCTCGTCGGCGATTCTGCGTCGAAGATCTCCATGTCGTCCACCAAGTCGGCCACCGGTCACCTTCTGGGCGCGGCCGGTGCCATCGAGGCGATCTTCGCCGTGCTCGCCATCCGCGACAACGTGGCTCCGCCAACGCTCAATCTCGACCATCCGGAGCGGGAAACGGCAATTGATCTTGTCCCGCACAAGGCACGTAAACGAGAAATAAACGTGGCCCTGTCGAACTCGTTCGGTTTTGGCGGTACCAATGCTTCGCTTGTTCTGCGGCGCTATGAGGCATAACAACAGTTTCTGATCGATCGAAGGCGAGGGGTCGGCTGGACCCAGCACTGTCTTTGGACCTGTTTTCTGCCGCATTGCTTGGCAAGAATCAGGCGATGACAAGATGAAGGGATTGCCGGTGAACGACACGAACCAGAACGGCGACAATCCGGGTGGCCCTGAGGGCCAGCCGGCGCAAAAGGGGCCGATCATTCCAAAATCGGCCAACGAAGCGCTGCGTCCGGAGCGCGTTCCCGAGCCGCCGCGACGCTCTCGCAAGGCTCGTGGACAGATCGTCATTTTCCTCAATTTCCTGATGACGCTTGTCGTATTCGTTTTTGCGCTCGCAATCGCTGGCTTCTACTACGCGGTTTCGGTCTATCAGGCCCCGGGGCCGCTGACCACGAACACCAACTTCATCGTCCGCAGCGGCGCCGGCCCTGCCGAGATTTCAACGCGACTGGAAGCCAGCAACATCATCTCTGATGCACGCATATTCCGCTACCTTTCAACAGCGCATCTCAAAGACGGCGACACGCTGAAGGCAGGCGAATACGAAATCAAGGCCGGCGCTTCGATGAGCGACATCGTGGATCTGATGAAATCAGGAAAATCGATCCTCTATTCGATATCGCTTCCCGAAGGCCTGACCGTTCGACAAATGTTCAACAAGCTGCAGGCCGATCCGGTCCTGGAAGGCGATCTTCCCTCCGCCCTGCCCACCGAGGGCAGCCTCCGGCCAGATACCTACAAGTTCTCCCGCGGCACCAAGCGCTCTGAGATCGTCGAGCAGATGGCCGGCGCCCAGCAGAAACTCGTAAACCAGATCTGGGACAAGCGCGATCCGAGCCTGCCGGTCTCCAGCAAGCAGGATTTCGTAATTCTGGCTTCGATCGTCGAGAAGGAAACCGGGCTATCCGACGAACGCGCCCATGTCGCGTCCGTCTTCCTCAATCGGCTCAACAAGAACATGCGGCTGCAATCGGACCCGACGATCATCTATGGCCTGTTCGGCGGTGATGGAAAGCCTGCGGACCGGCCGATCTTTCAGTCGGACCTGAAGAAAGAAACGCCCTACAACACCTATATCATCAAGGGCCTGCCGCCGACGCCGATCGCCAATCCGGGCAAGGATGCGCTCGAAGCCGTCGCCAATCCCTGGAAGAGCCAGGACCTCTATTTCGTCGCCGATGGTTCCGGCGGCCATGTTTTCGCAGCCACCTTGGAAGAGCACAACGCCAACGTGAAGCGCTGGCGCAAGACACTCGCCGAGAAGGGGCAGGATTCGACCAATCTGGCGGTGGACGGCCAGCCTGAGGAAAACGCACCGACGAGTGGCGCCACGACGACGCCGCAGAAGAAGAAGACAAACTGAACCAGAAGATCGGAGGCTCGCATGGCACTGCAGTCCATGACCGGTTTCGCCCGGCGTGAAGGTACGAGCGGACGGCATCGCTGGGCATGGGAGCTTCGCTCGGTCAACGGCAAGGGGCTCGACCTGCGCCTGAGATTGCCCCCCGGGCTCGAGCGCCTCGAAACCGATATTCGCCGCCTTGCTTCCGACCACTTTTCCCGGGGTAACATCCAGGCAGGCTTGTCGCTCAATATGGGCGAAAATCGGTTTGAAGCCGTGATCAACCAGGATGCCCTTGCCGCAGTGCTTGCGATGCGTGACCAGCTGGCAGGTATTATCGATCCCGCACCGCTGAAGCTCGATACGTTGCTTGCCATTCGCGGCATCGTCGAATTCCGCGAGGCGGAAGATGGCGAGGACGTGATCGCCGCGCGCGACGGTGACATCATGGCGGGCCTCGAAGGCGCGCTTTTCGATCTAAAGACCATGCGTCAACATGAAGGGCGGGCGCTTGGCCACATTCTGCTCGACCAGATCGAAACGATCGACACCCTGACAGCGGTGGTGGAACATGACCCATCCCGCTCGACACAGGAGATAGCCTCGAAGCTTGCGGCGCAAGTGGCGTTGCTGATGGACGGCACGCAGGGCCTCGATCGCGACCGGATTCATGCCGAAGCAGCGATGCTCGCAACCCGCGCCGATCTGCGCGAAGAGGTCGACAGGCTGAAAGCGCATGTCGCTGCGGCCCGGGATCTTTTGGCAAAGGGCGGTCCCGTCGGTCGCAAGCTCGATTTCCTTGCACAGGAATTTAACCGCGAATCAAATACAATCTGCTCGAAGTCGAACGCGGTGGCAATCACGGCCGCCGGCATCGAATTGAAGGTTGTCATCGACCAGTTCCGCGAACAGGTTCAGAACTTGGAGTAAGGCATGAAACCGGCGACTTCCTCCCCCACGCAGATCGCCCGCCGGGGGCTGATGCTCGTTATCTCCTCGCCCTCGGGCGCGGGTAAATCGACCATCGCCCGTACGCTGCTGGACATCGACAAGCAGCTCAGCCTCTCCGTCAGCGTGACCACGCGGCAGCGCCGGCCAAGCGAGATTGCCGACGTCCACTACCACTTCGTTTCGCAGCGCGAATTTGAGCGTCTGCGCGATTCCGATGCACTGCTGGAATGGGCGGAAGTCCACGGCAATTTCTACGGAACTCCGCGTGAGCCGGTCGAGACGGCCATGGCCGAGGGTCGCGACATGTTGTTCGACATCGACTGGCAAGGCGCCCAGCAATTGCAGGAGAAAATGTCGGCCGATGTCGTCTCGGTCTTCATCCTGCCGCCGACCATGACGGAGCTGCAATCCCGGCTGCATCGCCGCGCCGAGGATTCGGAAGCGGTCATCGCCACGCGCCTTGCCAATTCCCGCTCCGAAATCGAACACTGGCGCGAATACGACTACGTGATCGTCAATCAGGACCTGGACGCAGCCTTCGATTCGGTTCAGTCGATCGTCAAGGCAGAACGCCTCCGCCGCGACCGGCGCCACGGAATGTTCGATTTCGTCCGCGGATTGCTGGAAGAGACACCCAAGCTCTAAAGGCAGTTCGCCAATCGGCAGAATTCCTCGACGGAAAGCGTCTCGGCGCGACGGGTCGGATCGATGCCGGCCTTGGCGAGCAGGGCCTCGCCGCCGAGCGACTTGACGCTCTGGCGCAGCATCTTGCGCCGTTGGCCGAACGCGGCTTCGGTGACCCGTTCGAGCCTGGCGACGGTGCAGGGGATCGGCTCCAGCTTCGGCGTGAGATGCACCACGGTCGACGTCACCTTCGGCGGCGGCGTGAAGGCCAGAGGGGAGATGTCGAAGGCCATATAGGTCTCCGTACGCCAGCCGCAGAGCACACCGAGCCGGCCGTAGTGGTTGTCATCTTCCCGAGCAACGATGCGCTGGGCCACTTCCTTCTGGAACATCAGCGTCAGTGATTGCCAGAATGGCGGCCACTGGGGCGGCAACAGCCAATTGATCAGCAACTGGGTGCCGACATTGTAGGGCAGGTTGGCGATGACGCGGGCGGGACCGTCCGTCGCCAGTGTTGCAAAATCGATTTTGAGCGCGTCGCCCTCGATTACCTCGAGACGGCCGGGATAGTGATCGGCAATTTCGCCAAGCGCCGGCAAGCAGCGGGGGTCGCGCTCGATAGCGATGACCTTCTTAGCTCCGAGCGCCAGGATCGCGCGGGTGAGACCGCCTGGGCCTGGGCCGACCTCGATGACGGTGACGCCGTCGAGCGGCCCGGCAGTCCGCGCGACCTTCTGCGTCAGGTTGAGATCGAGGATGAAGTTCTGGCCAAGGGCCTTGCGTGCGTCGAGGCCGAAACGCTCGATGACGTCACGCAGCGGCGGCAGCCCGTCGAGTGCGGCCATCAGCGCCGATTTCCAATGATGCGGCTGATCTCTGCGGCAAGCTTCAAGGAAGCGACGAGGCTTTGCTCCTTGGCGATACCCTTGCCGGCGATACCGAATGCGGTCCCGTGGTCCGGCGAAGTCCGCACGAAAGGAAGGCCCAGCGTCACGTTGACGGAATCGTCGAAGCCGAGCGCCTTGGCCGGGATCAGCGCCTGATCGTGATACATGCACACGGCCACGTCATAGCGCTTTCGGGCGTCGTCGTGGAACATGGTGTCGGCAGGCAGTGGTCCGAAGGCGTCGATGCCCTCCGCGCGCAGCACCTGTATCGCCGGGGCGATGATATCCATGTCTTCCGTACCCATCGCACCGCTTTCACCCGCATGCGGGTTCAGTCCGGCAACTGCCAGCCGCGGTTGCTCGATGCCGAACCGCGCCCGAAGATCGGCTGATGCAATGCGGCAGGTCGCAACGATTAACTCGGTCGTCAACGCCTTCGGAACTTCCTTCAATGGGATATGGATCGTAACCGGGATAGCCCTGAGTTTCGGCCCTGCGAGCATCATGACCGGGAAGACCGGCTTTCCGGTGGCGCGGCTAGCGAGGTCGGCGAGGAATTCGGTATGACCAGGAAAGCCGAAGCCGGCCTCGTAGAGAACCGATTTGGCGATCGGGTTGGTAACGACCCCGAGCACGTCGCCCTTGATGCTCAGCGACACCCCAATCTCGATGGCGGCAATCGTTCCCCTCGCGGTGGCGACATGCGGCTCGCCGGCAACCACGTCGACGCCGGCCGGCACGGCAAGTACCGGCAGCGCAGCGGCAAATACGGCGCAGGCGTTCGATGCGTCGGCTTCGCGAAGCGGTACGTCGAGACCAAGTTGCCGCGCGCGCACGCCAAGGACTTCAGGATCACCGACAAAAAGGAAAGGCGGCAGGCCGAGCTGCCGGCGCTGGAGCCACGCAGCCAGCGTGATGTCTGGACCAATACCCGCAGGATCGCCTTGGGTCAGGGCGAGAGGTCGGGAGAAGAGGGAGGGCATCGCTCTTAAGGATCAGCGGTAGACGATCTGCGCCTTTGAGCGCAGCTCGTCGAGATATTTCTTGTCGTTCGCGCTGACCTCGTCTTCGCCCTTCTTGCCGAGATCTTCCGCACGGAACACAGCTGCGGCCGCGACGTCGTCGCTGACCTGCCGCTGCGAGCAGATGGCAAGATATTCAACGCCCTGGTCCGTTACCTGGGCAGGTGTTGTATTGCCGCTCGCCTTTTCTATGAGAGGCTTCCAGGCTTCCGGAAGATTGGGTGCAAGGACGCGCCCGAGATCACGGACAGAAACGTCGTGCATCGTTGCTGCAAAGACCTTTGCCTGATCGCAGCCGGGGAATTTGGAGCGCGAGGCTTCAGCTTCGGCCTTGCGCTGCCCGGTGATGGCGCCCTTCTTGGCGGCCGGAATGACGAAAATGATCTGCTTGAGGAAGTATTCCGTCGTGACGGGCTTTTGCTTTTCTTCGGTCATGCGCTTGACGAGTTCGTCATTCGACATGCGGTTAGAGGAGCCGAAACGCGCATTGACGACGCGCGGCCAGCTCATCGATACCGCGATATAGCTCTTGAAATGATCAGCTGTGACACCGGTCTTGTCCAGCACCTGGGTAAGCTGGGCGGGCGTCATCTTGTTGCTGCTGGCAAAGCGTCCAAAGGCAGCATCGACCTCCTGTGTCGTCACCGACATCCGCACGCGGCTGATTTCCGCGCGCTTCAAACTCTCATTGATCAGCTGCTCCTTGGCCGTCTTGGCCAGATCACCCTTTTGATGCTGCAATTTCAGGAAGTTGGTGCGCTTGGCGATGTCGCTGCTGGTGATGATGTTGCCATCGACGATCGCCTTCACGCCGCTATCGGCAGGTGCTGCGCTTGATGACTGCGGTCCGACAAAGGTAGCCATCGTCAATGCGATTGCGCCGAGCACGATGGCGCGCATCGGTGTCCTTGTAGAAAACATCAACAACCCCTCCGAAAGGTCTTCTGTCCTGTCTGCGATGCAGGCGATTTTTTGTGCCATACGTCTACAGCAAGCATGTGGAATTGCACAATCCTTGCGGCGAAACAATGACAGTGTTCTGGGAGCTTTTGTGGTTCCGACAGGCGTATGACTACGTCGATCGGGCCGAAATGCCCGATCGTTTCGCAATCTTCGATATCAGAACGTCGTATCAGCCACATTGCCAACGTTGACGTCGCCGAGCGTGCGGAACGTCAGGCGTGCACCAATCGACCAGTCGCTGGCGGTCTGGTTGGCGGTATCGCTCTTTGCAAGCCAGGCGATGCTGAAGACCGTGCATTCGTCCGAATAGGACATGCCGATGCCGCGCCGGGTAATGTTGTTGCTGTTCAGGTCATAGCTGACCGTGCCGAACACAGCCCAATAATCCTTGAAGTTGACCTGCGCGCGGGTCTGGATTTCGTCCTGATTCGTGGTGAAGCCATATTCCGGCTGCGCCTTGATATGGGTGTAGGTCACCGACGTCTGGAAATCCGGGTTCGAATAGCCAAGGGTCGTATCGCCGCGATTGAAATCGAAGTTCTTGTGGTCGAGACGGTAGGACCCCGTCAGCGATATGCCTTGAGGTGTGGTCAGGCTCGCCATCGTGACATAGTCGGAGACGCTGTCCTGGAGGCCCGATTCGGCGCCAGCGTTGACGAGGTCGTCGCTGGCGAACGAGTTCTTGCCGGCCACTTGATATGATTGGCCGAAGATACTCTGGATCTGATAGCCGCTGTCGAAGCTGCCGGTGTACCGCATGCCGACATTGGCGCGTGTGCCGCCTTCCTCGCGGTCGTAGCCGGAGAACTTGTCGCGGCTGAACAGATTGCTCGCATCGAAGACGAAGCTCTGCGCATCCTCATTCGGCAGACGACCGGCAAGCTGTTCGTCGTTCCGCGCGTAGAATTGTGCGATCGGTTCGAAGACATGCGTGCTGTTGCTCGTCGAGACCAGGATCGGATATTTGGCTTCGAACCCTGCCGTCAGCAGTCCGCGCGTGGCGGTGCTGTTGTCGTCGTAATTGCCGTCATACGTGAAGGCCGAACCGAGGGTACTCGGCGAGTCCATGTTGAGACCGAAGGCGTCGCCACGCGCAGCCAGAAGCGGCGTGAAAAGCAGGCCCTGTTCGGTCGCAAAGGTGCGCTGCCATTGGAGTTCGGCGCTGAGGCGGCTCGTGTCGCCTTTGAGCCCGAGGAAACGGTCCTTGCTCGTAAGCGAGCTGAGATCCAGTGCCGAGGCAGTGTTGCGGCTGAGGTTGGTGAAGTTCAAGTTCGCGGATAGCTCGCCGCCGGCGACAGGTTTCGGATCGACATAGTGGTAGTCGATGACGGGATAAACGACTGCCTGCTGTTTTTGCGCTACGCTGTTGTTATCGGCGTTCTGCTCTTGGTAGTAGAAAGCGCGCATATCGAAATAGTTGCGCTCGCCGATACCGGTTAAATAGATGTCGTTGGTGTGGGTGCTCTGGCTGAGACCCTCGAGACTGTAGGTGCGGGCGAAGTTGTTGTCGCTCTGCGCCATCACGTCCCAACCAAAGGACCAGCGTGGATTGATCTGGAAATCGCCCTTCGAGGCGATCATGCCGCGGGTCTTTGCCTCGGCATCACTGGTATTTGCGGTAAACGCATCCGGCTTGTTCTGGTCGATACCGGCGGCACGGATCGTATAGGTACCGTTTTCAAGACGCTGACGGAATTCACCTTCGAGCAGGAAGCCCTGGGTGGTATATCCGGTCGCGCTGACCGTCGCGTCCATGCTCGGCGAGATGACGTAGTAATACGGAACCTTGACGCCGAAACCGAGATTTTGCGACACGCTGAAGCTCGGGAACAGGAAGCCGGATTTCCGCTTCACCGTATTGTCGGGCACGACCATCCAGGGAATATAGGCGATCGGTTGGCCGAAGAGTTCGAACCTTGCATGCTCAAGCCGGACGGTGTGGGTCACGCCGTCCTGCACGACGCGCTGCGCCTTGACCTGCCATAGTGGCGCCTTGCCGACCTGCGTACACGGCAGACAGGCGGTGTAGATGCCCTTGGTGAGGACGATCTGCGTGCCTCCGACGCGCTCGCCCTTCTGGGCGGCCAGGCGGGTATTGTCCGGCATCTCGATGCGCATCGCATTGACGAAGCCATCGGAGAAATTGTCGGTGACATCCATGTTGTCACCATACATGCGGTTGCCGTCGGGGCTGACCAGCTCGATATTGCCGGTCGCCGTCATCCGGCCGGTTTTTTGATTGTATTCAACACGTTGGGCGACAAGTTTGTAGCCACCATAGTTGATCTGCACCGCACCCTTGGCGGTAACGGTCTGCTCGTCCTTATTGTAGATCAGCTCGTTTGACGAAAGGACAAGTTTGGCATCCGCCGGGACCTTGACGTTCATCGATTTCACCTGCGAGCTGTCCTGGCCGAACACGACCGAGGAACTGCCCACGACATACGCACTCAGTGCCGCGCCCGTCAAAAGGGCAGCCATGAGTTTCCCGATAGGTTTGCGGTTCACTACCGCCACTAGCCATCCTCCTGATGAAGCAGGATCGTCGCTCCGATTGCCATGGCGACGATCACTGGGATCCAGGTCGCCACAAAGGGGGGAACCACTCCGCTGCTTCCGAATGCTTTTACAAGCACGGTGACAACATAAAGCACGAAGCCTGAGAGGATTCCACCCAGAATCACGGAACGCGATTGGTTGAATCTACTGAATTTTAGGGACACGGTTGCTGCGATCAGCGTCATTGCTACCAGAAGGAATGGCTGCGACAGCAACGAGTTAAATTGCGTTTCGAGCGCTTTGGTTGAGATGCCGAAAGACTTCGCAATCGATATTCGATTAGAAAGATCATAAAAAGCAATGGTTTCAGGCTGCGTCAGGCGCTGCGCCACGAAATCCTGTTTCAAATTGGTGCGAACCTTGGCCTCGCCTAGATGGGTCGGGATTTCCCCAGGCCGGCGCTCGACAACTGTCTTAAGCAACCAGTAACCATCTTCCAACTTAGCCGACACAGCATCCTGTCGGAGCACGATATCGTTGTGACTGTCGAAGTGGATGAAGACCGGGTTCGTCAGCCTCATTCCGTTCTCGGTAAAGGCCTTTGCGCCGATGATCACGTCGTCCCGGCCGCTGATCTGGCGCAGCCACGGAACGGTCAGCGTGTTGCGATAGGAGGGGTCGCCACGCAGGTCTCCCTCCATCGCTTCCGATTGTCTCTGCCCCCAGGCGGCAACCGGATTGAGTGCCAGCATGGTCAAAAGGCCGATCAGGAGGGCGCCGACGACGAAGGGGGTCATGAACTGCCAGACCGAGATGCCGGCAGCCCGCGCAATGACCAGTTCGTAACGCCTGTTGAGAGCGATGAGAACGGTCATCCCGACAAAGAGGGCGATGAACGGAACCGTCTGCTGGATGATCAGCGGCAGCCGGACGGCTGTCATCAGCAGCCCGATGCTCACGCTATATCCTGGAAGACCGGCGAGTCGACCGGCCGTTTCGCTGAAATCGACGAGGAAGACGATCGAAATTACCCCCAGGAAGAACCAGAAGGTCGTGACCATGTAGCGCACGAAGAAGTAGCGACCAAGCGTGCCGAAAATCATGCGCCGCCTCCGGTCGAACTGCCGCGGGCGACGAAGAATTCCTGGAGCTTGATGAGAATCCTGCTGACCCGCATGCGAACCGTCATCGGCATGGCGCGCTTCTTGGTGCGAACGAGCAGGATCACCGTCACGATCACGGCGCCGATATTGAGCGCGTAGAGCCAACCGATGTAGGTCGCGGAATTCTCGATCTGGTTGGCGACATAGAAATCCGCCCACCGTAGCGCAAAGGCGATCGTCAGCGCCGAAACCATCGGATGAAGGCGGGCTTCGCGGTGCGAGCGCGCATCGCCGGCGATCACCAGCGAGATGAGCGCGAAAATGGCCGGAAGCGCCCATTCGGTCAGGCGGCGATTCAGTTCCGCCCTGTAGCTGCCGGGCTTTGCCTTGACGTCCGCGTCGCTCGGGTCAGGGTTGAGCAGGAAGCCGAGACCCCGGTCGCCTGACCTCAGCGTCGCCTGTCCGCGGCTCTGCGTCAGGTCGGAAAGATCGAAGGAATAGGAATCGAACTTGATCACCGAGACGTTGCCGTCAACCGTCTTGCGGTGAACCTCGCCGTCGCGCATCAGCAGCGACGTGCCGCTCGGGTCCACGGCTCCTTCCTTTGCATAGTAAAGGAGATCGAATGCCGGATCGCGCGAATCGGCGACGAAGAGGCCCTTCAGGATCCGCCCCGATAGCCGCTGTGATATCTGCACATAGAGGCCGTCCTCGATGCGCCGGAAGTTCTTTTCCTCGATGACGGTAGAGAGCAGGTCGGCATAGGCCTCGGCCACCATCTGGCGGGCAACGACACGCGCCTTCGGCTCGACCATGTTGTCGACCACGAAGGAGAAAAGGCTGATGCCGATCGCAAGCAGCATGATCGGCCGGAAAATGACGCTCCGATTGGCGCCGGCCGCTTCCATGACGGTCAGTTCCGAATCGTTGTTCATCGCCGTCAGCGTCTGGGTGATGCCGATGACGAGGGCAAACGGCAGGACGATGGGAATGATGGTCGGTAGGATAAGGGTCGCGAGCTTTGCGAAGGAACCGATCGACTGGCCGCTATCCGTCACGAGATTGATTCGCTGCAGCACCTGGGTGGTCCAGATGATCGCAAGCACCGGCAACAGCGCCACCAGAAACATCAGGCCGACACGCCGAACTATATATGTCTCGAGTAACTTCATGCCGGCCCTTGAATGCGACGCCTTGCTGCAGCGCGAAGCGGCAGCGAGGTTTCATCTCCTCTACGCTCTTTGTTATTTTTTTGCGACAACCGGTTTGAGAAAATTTCGTTAATCTTTGTAAATTTTTACACCGTGTGCTGTTTGAGATAGCGCGAATAGTCCGGCGAATACGACAGGCGATGAAAGCCAGCCGAGGACGGCGTCAGAGAGATAGTGCGCGCCGAACGCGACCCTCAAGGCCGGCATCAGGATGGAAGCCGCGGCAATCGGCAGGGCGAGCGCCGCGCGCGCCGGCTGCGGGATGATGAAGATCAGGCACAACAGCCACCCGGCCGATGCGGCCTCACCCGAAATGAAGGAACAGTTGGAGACGCATTTTCCGGCAAACGATCCCGCCTGCACGAAATCGAGCGTCCCCCCGAACAGATCGGTCTGGCGTGGCCGAGGGCGGCCGGAAAATGCTTTCAGCCAAACATTGACGAGGATGATCGGTCCGATGATCAACGCGCCCAGGGTGATCTTCAGATTCCGGACCTTAATGACGTCGCAGGTCGAACCGTGCTGGCGAAGGCACTTGAAGAGCACCCAGCAGAGTATCCCGGCCGCAATATAGGGAAGCGCAAACAGGATTTGTCGCAGAAAGTTGAAGATCGGACTATCGTTATAGGGGAAATATCCGCAAATCTTCGACGTTGCCGCAGCGGTCGAACATTGCTGCTGTTGAAAGAACATGTGGGCAAGGGCGAGATCGATCCCTGGAAAAGCGCTGAAGACTATGAGGAGCGTCCACCAGAAGCAAAAAAGGACTACGAACGCATCGCCTGCGCTGCGCCATCTAAACATGCCGGGGCTGTCGGCGCCGCTAAGATTGATGATCAAAACAAGGCCCCATATAAAATCTATGCCAAATATAAGAAACGACGCAATCTAACGTAGCAATCTAAGATGACGGGGATTTGAACAAGTCAACGCCTTTGTTGGCTGTATCGCTCGCCGCAAGCTTGTATTCGTTTTCGAAACCCTGAATGATCGCAGCACCAAGATATTGTGCATATGCGCATTTACCGGAGCAGACATGTCATTGAAATTCGAGATTTCCTTTGCCAAATCGGCGCGGCTCAACGGCGGCCTCGCCATCCTCCTCAAAGATATTGATACTGAACTGCCGGCAGGCGCTACGATCGTCGATCCGGCAAACGTCTTTGCCAAGGCGGCGCGGGTGGCGCGCTATACGGGCAAGGGGCTCAATTCGCTGGATATTGTCGCGCCCGAGGGCTCGCCGGCGGATCGGATCGTGATCATCGGCACCGGCAGATATCAGGAGCTGTCCGCTCACGACTGGCTGAAGCTCGGCGGCAGCGCTGCGGCGCGCGTCAAGCATGTCGACAAAGTTGCAGTCTTTCTGGACGTTCCGGGCGGTGAGGCCAGCGGCAAGGCCGCCGCTGATTTTGCGCTCGGCATGCTGATGCGGGCCTATAGCTTCGATACCTACAAGACCAAGAAAAACGACGACGACGATAAGGTGAACGGCCAGAAGCCAATCAAGGTCACAGTCGTGACGGAAAATGCCGCTGCGGCAAAAAAACTTTTCGCTGATTCCGAGGCGATTGCCGCCGGCGTCAACATTGCCCGCGACCTTGTCAACGAGCCGCCGAACGTGCTTGGCCCTGTCGAATTTGCAGCAAAGGCCAAGGAGCTCGAAAAACTCGGCGTCGAAGTTGAAATCCTCACCGAGAAGGAAATGCGCAAGCTCGGAATGGGCGCGCTGCTTGGCGTTTCGCAGGGCTCCGCGCGTCCGCCCCGCCTGGCTGTCATGCAGTGGAAGGGCGGCAAGTCCAAGGACAAGCCGGTTGCCTTCGTCGGCAAGGGCGTCGTCTTCGATAGCGGCGGCATTTCCATCAAGCCCGGCGCCGGCATGGAAGACATGAAGGGCGACATGGGCGGCGCCGCCGCCGTCACCGGCCTGATGCACACGCTTGCAAGCCGCGGCGCCAAGGTCAACGTGGTCGGCGTCATCGGCCTCGTCGAAAACATGCCTGACGGCAATGCGCAGCGTCCCGGCGACATCGTCACCTCGATGTCCGGCCAGACGATCGAAATCATCAACACCGACGCCGAAGGCCGGCTGGTGCTCGGCGACGCGCTTTGGTACACCAACGACCGTTTCAAGCCACAGTTCATGATCAATCTGGCAACGCTGACCGGCGCGATCGTCGTCGCCCTTGGTGGCCTGCATGCCGGCCTGTTCTCGAATGACGACAAGCTGGCCGAGCAACTGACCGCTGCTGGCCTTGCGACCAACGAACGCCTCTGGCGCATGCCGCTCGGCAAGGACTACGACAAACTGATCGACAGCAAGTTTGCCGATATGAAGAACACCGGTGGTCGCAATGCCGGATCGATCACCGCTGCGCAGTTTCTAAAGAGGTTCGTCCAAGAGACGCCTTGGGCGCATCTCGATGTCGCCGGTACCGCGATGGGTTCGACGCAGGACGAGATCAATCAATCCTGGGGGTCGGGCTTTGGCGTGCGCCTGCTCGACGAACTGGTCCGGGCGAATTACGAGCAGTGATCGACATGCGGGTATCGGCGTGACCGAGGTTCTCTTCTATCACTTGACGGAATCAAAGCTGGAAGACGCGCTGCCGCCGCTCATCGACAAGAGCGTCGAACGCGGCTGGCGCGTCGCGGTCAAGGCGCGCGATGCGGCAAGGCGTGACATGCTCGACGCGCATCTCTGGACGTTTCGCGAGGACAGCTTCTTGCCGCATGGCACCGACGAAGGCGACCAGCCGGACCGCCAGCCGGTCCTGCTGACAACGTCGGACGAGAACCTCAACAACGCCACGGTGCGCTTTTTCGTCGATGGCGCCGAAGCCGCCTCGATCGATACCTACGACCGCATCGTCTTCATGTTCGACGGCTACGACCAGGAACAGCTGGAAGCCGCCCGCGCCCAGTGGAAAAAGCTGAAGGGCGAGGGCCATGCGCTCACCTACTGGCAGCAGACCCAGGAAGGGCGTTGGGAGAAGAAGGCGTAGTCGCCTGGCTTTGAACCCCGACCAGAAAGCAGTAGGCCCGGTGATAGAGCCGGGCCTTTCATCTATCGAAATGTCCGCATTCTCTCAGTCGTGAAACGCTTCAACAAACTTGCGCCTGCCGAGCATGAAGGCGTCGGCGACGTGGCGGAGCGGAGCGAGGTCGACATCCGAGGTGCTTGCCTTGACGAGCTCGGCGAAGCGGCGGTAGAGCGACGGATATTCCTGTTCCGGCTCGGAAGACTTGAGCTCACCGTTGATCAGAAGCTTTGCGCCCCCATCGGCAAGAACCATCTGGCCGGCATCGGTTTCGGCAAGGATATCCCAGCTCTGCTTGCCGGTCTGGCGCCAGTCGAATTCGGCGTGAACCGGCAGGTTGTCGGCGTTCTTGAAATGCAAGTCGGCTGCGATCGGCGCATCGCGATTTTCGGGGAATTCCAGCGTTGCGCCGGTGAGGAATATCGCTTTCGGCAGGATGTGGGTGACGATCGAGAGTGCGTTGATACCCGGATCGAACACGCCCAGACCGCCCGCCTGCCAGATCCATTCCTGGTTCGGATGCCAGTGGCGAACGTCTTCCTTCCAGATGACGTGGACGCTGTTGATCCTGGTCGCTGCTAGAAAGGACCTGGCCGTTTCGACGGCCGGCGCATAACGAGAATGCCAGCTGGCAAACAGCGATACGCGCTTTGATTTCGCAAGGCTTTCGAGGTCGGCAACTTCGCTCAGCGTCGCCCCTGGCGGCTTTTCGAGAAAGACGTGCTTGCCGGCGGAAAGCGCCTTGTGCGCCGCCTCATAGCGATATTGCGGCGGCATGCAGAGCGATACGGCATCGATCGCCGGAACTGCAGCCAGCATATCCTCGATGGCGGTGAAGCTCTCAACGCCGTCGACGGTGCCGTGACGGCTTGCCGTGGCAATGAGCTTGAAATCCGGATTGGCTGATATCGAAGGCAGGTGCTGGTCGCGAACGATCTTACCGACGCCGACGATGGCGAGATTGATAGGGGACATGGTGCTTCGCTCGATTGTTATAGTATGATTTATGGGCGCTGTTTTAGCAGAAAGCAGCCGGGGGACAAGGCTGGCTTTGAGCTACGGACCGGCGCCGCGAAGAGAGCTGCCCAGAATTCGCCATCACCTCAGCGCGCTTCGTGGATATCCGCCATGGCCACGACGTTGCTCGGGGCCTGGCCGCGTTGGTATTGGAGGTTGACGACCTTGTAGCCTTCGCTTTCGAGGCGTGTCAGTAGGGTCGGCAGCATCGCGGCGGTGCGCTGGTGAATGTCGTGCATCAGGATGATGCCGCGGCCACGGGCGCGCAGCTCGTCCAGCGTCCGCCGCATGACGGCAGCCGGTTTGACGCTGAAATAGTCCTTGCTGTCGACATCCACGTCCATAATGACCATGTCGCGCATCGATACGGCCGCTCTCAGACGCTTCGAATCGGCAAGGTAGGGGAAGCGGAAGAACGAGACGTCGGTGCCGACGGCCTTCGAGACGGCGGTTCGGCCATGCTCGATCTCGGCCACGGCGGCATCGAAGTTCATTTTGTCGAGGTCGGAATGGCGATAGGTGTGGCTACCGATGGCATCGCCGGCGGCGAGCACGCGCTTGGCGACTTCAGGATGGGCGGCCGCCATCTCTCCGACCATCATGAAAGCCGCCTTGACGCCGAACTGGTCGAGTGTGGCAAGGATTCGGTCGGTCTTTCCGGGCATCGGACCGTCGTCGAAGGTGAGGATGACTTCCTTGTCCTCGAGCTGAATATCGCGCAGCGATGACACGATCATGGTGCGTCCCGCCAGATGATGCGTCCACGGGATCGAATGGGTTGCGGTCAAGTCGAGGCCGTCAGCGTCGCTGGACTTCCATCGATCAGGCTGCATGGCGACTGGATCATGGGCGCCAAGGGGCTTTTGTGGCGCAGCGCTCGGCCCATAGGCGGTCTTCAGGGAAGTCTCGCCCGTTGGCTTGGTAGCGCAGCCGGCGAGCGAAAGTGTAAGTGCAAGGCCTGCCAGCAAAAGGCGAGAGAACATCGGGAGCGCTCATGTCATTGATTCTTGAGCGCATATTTCCCGATTATGGTTAATGATCAGTTTAGAGTAGGCTAAAATTCATCCCGCCATGGCGCTTTCGTATTCGTCAGCAAGCTCCATCCAGTGTGCTTCGGCTTTGGCAAGTTTTGCGATGACGTCAGCGCGTTCCTTGACTTTGGCGGCTGCCTTGTCAGGGAATTTGTCGTAGATTTCCTGGTCTTCAAGCTCTTTGTCGAGGTGCTGAATCTGTTTCTGCAGCTTCTGCGTCAACGACTCGATTTCGTTGATCTTTTTCTTCAGCGGCGCAAAGGCGGCGCGCTTGTCGGCATTGGCCTTGCGTTGCTCGGCCTTGCTGCGATTGTCTTCTCCGCCGTTGCCTTTGCCCTTGCCGCCTTTGCCGCGTGCGCCTGCGACGATGACGTTGCGGTAGTCCTCAAGGTCGCCGTCATAGTTCGAGACAGTACCGTCCTTGACCAGCCAAAGGCGGTCGGCCGTCGCTTCGATCAAATGGCGATCATGCGATATCAGGATGACGGCGCCGGAATATTCGTTGAGTGCCTGGATCAGCGCATTGCGGCTGTCGATGTCGAGATGGTTCGTCGGTTCGTCGAGGATGAGCAGGTTAGGCGCATCGAAGGCCGCAAGCCCCATGAGCAGACGCGCCTTTTCGCCACCCGACAGGTCCTTGGCGGCTGTTTCCATCTTCGCGGTCGCAAGACCCATCTGCGCCACGCGGGCCCGTACCTTGCCTTCGGTCGCACCCGGCATCCGGCGGCGCACATGTTCTACGGCCGTGTGTTCCGGAATGAGGTCGTCGAGCTGGTGTTGCGCGAAGAAGCCGATCTTCAGGCCGGGGGCGACCTTGACCGAACCCGGTGAGCCATCGAGCCTGCCGGAGATGAACTTGGCGAATGTCGATTTACCGTTGCCGTTCGAGCCGAGCAGCGCGATCCGGTCGTCGGTGTCGATCCGTAACGTCAAGTGCTGAAGAATGGGATGGCCCGGTGTATAGCCGACTGAGCCATGCTCAATCGCAATGATCGGCGAGGCTGCTTCCTTCTCGGGATCCGGGAACTTGAAGCCTTGGACGTGGTCTTCGATGACGGAGGAGACAGTGCCCATGCGCTCCAGCGCCTTGACGCGCGATTGGGCCTGCCGCGCCTTCGAGGCCTTGGCCTTGAAGCGGTCAATGAAGGCCTGGAGATGCTTGCGGGCCGCGTCGTTCTTGGCCTTCGCTTTTGTCTGAAGCTCGTTCGCCTCGGAACGCTGCCGTTCGAACTGGTCGTAGGAGCCGCGATAGAAGGTCAGCTTCTGCTGGTCGAGATGGATGATGGCGTTGACGGCCGTGTTCAGAAGATCGCGGTCATGGCTGATGATGATGACCGTATGCGGATAGCGGCCGATATAGTCTTCCAGCCACAGCGTGCCTTCAAGGTCGAGATAGTTGGTCGGCTCGTCGAGCAGCAAAAGGTCCGGCTCGGAAAACAGCACGGCCGCGAGTGCCACGCGCATGCGCCAGCCGCCGGAGAAGCTCGAGGCAGGGCGCAGTTGCGCTTCCGCATCGAAGCCGAGGCCGGCAAGGATGCTCGCCGCCCGCGATTCAGCCGAGTGGGCGTCGATATCGGCAAGGCGCATGTGAATATCGGCGATGCGGTGAGGGTCGGTTGCGGTTTCGGCTTCGGCCAGAAGCGCCTCGCGCTCCTTGTCGGCCTTGAGAACGATCTCGATCAGCGGCTCCTCGGTGCCCGGTGCTTCCTGCGCCACCTGGCCGATGCGGGCATTCTTGGGAATGGAGACCGTGCCGGTCTCGCTTTCCATGTCGCCGGTGATGATGCGGAAAAGCGTCGATTTGCCGGCGCCGTTCTTGCCGACGAAGCCTGCCTTCGTTCCTGCCGGAAGCGCCACGTTCGCCTGGTCGATGAGAAGTCGCCCGGCAATGCGGGCCGAAATATTGTTCAGCGTGATCATGGCGCGGTTTTGGCCGAACTCGACACGGAAGGCAAGTGTGATGCAGCAACACAGTCGATCTTTGCTGCGATGCACTCAAAGGCGGACGTCTGCAGCTTTGATCGGATCGTCCGATCGCTAGGGACGGATTTCGTGCGAGAACAGCTGAAGCGGCTGCCGGCGGTTGCTCTGGGCGGTGGCAAGTGTTGCCTCGGCATGTGCCATGAGCTGCAAGGCCGAGCAGGCGTCGCTGCCGAGCGCAATGCCGACCGAGATCGTCAGCTTGCCGGAGTGGCCCATTTCGGGCGTGACGTAGACAAGGTTCTCCTCGACCGACGCGCGCAGTCTCTTGGCAATTGCCACGGCCCCATGCGCATCGACACCGGGAAAGAGGAAGCCGAAGTCGTCGCCGCTCATGCGAGCAACGAAGTCATGCTTCTTGATCGCCTTGCGGAATATGCCGCCGAGCTTCTTCAGCATCTGGTTTGCCGGCTGCGGGCCGAATTTGCTGTTGAACGCCCCGAAATCGTCGATATCGACCAGAATGAGCGCCGTTCCTGCGGCGCCGGCATCGCTTTCATAGAGCTCCGCCAGGCGGTTGTTGAGCGCAATCTTGTTAGGCAAGCCGGTGATCCTGTCGGTAAGGGTCGCCACCTGCATCGCCGCCTGACCTTTGCCCAGCGTCTCCAGCCGCTCCATTCCGTTCTGCAGCTTTTCCGTAAGCTCGGTTTCGTAGAGCATGAGGTTTGCAAGCGTGGTGTTGAGGAAATCCATTTCTGCAACGAAGGTCGCAAGGCTTTGATCCTGCTCCCCTGCCACGGACTGCGACACGGTTTCCACGGCGCGAACGAAGCCGCGTTTTCTCTGCAGTCCGTCCGCCAGTTGTTCGGCAACTTCTCGCAACATCTGCGCCGCATCGGTCTGCGATTTGTCGGCCACGAGGCCACAATGGCTCACCAGCCGATATTTCAAGCCGATCCTGTCCAACATCGGCTGCGAAGGATCGAGGCCGAGCGCTGCAATTTCGACGCTGATCTGCCGGTCATGACCGAAGAGGGCCTCGTGAAAAAGCTGATAGTTCCTCGGCAGGCCCTGCACCTTGAGCTTCGCCATGTACTGACCGATCTTTTGCAAATCGGCCGGCGCGTTCGTGCCCTGGTTCAAAGCATGCCCGACGGTACTTGGCTGAGATTGTTTCATAATAGGTCCTCGGTCGACATAGGCGGCATATGCAATTTTGATTTATGCACCACGTTTGCAGGAGCGGCGGTTAAGGCAGCATAAACATGAGGCAATATCGGACGCCTTTCCGATGCCAATCTGCAGGCGGGGTTAACGTACGGTTGCGGTCGGTGGCAAAAGCTCGCGCGATTTCATGGGCGAGCCCATCCGTCGGTTTGTCTTCGTGCAGCAAAGCCAACGCATTCGTCATCGCGAACGACAGGCGAGAGCGGACTGTGACGCAATCGTGAAATTGGCGCGGGCCCCTTGTTTTCAGCCGGTAGGGCGGGTAAAGACCCCCCACTTTTCAGGTGAAACAAAGGATTTGTTCCCATGGCGATTGAACGCACCTTTTCGATGATCAAGCCGGACGCAACCAAGCGCAACCTCACGGGCGCCATCACCAAGATGCTCGAAGATGCCGGCCTGAGCGTCGTCGCCTCCAAGCGCGTCTGGATGAGCAAGCGCGAAGCCGAAGGCTTCTACGCCGTTCACAAGGACCGCCCATTCTTCGGCGAGCTGGTTGAAACGATGACATCCGGCCCGACTGTCGTTCAGGTTCTTCAAGGCGAAGGCGCCATCCTCAAGAACCGCGAGATCATGGGCGCGACCAACCCGGCAAACGCTGCCGAAGGCACGATCCGCAAGGTTCACGCCCTGTCGATCGGCGAAAACTCGGTTCACGGCTCGGACGCTCCGGAAACGGCTGCCGAAGAGATCACCTACTGGTTCTCCGGCACCGAAATCGTCGGCTGAATCCATCGCGCAGCCAACCGGCTGAATGCATTGAAATGAATGACGAAAGCCGGGTCGCTTGCGCCCGGCTTTTTGCTGTCGGCGAGCCTAGCTAACAGGACAACCGGTCTCAGGGGAAAAGTCGACACTGCCGTCGGGTTTGAAGACCTCGGGGTTTCTGTTGTAAAACGGCCCGATTATCAGCGGCTTTGCCGCCAGCATCGTCTGGTCGACATCGGATGTCACGCTGGTCTTGATGGACTGTATCGTCTTGCCGTCGGCATCGACCAGCGATATCGAGACCGAATAGGGGCGATCCTTGCGGACGCAATGGATGGCGGGACTTTGCAGCGTGATCTTGTCCCAGAAGGGAAAGATCTTCTCCTTGACGACGAGCGGATCGCCGCCCATCGGGTTTTCGAATTCCGCGACCGCATAGCTGCCGTCCGGTATCGGAGCCTTCTTTCGCAGAGTTACGACATAGGTCGCGATCGAGACGCGATAGTTGAAGACGAAGATCCGGCCGCTGAGTTCCGTCGGGCCATTATCCACTTGGCGTTGGCAGCTTGAAAGCGCCAGGGTCGCGAACAATGCCATTGCGGTGATCGCTGCAATTTTCATGGCGCGTTCTCCCTTTTCTTCCGTTGATAATGCCGGGTTGCCTTGGCGCGGTTGCCGCAGACCGCCATGTCGCACCATGCCCGGCTCTTGTTCTTGCTGCGGTCGATGAAGAGCCAGCCGCAATTGCCGCAGATCTTCATCCTATCCTCTTCTGGCATTACAAGCAGCCGGAGCGTCGAGCGCACCGTCGCTGCGTCAAGGCCATCCGGCGCGGCGGCCAGCCGCATCGTGCTAGACAAGGCGTCGAGCAGATCTGCCAGCAGGCCATCCGCCGCCTCGGCAAGAATGCGGGCGCGAAAATAACCGTCGATCGCCTCGCGCAGCCTGACGAACGTCGCCTTGTTTTCTGGCGGTACAGGCCTGACATCTCCGAAAAGCGCCCGTTCGGCGCAGAAGTTCGCCGCCGCCTTCGAAAAGCTGTCTAAATGCCCAGGCGCCGCAAAACGGTCGAGCCGGCGCGCGTCATCATGGCGTAAAATGACGCTGTTGGCGACGTCGAGGGCAAGCGCGCCCCCGGAGAAACGGTGCGGGGTCCAGGTAAAGCTCATTGTGAAAATATAACTGGTAAAACCAATTTTGCCAGTTATTATTTGCCTCGTCCTGGGAGTTCTCGTGGCCTATCTGCTACAGCAATTGGCAAATGCCGTCCCGCTTGCAGCGCTTTATGCAGCGCTTGCCTTCGGCTATTCCATTGCCTTCGGCGTCACGCGGCGGGCGGACATCACATATGGTGCGCTCTTTGCCTTTTCCGGCCAGATGCTGCTACTCTTCACCGATGTCGGCTACAACAGGCTGATCCTCATCCTGCCGGCAGCGCTGGCCTTCGGCGCGGCAATATCATTTCTCTACGCAATGGGGGTTGGCCTTTTCGTCGGTCGGTCGATCATACAGCCGCTGGTCGCCAAGTCCCCCAACACGGTGATCGTCGCGGCCCTCGGGGTCACGATCGTCCTGATGGAATCGGCCTGGCTCGCCGCGAATATGCGGGTGCTCTGGCTGCCGCCGTTCCTAAATGCCTCGGTCGTCTTCTGGCAGGATGGCGGCTTCCAGGTGACGCTCACCGAAATCCAGTTGATAAACATAGGGTTTATGATGGTAATCGTCGTGGCGGGCGGCGCGATCCTACGCTTCACCTCATGGGGTCGGATCTGGCGGGCGGTGACAGACGACGCGCTGGCGGCTGAACTCTGCGGCACCAGTGCTAGCCGCGTGTTCCTCATGGCTTACGGCTCGTCCGCCCTCGTCGCCACGCTTTGCGGCATCCTGTCGACTTCCTACTATGGAACGATGGATTTTGGCGCCGGCCTGATGTTCGGCCTCAAGGTGCTGTTGATCGCGGCGGTCGGCGGCTATTCCGACCCTTTGAAGTCCGCAGGCGGGGCGGCCGGCCTTGGCGTGGTCGAGACCATCTGGAGCGCCTACGGCCCATTGGTCTGGCGCGACCTGGTAGTCTTCTCGCTGCTGGTCTTCCTGCTAATTCTCAGCCGCCGCGAGCGCGCCATTCCCTGAGAGCTATCTTTCTTCGGTCCATTTGGCTTGAGCAGCATCGTCGGCGTCCCTAGCTGACACCCAATCGCCGGCCTTGCCGTTGCGCCCGTGTTCCTTCTTCCAGAATGGAGCCGAAGTCTTCAGATAGTCCATCATGAAATTGGCAGCGTCGAACGCGGCTTGGCGATGCGAAGCTGCGGTGACGACCAGAACGATATTCTCGCCCGGCAGGATCTTGCCATAGCGATGGATGGTCGTCAGTCCGTTCAACTGAAAGCGTTCGATGGCGAGACCGGCAATCCTGATGATCTGGGCTTCCGCCATGCCGGGATAGTGTTCCAGCTCCAGGGCCTCCAACCTGCCGCCCTCATCGCGGCACAGACCGGAAAAGGTAACCACCGCACCGATATCGTGGCGTCCGGCCGAGAGCTCTTTGACTTCGCTCTGAAGGTCGAAGTCCTCGCGCTGCACGCTGACTTTTGGCAAAACGGCCTTCGAGGCGTGAGCCATCTGCTTACCCCCCAGTCATTGGAGGGAAAAGCGCGATCTCGCGGGCATCGCCGATCGGTTCGTCATGATCGACATGTTCCATGTTGATGGCGACGCGGATCGCTTCGGGAAACTGAAGCGCCATCTCGTATTCTTCGCCGAGCGTTTTTAAATGCGCCAGCAGATCGCCCGCCGTCACGACGCTTTCGGGCAGGGTTAGCTCTTCCTCTCCTTTGCCGATACGTTCGCGCACCCAGGCGAAATAGACCAGCTTCGTCATCGCTCTCACCTTGTCAGTCACTCATCGTCCACGATGTGCTTCAGTCCGGCGCGGAAATAGTCGTAGCCGGTGTAGATCGTCAGCAGCGCCGCGATCCAGAGCAACAATATACCAAGCGAGGTCGTATAAGGGAAAATCTCGTCACCTGCCGGTCCAGCCAGCAAGAAAGCGATGGCGACCATCTGCGCGGTCGTCTTCCATTTGGCGATCCTCGTTACCGGAACGCTGACCTTCAGGGCGGCCAGATATTCGCGCAGGCCCGAAACCAGGATCTCGCGGCACAATATGATGATCGCCGCCCATAGCGACCAGCCGGCGATTGTCTGGTCCGCCGCCACCAGCAGCAGGATCGAGGCGACCAGCAGCTTGTCGGCGATAGGGTCCAGCATCCGGCCGATATTCGACGTCTGGTTCCAGATGCGCGCGAGATAGCCGTCGAGAAAGTCGGTCAGCGAAGCGATGACGAATATCCACAGCGCAACCCATCGGGCGGTGTTGCTGATCGCAAGCTTGCCCTCGACGAAAAAGCAGAGAACGATCAGTGGCACGGCCAGGATACGGCCATAGGTGAGCAGGTTGGGGATATTATATGCGCGGGAAGCCATGGAAATCATTTCGTTGGAGCGTCCGGACAGATGACGGTGTTTGACCGGCACCGTCAACATTGTTTCTTTTTTCCATCGTCATTGCGTGGAATTTGCGACCCGCCAAGCCTATTTCGCGGCGTCGTCGTGGAAGTGGTTGTAAATCTGCTTCGCCACCGCTTCCGATATGCCCTCGACGGCGAGCAAATCCGAAAACGCAGCCCGCGATACGGCCTTGGCGGTCCCGAAATGCTGCAGGAGCGCGCGCTTGCGAGAGGGCCCGATGCCGCCGATCTCATCCAGCGGATTCTTCACCATTTCCCGTTTGCGCCGGGCCCGATGCGAGCCGATGGCGAAACGGTGCGCTTCGTCGCGCAGCCGCTGGATAAAATAAAGCACCGGGTCGCGCGGCGGCAGCGTGAAGTTGTCCCGGGATGGCGGGAAGAAACGTTCGCGACCGGCATCACGATCGACGCCCTTGGCAACGCCGATTGCGATGACGCTGTCGGTAATGTCGAGCTCCTCGAGGATTGCGCGCACAGCTGTCATCTGCCCCTGGCCGCCATCGATCAGGATGACATCCGGCCAGGCGGGGAAGGGCGCATCGTCCGCGTCCTCCACCGGGGCTTTCGTCCGGTCGGGCTTACCCTCGTCCTTCAGCAGTCGGGCGAAGCGACGCGTCATCACCTCGCGCATCATGCCGAAGTCGTCGCCCGGCGTGATCTCGGTCGATTTGATGTTGAACTTGCGATACTGGCTTTTGACGAACCCCTCGGCCCCCGCCACCACCATGCCGCCGACCGCGTTCGTGCCCATAATGTGCGAATTGTCGTAGATCTCGATGCGTTGCGGCACATAGGGCAGCTTGAAGGTCTCCTTGAACCCTTCGAGCAGGCGAGACTGCGAGGCGGTCTCTGCCAGCTTGCGGCCATGCGCCTCGCGGGCATTGCCGACGACGTGATCCACCAGATCCTTCTTCTCTCCACGCCGCGGCACGAGGATGGAAACCTTGTGTCCTGTCTTTTCGCCAAGGGCCGCAGCCAGCAATTCCATTTCCTCCACCGGCTCCGACAGCAGTATTTGCCGCGGCACCGGCTTGTCGTCGTAGAACTGCGCAAGGAATGAATTCAGCACTTCGGCACCCAAAAGCGAAGGGTCAGCCCGCGGGAAATAGGCGCGGTTTCCCCAGTTCTGGCCAGTGCGGAAGAAGAACACCTGGATGCAGGATATGCCGCCCTCATGATGGATGGCGAAAATGTCCGCTTCCTCGACGCCGGCCGGATTGATGCCCTGGTGGCTCTGGACATGCGAAAGTGCGGCCAGACGATCGCGGTAGACGGCAGCGCTCTCAAAATCGAGGTCCTCGGCCGCACCGTTCATCGCCTCGGCGATGTGCGCCTTGACGTTCTGGCTTTTGCCGGAAAGGAAGTCCTTCGCCTCCTGCACCAGCGCGGCGTAGCCCGCATCGCTGATCTCATGCGTGCACGGTGCCGAACAGCGTTTGATCTGATAGAGCAGGCAGGGGCGGGTGCGTGTTTCGAAGACGCTGTCGGCACAGGTGCGGATCAGGAAGGCGCGCTGCAGCGAATTGATCGTCCGCCCGACGGCGCCCGCAGATGCGAACGGCCCGAAATATTCCCCTTTGCGCGAACGTGCGCCGCGATGCTTGAAGATCGCCGGAGCTCGGTGGTCGCCTGTGATCAGGATATAGGGAAAAGACTTGTCGTCGCGCAAAAGCACATTAAACCGCGGCCGCAAACGCTTGATCAGGTTGGCTTCGAGCAGCAGCGCTTCGGTTTCGGTGCGGGTAGTGACGAACTCCATGTTCGCCGTCTCGCGCACCATCTTAGCGATCCGGTTCGAATGGCCACGGCCCAGCGCATAATTGTTGACGCGCTTCTTCAGGCTACGTGCCTTGCCGACATAGAGCACGTCGCCCGCCTCGTTGAACATCCGGTAGACGCCCGGCGCGTTCGGCAGCCGCTTGACGAATTCGCCGATCAGATCGGCGCCCTTGAGCCCGGTCTCGTTCTTCCAGCCTTCGTTCCAATCGACCGCCGGCACGTTCGATGCGACCGCGGCGACATCGCCACTGTCCACTTCGATGTCGTCTTCCGGTTCGTCTGATTCGTCGTAGAGAACGCCGCCATCCGGTAGCTTTCGTCCGTTCATTCCATGCTCTCCGCCACGTCGGGCGTCTCCCATCTCAGGTGCTGGCCGCCGTCCAGGGCAACCATTTGGCCCGTGATCGATGGAGTGTCAAAAAGAAAGCGGATCGTTCGGCCGAATTCATCGAGCCCGGGTCCGGCCTTCATGATCAGCCCGTCGATCTGCGCCTGGAAATCTTCAGGCGTCTGCCGGACACTCGGCACTGTCGGCCCGGGACCGATGGCATTGACCCTGATGTGCGGAGCGAAGGTCTGCGCCATGGTTTGCGTTGCCGTCCAGAGCGCCGACTTCGACAGGGTATAGGAAAAGAAGCGCGGATTGAGCGCCCAGACGCGCTGATCGATCATGTTGACGATGAGCCCGGGGACGCTTGTCGGTAACTGGTCGGCGAAGGCGGCGGCTAGGATTGATGGCGCGCGCACATGAACGGCAAAATGTGCGTCGAACGCCTCGGCATCGAACCGCCGGGCGGTGTCGTTCTGGAATGTCGAGGCATTGTTGATCAAGAGATCGATCGGTCCAAGGGCGGCAGACGCCCTTTCGATCAGGCTTGCGGTCTCCGATAAATTTCGAAGGTCCGCCTTGACCGAAATTGCCCTTTTGCCGCGTTGCCGCAATTCCGCCACCAGCGCGTCCGCCTCGGCGAGCGACGCGTTGGCGTGAATTGCGATAGCAAACCCGTTCGCGGCCAAATCGAGCGCGATCGCCCTGCCTATTCTTCTCGATCCCCCTGTTATGAGGGCGGTGCGTAGCTTTTCTTCGCTCAACTTATTGCCTTTTCGCAGTCATAACCCATCTAGCCACTCATATAGGGCGCCGATAGACCATCTGAAAAGGTGTCGCTGCAAAGCGAGGCCCCGGGTTGCTGTGGGTAAAGCTTCAGTTATAGTTATCTTAAAATAAGTATTGTTGCTTTAATAACTCGTTATGGTTAATGATTTTTCTGTTGCCGCAAAGCAACATCGAAATTCAGCCATGTCGATGCCACAATGATTTCATATTTTGGCTCTTCCAAATCCTCAATTGAGTTCCAAATTCCACCTCGATCCGGGAGGGACATTTATTAATTTCTCGTGATGCTTCAACAAGCCGACAAAAAGTCGACGAACAACACGAGACTGATAAGGAGACTGAAAGTATGCGTACTATTTTGATGACCCTCATGGCTTCCACGTTTGCCATCGCCGGCTTCACTGCAGCTCAAGCCGCAGACGCTGTCGAACAGGTGCCGGAAGCGCCCGTCGCACAGGAAACCCCGGCAGTCAGCAATTGGGCTGGTTACTACCTCGGCGCCGAAGGCACCTACAACATGGACAAGTTCACCCATGGCGGTGGCAATGGCTATGCATTCGGTGGCTCGCTTTACACCGGCTACAACTGGCAGAGCGGAAACATCGTTTATGGCGTTGAAGGCGATGCAGGTTATTCCGGCGCGGACAACACCCGCAACGGCATCACCACGAAGAACGACACCAACGGCTCGCTCCGCGGCCGCCTCGGCTACGACCTGAACCCATTCCTGCTCTATGGAACGGCTGGTATCGCAGCTGCTCGCGTCAAGGCTTCGGATGGCACGTCGCATGATTCGAACACGGCTGTCGGCTGGACCGCAGGTGTCGGCGCTGAAACGATGATCACCAACAACATCACGGCTCGTGTCGAATACCGTTACACGGACTACGGCAGCAAGGACTTCAACCTCGATTCCGGCCGCGTCTCGCGCGGCTTCGACGAAAACAGCGTCAAGCTCGGTATCGGCGTCAAGTTCTAAGATCGACTGTCAGACCATTGAAAGAAGCCGGGTTCGCCCGGCTTTTTTCATGGCCGGATGGGCCCTGGTTGCCATCGAGCCCGGGGCCAGTCCTCGTGGTTCGAGGCCCGCCGCCTTCCGCTTCGCTCCGGCAGCGCGCACCTCATCATGAGGACTGGAGGGGCCCCGCCGGCGCTGTGTTCAGACCTCACCTTGAGGGGCTCGTAGGCCCTAAGGCCGGAGCCTCGAAGGGCGAGGGCGCTTGCTCCGTCGTTTCCTTACCGTGTCAGACTTGCGGCTTGATGGCCGGATAGTCCGGAAACTTCTTTTCAAAGGTGCGGAGCCAGCCGATGAGGTCGCTGTGCTCTTCTTCCCATTGTCCTTCGAAGCGCAATTGCAGATAACCGAGCATCGCAGCCAGCGCGAAGTGCCCGCCATGCAGCTTCTTGCCGAGCTTGGGAACGTCGGCGCTCAGCTGGTCGAGCGTCCGCTTGGCCTTCGCCCACTGCCGGTCGATCCAGGGCTGGAAGACCTTTTCCTCCGTGCGGAAGCGGCGCTCGTAGACGATCGACAGCAGGCAGTCGCAGGCGCCGTCGCAAAGAGCCTCCAGCACCTCCGCTTCCGTTCGCTTGCGTTGCTTGGCGGGGTAGAGCCGCTTGCCCTTCATCCGGTCGAAATAGTGCATGATGCCGCGGCTGTCGAAGATCGATATGCCATCCTTGGTCAGCAGCGTCGGGATCTTTCCAAGCGGATTGTTGTCGACGAGAATCGCCGGGCCGGCATTGCTGTCGACCCTGATCTCGGTGATCTCAAGCTCGAGATAGCGTGCCGCCATTCGAACCTTGCTGGAGAACGGCGAAGTCGGCGCGCAGAGAAGCTTCATGGATCTACCTTTCAATCGTTTTCGGTATCGACTGCTGACTTGTGCTCGCCGCGAAGCCAGAAGGCACGGTGCGAGGGAAAGCGGTCCTGCGCCAGGATTTCTTTCAGCGCCGGCAACAGCACATGTAGCTCGTCCTTCAAAGTGAAGGGAGGGTTGACGATGACGAGACCCGAACCGTTGAGCCCCGTCGTATCGCGATCGCTGCGCACGACGAGCTCGGCGCAGAGCATTTTCGGAATGTCGAGCGCCTGCAGCGATTCATGGAAGGCTTTGACCGGCGCGTCCTTTTTCAACGGATACCAGAGGCAATAGGTGCCGCCAGGAAAGCGACGATAGGCTCGTGCCAGCCCGTCGGCGAGGCGATCATATTCGCCTTCCTCTTCGAAGGGCGGATCGACCAGAACGATGCCGCGCTTTTCCTTCGGCGGCAGATGGGCGCCCAGAGCCAGCCAGCCGTCGAGCTCGGTGACGCGGACATGATGGTCGCCTTCGAACAACCGGTGAAGGCGATTGTGATCCTCGGGATGCAGCTCCATGGCCGAAAGCCGGTCCTGCGGCCGGAAGAGCATGCGCGCAAGCTTTGGCGAGCCAGGGTAGAACTGCAAGCCGCCATCGGGGTTAAGCTCTTGAACCGCCGTCAGATATGGCTCCAGCAGCGCTGCAACGTCGGGTTTCAGGTCAGCGGCGATGACGCGCCCTATGCCGTCGAGCCACTCGCCGGTCTTCTGGGCCTCTTGCGACGACAGGTCGTAGACACCGATGCCCGCATGCGTATCGAGGAGGCGAAACGCTTTGTCCTTGTTCTGCATGTAGCGGATGAGCCGGGCAAGCACCGCATGCTTCAGCACATCGGCGAAATTGCCTGCATGGTAGATATGCCGATAGTTCATTGTTGGTGAAGCCTGCATGAAATGTTGCGATGGGCCTGTTTTTGTCTTTTGGCCGGGCACGGCATCAAATATACACATGCGATGAACATTGCGACCCCAATTCAGGCCCTCGGCGGGGCGAAGGCGAGAATAGGCCATACCGCCTGTCCGCATGACTGTCCGTCCACCTGCGCGCTCGACGTCGAGATCACCGAGGATGGGCGCATCGGCAGGGTTCGCGGCGCCGGCGATCACTCCTATACGGCGGGCGTCATCTGCGCCAAGGTCGCCCGCTATGCCGAGCGGCTCTATCATCCCGACCGGTTGATGAAGCCGCTGCGCCGTACAGGCGCCAAGGGCGAGGGGCGCTGGCAGGAGGTCTCCTGGGATGAAGCGCTCGACGAGATCGCCAATGAGTTCGTCAAGGCCGAGGCCAAGGACGGCAGCGAAGCCGTCTGGCCGTATTTCTACGCCGGCACGATGGGCTGGGTACAGCGCGATTCGATCGATCGCCTTCGCCACGCCAAGCGCTACTCCGGCTTCTTCTCGTCGATCTGCACCAACCCTGCCTGGACTGGCTTCACCATGGCGACCGGGGTGCTGCGCGGGCCGGATCCCCACGAAATGGGTCGAACCAATTGCGTCGTGATCTGGGGCACCAATGCGGTCTCGACGCAGGTCAACGTCATGACCCACGCGATCCGGTCGCGAAAGGAACGCGGCGCCAAGATCGTTGTCGTCGATATTTACGATAACCCGACGATGAAGCAGGCGGATATGCGGCTGATCGTCAAGCCGGGCACCGACGCAGCCCTTGCCTGCGCCGTCATGCACATCGCCTTTCGCGACGGCCATGCCGACCGTGCCTATATGGCGCGATATGCGGACGATCCGGCTGGTCTTGAAGCCCATCTTCAGACGAAGACACCGCAATGGGCCGCGTCGATAACTGGCCTTTCGGTCGATGAGATCGAGGCTTTTGCAGCGCTTGTCGGCACGACGAAGAAAACATATTTCCGGCTCGGTTATGGCTTCACGCGCCAGCGCAATGGCGCGATTGCGATGCATGCCGCAGCTTGCATCGCGACCGTTCTGGGGTCCTGGCAATACGAGGGCGGTGGGGCATTCCATTCAAACAGCGACATCTTCCAGATGAACAGCGCTGAACTGACCGGCCGCGCCATGAAGGATGACGGTGTCAGGATGATCGACCAGTCGCAGATCGGCAGGGCGCTCACCGGCGATGCCGTGGCGCTTCGCCGTCGCGGCCCGGTCACGGCGATGCTGATCCAGAACACCAATCCGGTGAACATCGCGCCGGAACAGCGGCTGGTCAAACGCGGCTTTGCCCGCAACGACCTCTTCGTCGCCGTGCACGAGCAGTTCATGACCGACACCGCAGAAATGGCCGATATCGTCATCCCCGCAACCATGTTCGTCGAGCATGACGACATCTACCGCGCCGGCGGCCAGAACCATATCCTGCTTGGACCGAAGCTCGTCGAACCGCCGCCCACGGTACGCACCAACCTCTTCGTCATCGAGGAACTGGCAAAGCGCCTCGGTGTCGCCGACCGCCCAGGCTTCGGCTTTACGGCGCGGGAGATGGTCGAACGTATCCTCGGATCGAGCGGCCTGCCGGATCTCGATTATTTCCTCGAAAACAAGTGGTTCTCCCGCCAGCCCGAATTCGATGATGCCCATTTCATCAATGGCTTCGCCCATCCGGATGGCAAATTCCACTTCCGTCCCGACTGGGCAACCCAGCCGGCACCGAACAGGCCGCCGCGCTCGGTTGGGCTGCTTGGCCCGCATGATGAACTGCCGAACTTTCCCGATCAGGTCGATGTGATCGAAGTCGCCGACGCCGAGCATCCTTTCCGTCTCGCCACCTCTCCCTCGCGCAGTTTCCTGAATTCGAGTTTTTCGGAGACGAAGACGTCCCGCCTGAAGGAAGGCCGTCCCGAAGTGATGATCAATCCCGAGGATGCCTTGAAAAACGATGTCGGCGACGGCGACCTTGTCCGGCTCGGCAATAAACGCGGCGATATCCGGCTGCATGCGCGTGTGACGACCGAGGTGAAGCCGGGCGTGCTGATCGCCGAAGGTCTTTGGCCGAACAAGGCGCATGTCGACGGCGAGGGCATCAACGTGCTGACTGGCGCCGATCCGGTCGCGCCCTATGGCGGCGCCGCCGTACACGATAACAAGGTTTGGCTTCGCAGGGATGTGCATGACGAAATTTGAGAAGGCGAATGTCGAAATCGTCGGCGAAAAGACGCTTGCCGACGAATGGACGCGGCTGAGCATGTTCGACGTCGACTACACCGATTCCGAAGGCGAGACGCATCGGCTGAAGCGCGAGATCTATCATCGCACGCCAGCGGCGACGATCCTGCTCTACGATCCCGTCAAAGAGACTGTCGTTCTTGTCCGGCAATTCCGCTTGCCGGCCTATCTCGAGGGCTACGCGGCATGGATGGCCGAGACCCCCGCCGGCCTGCTCGACGGCGAACATCCCGAAGAGGCGATCCGCCGCGAGGCGATCGAGGAAACCGGCTATCGGGTACAAGGCGTGCGGCCGCTGTTCAAGCTCTTGATGTCCCCGGGCGCCGTGACCGAGGTCGTCCACTTCTTCGCCGCGGCCGTCGATACGTCGGATCGCGTAGCTTTGGGCGGCGGCCTGGCGGACGAGCACGAGGACATCGAAGTGATGGTCTTGCCACTCACTGACGCGATGGCGATGATCGAGCGAGGAGAGATATTCGACGGCAAGACCGTCATCCTGCTGCAATGGGCCATGTTGAACCGGCATCTGCTTGCGGCGTGACTAGGGATCGCCGGAGCGACGCTCTTTGGGTGCGTCGGGCGAAAATTTCGCCGATAGGTGCAAGCGTGATCAAAGCCTTCATTCAATTGTCACGAATGCGGATTAGCCCTCCCGCCGATATATAAATTTGACCGAACCGGCGTCAGGAGAAGCGCATGTGGCTCAGCAACCTTAACCTCGTGCTTGCCGACGAGATCATCGAGGGCGGTTCGGTGCGGATAGAGGATGGCGAGGTTGCCGAGATCCGGGCGGGTCCGGTCGTCCAGCCCACCTTCGATGGCGGCGGGCGATTGCTGATGCCCGGTTTCGTCGATCTGCATGGCGACATGGTGGAGCGCGAGATTGCTCCCCGGCCGAATGCGATGATGCCGATCGATTTTGGCGTCCACGAGCTGGATAAGAAACTGGCCTCGGCAGGCGTCACCACTGCCTATGCGGCGGTCTCCTTCGCCACGGAAAGCGTCTATGGCCACATCCGATCGCTGGAAAACACCCGTGCCATCATCGAAGGTATCAAACGCCTCAATGGCAACCTGTTGATCGACCACCGGGTTCATGCCCGCTACGAGATCACCAATATCGACGCGGCGCCCGCGCTCGAAGCACTGCTGCAGAACGGCCTTGTCGACATGGTGTCGCTGACCGACCACACGCCGGGGCAGGGACAGTACAACAACCTCGACAGCTACATCGCCAGCATCTCCGAGCGCCGTGCCATCACCTGGGAGATGGCGGAAGAGATCGTTGCCCGCCGGATTGCGCTTCGCCACGATTCGGCCGAGGTCGATGCCAGGCTGCGCGACATTGTCGGCCTGTCGTTGAGGCACAATTTGTCGCTCGCCTCGCATGACGACGACAGCGTCGAAAAGGTTGCAGAGATGCACGACCTCGGCGTGATGATCAGCGAATTCCCGGTGACGTTGGAAGCCGCCGAAGAGGCGCGTCGCCGCGGGCTCTGGACCCTGATGGGCGCGCCCAATGCGTTGCGCGGCACCTCTATGTCGGGAAACCTCAGCGCGCTTGACGCCGCACGCGCCGGGCTTTTGACTATCCTTGCGGCCGATTACCACCCGGCAGCATTCCTTCTCGGCGCCTTGAAGATTGCCGAAGTATCCGGCGGCAACCTTGCCAAGGCCGTCGCGATGACCGGCCGCAACCCGGCAAGGGCGGCAGGGCTGATGGACCGCGGCGAGATCGCCATTGGCCAGAAGGCCGATCTGATCGTGGTGGAGGCTGGCGAAGTGCCGCGCATCCGGGCAACCTTCAGGGGCGGCCGCGTGGTCTACAGCGACGGCACGCTGCATCCCCTGCGTCCGCATCGCGCGTTGGCTGCGTAAGGCAGTTTACGACTTGTCAGGAGAGACCAGCAGCGAAATCAACTGCTTCAGCGCAGGCGGGACAAGCGTGCCGCCGGCCTCGATCGTGGCAACGGTTGCGCCGTTTTCCATCCGGACCTTGCCTTCCGCAAGCAGCGTCAGCGCCAGCGGATAGAGCTGGTGCTCGACGGTTAGTACGCGCGCGGCAAGCGTCTCGGCCGTGTCGTCGACGAGGATCGGCACCGAGGCCTGCCCGATGATGGGTCCCTCGTCCATTCCTTCCGTGACGAAATGCACGGTGCAGCCGGCAATTTTCATTGTTGCGTCGAGGGCCCGCTGATGCGTGTGAAGGCCCGGGAAAAGCGGCAGCAGGGAAGGGTGGATGTTGATGATCCGGCCTTCGTACCGCTTGATGAAGGCGCCGGTTAGAAGACGCATATAACCGGCCAGGCAAAGAATATCCGGCTGTAGCTGATCGAGCTTGGCAAGGATTGCCTGCTCATGCGCTTCCTTGCTCGGAAAATCCTTCCGAACGAAGGAGAAGGCGGGAATGCCCTCTGCTTCGGCCTTGGCAAGACCACCGGCATCGGCCCGGTCAGAAATGACCCCGACGATCTCAGCCGGATAGTCCGCAGCCGAGGCAGCCTTCACCAGTGACATCATGTTGGAGCCGCCGCCTGAGATAAAGACGACGACGCGTTTGCGCGCCGAACCTGTCGTCATAGTGCGAGCGTACCCTTGTAGACCGTACCAGCAGCGCCTTCGGCGCGGGCGATCATGCGCCCGAGCGCTACCACGCTCTCGCCCTCGGCCTCAAGCGCCTTGGTCACGGCCCCGACATCCTCCCTGGCGACAACGACGATCATGCCGACACCGCAGTTGAAGGTGCGCAGCATCTCCTTGGCCTCGACGCCGCCGGACTTGGCAAGCCACGAGAAGACGCTCGGAACCTTCACGGCCGCAAGGTCGATTTCGGCTGCCAGATGTTTCGGAAGCACGCGCGGAATGTTCTCGGGGAACCCGCCGCCGGTGATGTGGGCAAGCGCCTTGAGCGCTCCCGTTTCGCGGATCGCCTTCAGCAGCGGCTTCACATAGATGCGGGTCGGGGTCAGCAGGGCCTCGCCGAGCGTCTTGCCCGCTTCAAATGGGGCAGGAGCTTTCCAGTCGAGGCCGGACAGCGCCACGATCTTGCGCACGAGCGAAAATCCGTTGGAATGCACGCCGGAGGAGGAGAGGCCGAGAATGACGTCGCCCTCTGATATGTCGCCCTTGGGCAGCAACTGGCCGCGTTCGGCGGCGCCGACAGCAAAGCCTGCAAGGTCGTAGTCGCCATCCGAATACATGCCAGGCATTTCTGCAGTTTCGCCGCCGATCAGCGCGCAGCCAGCCTCGCGGCAACCGGCGGCAATGCCGCCGACAATCGCCGCACCCTGATCCGGGTCGAGCTTTCCGGTAGCGAAATAATCAAGGAAGAACAGCGGCTCCGCGCCCTGGACCACGAGGTCGTTGACGCACATGGCCACGAGGTCGATGCCGACCGTATCGTGATAATCCGCGTCGATGGCGATCTTCAGCTTGGTGCCGACGCCGTCATTGGCAGCCACCAACACCGGGTCGGTAAAGCCCGCCGCCTTGAGGTCGAACAATCCGCCGAACCCACCGATTTCGCCGTCAGCGCCCGGGCGTCGCGTCGAGCGCACCGCAGGCTTGATCTTTTCGACGAGAAGGTTGCCCGCGTCGATGTCGACGCCAGCGTCGCTATAGGTCAGGCCGTTTTTCCCCGACTGGCTCATGCTTCCGCCTCCGATGCTCGCGCGCGCGCCTTGGCATATGGTTTTGATCGGGTCGCAATTGCATGACAAGACCCTTTATGCAAGGCATTGCCAAGGAAAGGACGGTATTTTCCCCGCTTCGTCAGAGTTCCTCGTATCTCTTGAATGGGACGAGGATACCTTGCAACTGAGATGAGCGCAGCCAATTTTCGCGCAAACGCCATCGCCGCAATTCTATAACGGCAAAGATTGGGCTATGATTTGATTCTGGCGCAGCCCACGCCTCCCCCCTCCGCCCGGGAAAGCATATTTCATGTCGGGCGACTTGTCTTTTGAACCGACTGTTCGAGCACAAAGCATCAGGAGGGATTGCGATAATTGCTCGCAATAGGAGGTTTCTGGATGAAACTGTCTGCGCCTGTTTATCATCTTAAACGAAGAGCCATCAAAGAAAAGATTCCGCTGCACGAAGCTCTTGGCCGCATCGCCCTCAAGGAGGGCTTCGGCAGTTGGGGCCTGCTCATCGCCAAGGCACCCGCGGCCACGGCCACCACCCGATTGTATGCCCGGATGGAACCGGGTGACATGGTGCTGGTGGGCGCCCGGCCGGGTCACGGCAAGACCTTGCTAAGCCTTGAATTGGCAGCGGAGGCTATGAGGTCCGGCAAGCGAAGCGTGTTCTTTACGCTGGAATATACGCAAAGAGATATCGCTGATCGCTTCAGAGATATCGGCATTGATGCGACGCGTTTCGCCGGTCTGTTCGAGTTCGACAACTCCGATGTTATGGCCGCCGACTACGTCATGGAGAGATTGGCTTTCGCACTGCCGGGCACTTTGGTGGTCATCGACTATCTGCAGCTGCTCGATCAGAAGCGGGAAAACCCGGAGCTGATGGTTCAGGTTCGCGCGCTGAAATCCTTCGCGCGCGACAGGGGGCTGATCATGGTCTTCATCTCCCAGATCGATCGATCATACGATCCGTCGCGCAAGTCGTGCCCTGATCTCAATGACGTTCGGTTGCCGAACCCGCTGGATCTGGGATTGTTCAACAAGACCTGCTTTTTGAACGACGGCGAAATTCAGTTCCAAGCGACGGGTTGACGCTTCGGTTCGATCCTATTGTGTTGCGGGTTCTATGATCGCCCGCAACAGGGGCGGAACACGGCGTGATATCCAGATGTTCCGCCCATTCTCCGGGTGCTTCCCCTATCTGCGCAGGGCAGATAAACCGGTTGACCTTAGTAAAGACGCCATCCTATGTGCTTAGGCGAACGGCAAGGCAATCGGGGAAAATGATGGAGCAGAAACTCAGCGGATCGGGTCTCCGGCAGCAGGTCATCTTCTGGCTGATCGTGCTTGTGCTGGTGATCGGCTTTCTTTTCCTCTTCAGTTCGATCCTGCTGCCGTTCATCGCCGGCATGGCGATTGCTTATTTCCTTGATCCGGTAGCCGATCGGCTGGAGCTGCTGGGCCTCAGCCGGATGATGGCGACACTGGTGATCCTGATCGTCTTCGTCTTGGTATTTGCCCTGGCGCTGACATTGCTGATCCCCGTCATCATCAGCCAGTTCAACGATTTCATGATGCATATTCCTGGATATGTGCAGCAATTCCAACAGTTTATAACAAACACACAGAACACGATCGTCCCGGAGTGGATACGCAGCCAGGCCGGTGCGTTGAAGAACAATCTCTCGACCATCATGTCGGATGGCCTTGGCTTCGTCGCCGGATTGTTCGCGCAGATCTGGAGTTCGGGCAAGGCGCTGATCAACATCATATCGCTGATGGTCATCACCCCGGTCGTCGCCTTCTACATCCTGCTCGACTGGGATCGCATGATCGCCAAGGTTGATGCCTGGATCCCGCGCGATCACGTGGCGACCGTGCGCCAGATTGCCAGCGAGATCGATCAGGCGATCGCCGGCTTCATCCGCGGGCAGGGCTCGCTATGCATTATTCTCGGCATCTATTATGGCGTCGGCCTGTCGCTGGTCGGTCTCAACTTCGGGCTTCTGATTGGGCTTTTTGCCGGCATGATCAGCTTCATTCCCTATGTCGGCTCGCTGGTCGGCCTTTTTCTGGCTGTCAGCATCGCCATCGTGCAGTTCTGGCCGGATTACCTCTGGGTCTGCCTGGTGCTGGCGGTCTTCTTCATCGGCCAGTTCCTCGAGGGCAATGTTCTTCAGCCGAAGCTGGTCGGTTCCAGCGTCGGCCTGCATCCTGTCTGGCTGATGTTCGCCCTTTTTGCCTTCGGCGCATTGTTTGGCTTCGTCGGCCTGCTGATTGCGGTTCCGGCAGCGGCGGCCTGCGGTGTGCTTGTCCGCTTCGCACTTTCGCGTTACCTTCAAAGCGACCTTTATTACGGCCGCTCGGCGACCGGTCCGGCACGCCGGACGAAGGCCCGCACTCCTGAGAAATAACATGGAACCGAACGACCCCAACGACGCCTATCCGAGGCGGAAGGGCGCTGAGCAGCTACCTCTGGCATTCACGCACGATACCGCGAGCGGTCGGGATGACCTTCTGGTGTCCGAGCCGCTGAGCGCTGCAGTCAAGATCATCGATTCCTGGCCGAACTGGCCGTCTCCCGTGGTCATATTGACGGGGCCGATCGGCTCCGGCAAATCGCATCTGGCGAGCATCTGGCGGGAGCACAGCGGCGCTGCCTCCATACACCCCGTTTCGGGTTCGGGCGCTGCCGCGACAGCGGCGAAAGGCCCGGTCGTGTTCGAGGATGTCGACCGGCAAGGCTTTGACAACACCGAACTCTTCCACGTCATCAACAGCGTCCGTGAAAACGCCACGAGCCTGATGATGACAAGCCGCCTCTGGCCGATGTCGTGGCCGGTCGAATTGCCCGACCTGTTGTCCCGCTTGAAAGCGGCGACGGTCGTCGAAATCGGCAAGCCGGACGAGGAACTGCTCTCGCAAGTCATCGTCAAGCTGTTTGCCGACCGGCAGCTTTATATTGATGACAAACTAATACTCTATGTTGTCTCCAGGATGGAGCGCTCGCTGAATGCCGCCCAGACGATCGTCGACCGGCTGGATCGCCTGGCGCTTGCGCGCGGGACCCGCATCACGCGTGCGCTCGCGGCAGAAGTATTGAATGAATTGGATAATTCCGATCGATCGGATTGACTGTCACAGTTCCGTCGTCAAACTGATATACTCGCAAGAAAAGCAATAAAGGCAGGTGGACATGGATTCGTCAGTGGCGGAACATCAAGATACGAGCTTACTGGCGCCAGTGCCGAAGCCTGCCATCAGCGAGCTTCTTTCGAGCCCAGAACGCTTCATCAATCGCGAATTCTCCTGGCTGCAGTTCAACCGCCGCGTCCTTGAAGAGACGCTGAACACGGCGCATCCGTTGCTTGAGCGCGTCCGGTTCCTTTCAATATCGGCCGCCAACCTCGATGAATTCTTCATGGTGCGCGTGGCGGGCCTCGAAGGCCAGGTGCGCCAGAACATCGTTATGCGCAGCCCCGACGGCAAGACGCCGGCAGAGCAGCTCGACGACATCCTGCGCGAGATCGACAATCTGCAGATGGAGCAGCAGGCCTCGCTCGCGGTACTACAGCAATATCTCGCCAAGGAGGACATCCTGATCGTCCGCCCGGCAGCGCTTTCAGAAGCCGACCGGAGCTGGCTCGCAACCGAATTCGACCAGTCGATCTTTCCGGTTCTGACGCCGCTCTCGATCGATCCGGCGCATCCTTTTCCCTTCATCCCCAATCTCGGCTTTTCCATCGGCCTGCAACTGACCAGCATGAACGGCCGCGAGCCGATGACGGCCCTGCTGCGCCTGCCGCCGGCGCTGGATCGCTTCGTGCGCTTGCCAGACGCAAGCAGCGTCATTCGCTACATTACGCTTGAGGATGTGGTGAACATCTTCATCCACCGGCTCTATCCCGGCTACGAGGTCAAGGGTTCGGGAACGTTCCGCCTCATCCGCGACAGCGATATCGAAGTCGAGGAAGAGGCCGAGGATCTCGTGCGCTTCTTCGAGACTGCACTGAAGCGCCGTCGCCGAGGTTCGGTGATCCGCATCGAGACGGATAGTGAGATGCCGGCGTCGCTGCGCCAGTTCGTCGTCACCGCACTCAACGTGCCCGATAATCGCGTCGCGGTTCTGCCGGGTCTGCTCGCACTCAACACGCTGTCCGAAATTACCAAGGCGCCGCGCGATGACCTTCGATTTCACCCCTATAATGCGCGATTTCCCGAACGCGTCCGCGAACATGCCGGCGATTGCCTCGCAGCCATCCGCGAAAAGGACATGGTGGTTCACCATCCATACGAATCTTTCGACGTGGTGGTCCAGTTTCTGATTCAGGCAGCGCGTGACCCCGACGTCCTGGCGATCAAGCAGACGCTCTACCGCACATCCAACGACAGCCCGATTGTGCGCGCCCTGATCGACGCGGCCGAGATGGGCAAGTCGGTGACCGCGCTGGTCGAACTCAAGGCGCGCTTCGATGAGGAAGCCAATATCCGCTGGGCGCGCGACCTCGAACGCGCCGGTGTGCAGGTGGTCTTCGGCTTCATCGAATTGAAGACGCATTCGAAGATGTCGCTGGTTGTTCGCCGCGAGGAAGGCAAGCTGCGGACCTATTGTCACCTCGGCACCGGCAATTACCACCCGGTAACGGCAAAGATCTACACCGACCTGTCCTTCTTCACCTGCAATCCGAAGATCGCCCATGATATGGCGAATATCTTCAACTTCATCACCGGCTACGGCGAACCGGAGGAAGGAATGGAGATCGCGGTTTCGCCCTATACGTTGCGCAGCCGCATCGTCAGGCACATCGAGGAAGAGATCGTCAACGCGGAAAACGGCGTGCCCGCCGCAATCTGGATGAAGATGAACTCGCTGGTCGATCCGGAGATCATCGACGCACTTTACCGCGCGAGCCTGGCCGGCGTCGAAATCGACCTCGTCATCCGTGGCATCTGCTGCCTGAGGCCCCAGGTCGCAGGACTTTCCGAGAACATCCGCGTCAAGTCGATCGTCGGCCGCTTCCTTGAGCACAGCCGGATCTTCTGCTTCGGCAACGGCCACGGTCTTCCATCCGACAAGGCGCTGGTCTACATCGGCTCTGCCGACATGATGCCGAGAAACCTCGATCGGCGTGTCGAGACGCTGGTTCCGCTGACCAATCCGACCGTTCACGAGCAGGTTTTGTCACAAATCATGCTGGGCAACTTGATTGACAACCAGCAGAGCTACGAGATATTGCCGGATGGTACGTCCCGGCGCATGGAAGTGCGCAAGGGTGAGGAGCCGTTCAACGCGCAGCAGTATTTCATGACCAATCCGAGCCTTTCCGGCCGCGGTGAAGCCTTGAAATCCAGTGCGCCCGAACTCATTGCCGGACTGTTGTCGGGCCGCAAGACATAACTGGAATTGCATGGTGGAATCAGAAGCTCAGGGGCGCCTTCCCGGAATTGCCCCTGTTTCCGTCGTCGACATTGGGTCGAATTCCGTCCGCCTGGTCGTCTATGAAGGTCTGTCCCGGTCGCCCACCATTCTTTTCAACGAGAAGGTGCTTTGCGGCCTCGGCAAGGGCATAGCACTGACCGGCAAGATGGACGAAGACAACGTCCTGCGTGCGCTGGGCGCCCTACATCGGTTCAAGGCGCTGTCCGATCAGGCCCGCGCCAGCACCATGTATGTCCTGGCAACGGCTGCAGCCCGTGAAGCCAGCAACGGACCCGATTTCATCCATCAAGCCGAGACGATCCTCGGCCGCAAGGTTCGCGTGCTGTCCGGTGAAGAGGAGGCGCGATTTTCCGCGCTCGGCATCATCAGCGGCTTTTTCAGTCCCGATGGCATCGCCGGCGACCTTGGCGGCGGCTCGCTGGAGTTGATCGACATCAAGGGCAAGGAGATCGGCAAAGGCATAACGCTTCCGCTTGGCGGATTGCGCCTGTCCGAATATGCAGCGGGGTCTCTGACGAAGGCGCACAGTTTTGCCCGCAAGCACGTCAAGACCGCCAGATTTCTCGCCAAGGGCGAGGGACGCACCTTCTACGCCGTCGGTGGCACGTGGCGAAATATCGCCAAGCTGCACATGGAAATCCGCAAATATCCGTTGCACATGATGCAGGGCTACGAACTGCCCCTCGAGGAGATGCTGCGTTTTCTCGATCAGGTGGCGCTTGCCAAGGACAGCAAGGAACCGGCGTTTCAGGCCGTGTCGAAGCATAGACGTTCGCTGCTGCCGTTCGGCGCCATCGCCATGCAGGAAGTGTTGATGTCGATGAAGCCGGCGATGGTCTCCTTCTCGGCGCAGGGTGTTCGAGAAGGCTATCTCTATTCGTTGCTGACCGAACACGAGCGCCATTCCGACCCGCTGCTTGCCGCAGCAGGCGAGCTGGCGATCCTGAGAGCCCGCTCGCCGGAACACGCGCGCGAACTTGCCGAGTGGACTGGCCGCATGATGCCGTTTTTCGGCGTCACCGAGACGGAAGAAGAGAGCCGATATCGCCAGGCCGCCTGTCTTCTCGCCGATATCAGCTGGCGCGCCCACCCGGATTATCGAGGCCTGCAGTCGCTGAACGTCATTGCTCACTCGTCCTTTGTCGGCATCACCCATGCCGGCCGCGCCTTTATCGCCTTATCGAACTACTATCGTTACGAGGGGTTGAGCGACGATAGCTCGACTGGCCCGCTGGCGACGATTGCAACTCCCCAACTCATCGAGCGCGCCAAGCTTCTCGGTGGTCTTTTAAGGGTCGTCTACCTGTTCTCGGCATCGATGCCTGGCGTGGTGCGAAATCTGACCTTCCGGCGCTCTTCAAGCCCCGATGTCGACCTGGAATTTGTCGTTCCTCCGGAATATCACGATTTTGCCGGCGAGCGTCTCGACGGAAGGTTGCAACAACTCGGAAGACTCACCAATAAAAGGTTGATTTTTCAGTTCGAATAACCTCATATGCAATCTCTGGTTGGTTAGCCATTGGCGAAGAAGGTTGCAGTACGTCCGTGAGCGGTTGGAAAGTTCTGAGGGTTGCCCGACCGTTGGCGGCCACGGCAAGGCCGCTTCGATATATGTGAGACGAGGCCCGGCGACATCGCGCTGGCCAATAGATCTGCCGCGACGCCGGATAACAGCAAAATCTAGAGCGTACGTCTTGGAGCATCACCGCGCGTCGTTCAGTGTTCGTCGGTGGCTTCCGCGCGGACGATCGGGGCATTCGATAAGGGTCAGGATCCGGCCTACGCATTTCAGTCGGCTTCCGGCTAACCCGTAGCAGGCTGCCGCGCTTTCGGGTCAAAGGCGCGGCAGGTTGCTTGCTAAAGTGGCTGTTCGCAAAGCTACTTGGCGTTCAGGAAATCGCCGACTTCCAGCAGGTTGAACTCGTTGTCGTCGGGCTTGTTCAGCGAACGACCCGCCGAGAAGGGCAGGTTGTTGTCGTTGGCAACGACGATATGCGTATCGTCGACGCGGTCGACGTTCTCAATCGTGACGAACGGCATGTCGTAGAAGCCCGGCCCGCCGCCCTGATGCTTCTTGTTGTCTGGGTCGTCGATATGCATTAGGTCGATATAGCCGATCTTGCGCACCGCCTTACCGACATTCGCGTCATTCATTTCGATCTTGTAGACCTTCTTGTGCTTGGCGGGCGTGGCAAAGCAATCCGGCTTCGGTGCCTTCGGATCGGCGCAGGCTTTGTCGGCGGTGCCTTCACCATTGTCGCGTTCGATGACGAGCGCTGTCGTTGCGTCCAGCATATTGAAGTCGCCGATGGATTCGCCAAGGTCGCTGAACGGATAGAGCCAGGTCCGCCCGGTCCAGTTCTTCGAGGCGACATTGAATTCGATGATGCGCAGGGCAGGGTGACCGTCGACCGTTTCAACCGTGCCGTCGTCCTGAAAGAGCGCGCCCTCGAGAAGGGCATAAAGCGTCCTGCCGTCCTTGGACATGGCAAGCCCTTCAAAACCGGCCGAACGCTTGAGGTTGAAAGCCGGCATTTTCAGCGTTGGATTGGCAGGCAGGCTGATCAGCGGATTGTCGGGTGAAAGCACCGGCTTGCCATTGACCGTTGTCGAGATAACGTCAGTTAGTTTTCCCTCGGTGTCGATCTTAATCAGGTAGGGGCCGAATTCGTCACCGATCCAGAAGCCGTCTGCCACTGGCTGGATCGATTCGATGTCGAAATCAGCGCCGGTCAGATAGCGTTTGTCCGTGCCCTGTAGGACAGTCGGGAACGGTGCTTTCATGTCGGGATCGGAGAGGAACAGGTTCTTGACAACCTCCACCTTGCCGTTACCCCAATCGAATTTGATCAGATGCAGCACCAGGGCGGCGTCGCTGGAGTTCGCCTTCGAACCGAAGCCATTGTCGGTGAGCGTCCAGAACGTGCCGTCGGGCATCGTCTTGATGCCGGAGAAGCCCTGGACAGGTTGGCCGTCGAACGGCAGCGGCAGGCCGGTGGGTCGAATGCCGTCCATGCCCGGAACAGTGCCGAGGCCCTGCGCGCGCTTGCGATCAGGCGTCGTGAATTTGCCCGACGTCTTCAAGACCTCAGGTGCATCGGCAGGAGCGGCGATGATCGTGTTTGCCGGAAGTATGGCTTGGGCAGCGAGCCTGGCGGGGAAGGCCTTTTCCTCGGCCGACGCCGAAGCTGCAATCAAAATGAGAAGCGCCGTTGAGGCAATAAACCGCTGGATCATGATGTCACCTTGTTAATTAGGATTGGCAAGCAATCCCGGTTAGCAGGCGAGTGATGTCGAACGGTTGACGGTCAGGTGAAGCTTCCGTGACGGTGCACAACGCCAAGGCGTCGGAGATTCGATTGATTGGAGAGGGCAGGCTCTGCGCGAGCCAGTGCAACAACGCCAAGTGACTGACCGCGGCCCTTGAGCGCATGTTCGCCGAGATTTTCGGCAATAACGTCTTGGGGAAGCGTCAGCCGGTTTACGAGATCAGTCGATATCAGCACCGGTCTCTCCAGCGTCTTGCACAACGTCTCGAGCCTGGCCGTGGTGTTCACCGTGTCGCCGAAATAGGTGATCTTGTGGTGGTCGACGCCGATTTCGGCGGTGATGATGAACCCGCCATGCAGGGCTGCCCGGACCCTAGGCACCTGGCCATAGGTCTCCAGCCAGAAATCCGATTTCTTCTCGATGTCGGCAAGGATATCAAAGATGCAGCGGACACAGCGCGCATTCTTGATACCGCGCTCGAGCGGCCAGGTAATGATCGCAGCATCGCCGATATAGTCGTCAATGGCGCCCCGATGCCGCCAGACCTGTTCCGCATAGGCACTGAACAGCGAGCCCAGATATTGCTGGGTCCTGAGATCGCCGTACTTTTCGGCAAATGCGGTTGAGCCCGCCAGGTCGATGAAAAGGAATACCCGCTCCTCGGGAACAGGGTTGCGATAGCGGCTGGTAAGAAGGCTGAAGAACACGTCGCGCCCAAGAAGCTCCCGCACCCGCAGCACAAAGACAAGCAGGGCCGTTACCGCTAAAGCATAAAGAAACACGTCGAGCGGCAATATCGTCACCTGCGCCCATGTGCCGGCGATTATGCCCATCCATTTCAGCAACGAGCCTGCGCTTGCAAATCCAACGCTGATAAACCCGAAATCGATAGCCAACGCGCAAGCAATATAGAGCGGTGTCGGCAGCCGATGTATCCAGCTGTGAACGGGCGCAAATAACAGGCGCCGTTCGAAGGCCAGCATCGGCAAGCCGCAGAAAAGCGCGAATATCGCCCCCGTATAGATGTGGGGTGTTTCCTGAAACAGCAGATTGTAGAGCACGCCCGATGCGGCGACGAAGATCGCGATGAAGATCCAGCTCAGCGCCGAGGATAGGTTTCTCATCGTTGCGGCTCCGTGCGGCCTTTGACGCCTGTGGTCCTATTGTTTCCGCTATAATAAGGCCGTCAAGCGGATTCAATCACGGGGCCACGACACCGTGATCCGACAGACTGCCACCTAGAGGCTGACCGTTTCGACCTTCTTGCCGACGAAACGCAGCGCGACCTCGCCCTGGATCAGCTGCAGCGCCGTTTCCCCGAAAAGATCGCGACGCCAGCCATGCATGGCGGCGACATCGGCCTTCTCGCCTTCCGCGGCGATCCTGTCGATGTCTTCGCTATTGGCGATGACCTTCGGCGCGACGCCATGCTTTTCGGCGATCAACTTCAGGAGAACCTTCAAGAGCTCGGCTGCAGCAGCAGTCCCTTCGGGGGCCTGGTTGTGGCGCGGGACATGCGGCATGTCCGCCTTCGGCAAGGCCAGCGCCTCGTTAATGGCCTCGAGCACGGCGGTACCCGAAGACGATCGTTCCCAGCCTTTCGGAATGGTGCGCAAGCGGCTCAGCGCTTCGATATCCTTCGGCTGTTGCTGGGCGATTTCGTAGATCGCATCGTCCTTGAGGACGCGCGAGCGCGGCACGTTGCGGCTGCGTGCTTCTCGCTCGCGCCATGCTGCGACATACTTGACGACCGCCAGCTCCTGCGGCTTGCGCAGACGCATTTTCAGGCGCTGCCAGGCATCGTCAGGGTGAATGTCGTAGGTATCGCGCGATTCAAGGATCGCCATCTCTTCCTGAAGCCAGGAGGCGCGGCCTTCACGCTCCAACTGGTCGCGAAGCGATATATAGACGTCGCGCAGATGCGTGACGTCCGCCAGCGCGTAGTCAAGCTGCTTTTCCGAAAGTGGACGGCGGCTCCAGTCCGTAAATCGGGACGACTTGTCGATCTGCTCGCCCTTGATGCGGCTGACGAGCTGGTCGTAGGAGACCGAGTCGCCGAAGCCGCAGACCATGGCGGCGACCTGCGTATCGAAGATCGGGTGCGGGATCAGGTTTCCGCGATTGTAGATGATTTCGATGTCCTGGCGCGATGCATGGAAGACCTTCAGCACCGAGGGGTTTGCCATCAGATCGAAGAGCGGCTGGAGATCGATGCCGGGGGCCAGCGGATCGACCAGAACTTCGGTCGTCATGCTCGCCATCTGGACCAGGCACAGCACCGGCCAGAACGTCGTCTCGCGGAGGAATTCGGTATCGATGGTAATGAATTCTGACTTGGCCAGCTCTTTGCAGGCCGCCTCCAATTCGGCAGTTGTTTCGATCATCTGGACACATTCATCGGAAAATACTTCGTTAACCTTCCTTCCTCTTTCGGTTGGAGAAGTCAATATCATTGCGGCGTCACACACTTAAACCACACGCAGATAACTCGTCATACCAGTCTTTTGATGCTCTATGATGTGGCAATGCAGCAGCCAATCGCCCGGATTGTCGGCGACGAGACCCAGTTGCACCTTCTCGTCCGGTTGAATGAGATAGGTGTCCGATACGAACGGCATGACATCCCGGACAGACGACGAGAGCACGGAAAAGCTCATTCCATGCAGATGGATCGGGTGGGCGTGCGGAGTGACGTTCTCCATGTCGAAGACATAGCTCTTGCCCAGCTTCAGCTCGGAGAGCGGCGCCGTCGGATCCGACGTATCGCCCTGCCATGGGACCTTGTTGATCGCCCAGAAGCTGTAGCCGAGCGAACCGCAGATGCTGTTTTCAGCGGTATTTTCGGCCGTCGCGCTCAGGATCAGCTGAATATGCTCGGCTGATGACGGATCGACGGATTTTACCGGATTTGCCTCAAGCGGTGCGAGGTCACCGATATCGTGCTTCAGCGAGTTGCCGACGGCCCGCAGGGTTGCGAGCGTCTTCGGGTTGGAGCTCCGAACATCAACGAGCGTCGCGACGGCACCTTCGCTGTCGGGCATGCGCACGGCAAGCTCGAGCCTTTGGCCGGGTCCGAGCTGCAGCAGGTCGAGTGGAAAGCGCTTCGGAACTGGATTTCCGTCGATGGCGATGACCGTCGCCTCGCCGCCCTCCATCCTGAAGGAATAGATGCGGGTGACGTCGGTAATGGCGAGCCGCAGACGCACCAGTCCGCCGGCAGGGGCGTCGTATTGTGGCTCCAGCTGCCAATTGGCCGTTCGGACGGTTCCGTAGGTGCCGGATTTTGCGGTGTCGCGCGGACGGAACTGCGCGATGAACTGCCCGTCGCCGCCAAGTCGCCAGTCGCGGAGATTGATGACGATCTCCGAATCGAACTTAGGATCCTTGGGATTCTCGACGACGATGACGCCGGTCATGCCGTGACCCATCTGGATCAGCGTATTGCAATGGGGATGATACCAGAAGGTGCCGGCGTCGGGCGGGGTGAAGGCGTAGTCGAATTTGCAGCCGGTATAGACGTAGGGCTGCGTCAGGAAGGGCACGCCGTCCATGTTGTTGGGGATGCGCAAGCCATGCCAGTGGATCGTCGTCGGCTCGTCAATGCCGTTGATCAACCGGGCAGCGAAGGCTTCTCCCTGGCGCATTCGCAACACCGGCGGCATTCCGTCGGTGCCGTAGCTCAGAACATCCTTCGTTGCCCCGGTGCCGGTGAGGTTGGCATCGATCTTCGTCGTCTTGAGGATCTGCGGCTCCGGCACCGCCTCTGCTTGACTGAACCTGCCGGCAAGGCCAAATCCGGCACCGTAGACACCGGCGACTGCGGAGGCCTTGAGCAGATTGCGACGTGTGAAGACGGACATGCGAACTCCGGACAGGGCAAATTCCTTGTCCCTGTTTAAAGTTGAGTTCAGTGTTCAGCAATAGCGATTCGCCGAGGTGCAGGCGATCTATTGTCCGTCCCGCTCGGAGGGTGGGGTTGCCAGCTTGTTGAAGAAGGTGGAGGTGCGCAGCAGGTTGCGAAACCGCATGCTGCGCCGCTCGGTCGGCACGCCTTCGCGCACCATCATGCGCTGCAGCGTGTAGACCATGAACAGGAACAGCACGACCGCCATATAGGCAAAGAGCACGCGCGGTCCGAAGATATCGAGCATGAAGGACGCAAAGAGCGGACCGACGATTGCCCCGACCGACCAGAAGAACAGCGTGCCTGCAGAGACCAGGGCGTGCTGGCCCTTTGCTGCATGATCATTGGCATGGGCCGAGCAGAGCGAATAAAGCGGCATGCAGAATGCGCCGAAGACGAAGATGCCGGCAAAGTTGCGCCATTCGTTGCTGCCGGCGAGAGAAGACAGGAACAGGCAGGCGGCAAGCGAACCGAGCGACGAGATCAGGATGATCAGCCGCCTGTCCAGCCGGTCCGAATAGACGCCGAGGGGATATTGCAGCACGATGCCTGCGAAGATGCCGACGCTCATGAAGGTGGCGATTTCCGTGACCGAAAGGCCAATGCCCTTGGCGTAGACCGGCCCCAGCGATCGGAAGACGGAGTTTGTCAATCCGACGACAATGCAGCCAATGGTCGCGAGCGGCGATATGTTCCAGAGCGTTTTGATGTCGAAACGGATATCCTCGGGTGCGCCTGGGCTCGAGCGGTCGGCAAAGGAGATCGGCACCAGCGAGAGAGAAAGCGCCATTGAGATGATGGCGAAGAGCTGGAAACCGTCGATCCCGACCGACGGGATCAGATATTGCGCCAGCGTCACCGAGCCAAGGTCGACGAAGCGGTAGATGGACAGCGTGCGGGCGCGGTTTGAATTCGTCACCCGCGCATTGAGCCAGCTTTCGACGACGGCAAACAGCCCGGCAAAGCAAAGACCTTGCACAAGGCGCATAAGGAACCAGAATGGCGGCACGATCAACAGCACCATGGCAATGGAAGCGGCAGACGCGATTGCAGCCAGGGCGGAAAAGGTGCGGATATGGCCGATCGAGCGCATGATGCGGGTGACATAGACGCAGCCGACGGCAAAGCCGATGTTATATCCCGTGCCGACTAGGCCGATGGTGGAGGCCGAGAAGCCTTCCTGCAGCGCTCGAAGCGAAATGAAGGTGGCCTGCAATCCGTTGCCGCCAATCAGGATGCCGGCGGTGACGAGCAGCGGAATTAGCGGTTTGATATGGCTCATCGGGGAGGGGCCTGTGCGACGTCAGAGCGGGAATCGATCCCCCGCGAAGCATGATTGTCTTTCTACGCACGCTTTGGTTATAAAGACAGCCTCAAACGCGACGGGCTGTGGCAAGTCTTGACAAATCAGGCCGGTCATGCGCTTTTCCGCCCGATTTTCTTGACGGGGAGCAAGCGGCTTCAAGCCCTCTGCGACCGCCGTCCGCCAAGTCCAGGAATGATAAAATGCATCGCTATCGCAGCCACACATGCGCCGCTCTGCGCAAGTCCGACGTCGGGTCGACTGTCCGCATCTCCGGCTGGGTACACCGCGTCCGGGACCATGGCGGATTGCTGTTCATCGACCTTCGCGACCACTACGGCATGACGCAAATCGTCGTCGATCCGGATTCGCCCGCGTTCAAGCAGGCTGAGGCCGTGCGCGGCGAATGGGTCGTCCGCGTCGACGGCCTCGTGAAGGCCCGCACCGAGGACACAGTCAACAAGGCGATGCCGACCGGCGAGATCGAACTTTACGCACAGGAAATCGAAGTCCTGTCCGCCGCCAAGGAACTGCCGCTGCCGGTTTTCGGCGAGCCCGATTATCCGGAAGACATCCGTCTCAAGTACCGCTTCCTCGACCTGCGTCGCGAGACGCTCCACAGGAACATCGTCAAGCGCACCCAGGTCATTTCGGCCATGCGCCGTGAGATGGGCGAGATCGGCTTCACCGAATATTCGACGCCGATCCTGACTGCTTCCTCGCCGGAAGGCGCGCGCGACTTCCTTGTCCCGAGCCGCATTCATCCGGGCAATTTCTACGCCCTGCCGCAGGCGCCGCAGCAGTACAAGCAGCTGTTGATGGTAGCCGGCTTCGACCGTTATTTCCAGATCGCACCGTGCTTCCGCGACGAAGATCCGCGTGCCGACCGTCTGCCAGGCGAATTCTACCAGCTCGACCTCGAAATGAGCTTCGTCGAGCAGGAAGATATCTGGAACACGATGGCGCCGCTGATGACCAGTGTGTTTGAGCAGTTTGCCGATGGCAAGCCGGTCACCAAGGAATGGCCGCGCATTCCCTATGACGAAGCGATCCGCAAGTACGGATCCGACAAGCCGGACCTGCGCAACCCGATCGTCATGCAGGCGGTTACCGACCATTTCGCCGGTTCCGGCTTCAAGGTTTTCGCCGGCATGATTGCCGCGAACCCCAAGGTCGAGATCTGGGCGATCCCCGCCAAAACCGGCGGCAGCCGCGCCTTCTGCGACCGCATGAACGCCTGGGCACAGTCGACCGGCCAGCCGGGACTTGGCTATATCTTCTGGCGCAAGGAAGGCGAAAAGCTCGAAGGCGCCGGCCCGCTCGCCAAGAACATCGGCGAAGAGCGCACCGAGGCAATCCGCAACCAACTCGGCCTCGACGACGGCGATGCCTGTTTCTTCGTCGCCGGCGACCCAGCCAAGTTCTACAAGTTCGCCGGCGAAGCCCGCACCCGCGCCGGCGAGGAACTGAACCTCGTTGACCGTGATCGCTTCGAGCTTTGCTGGATCATCGACTTTCCGTTCTACGAATGGCTGGAAGATGAAAAGAAGGTCGATTTCGCGCACAACCCTTTCTCCATGCCGCAGGGCGGCATGAAGGCGCTGGAAAGCCAGGATCCCTTGACGATCAAGGCATTCCAATATGACGCGGTCTGCAATGGCTTCGAAATCGCTTCGGGTTCGATCCGCAACCAGCTGCCGGAAGTCATGGTCAAGGCGTTCGAGCTGACGGGCAAGTCTGCGCAGGAGGTCGAAGACCAGTTCGGCGGCCTTTATCGCGCCTTCCAGTACGGCGCGCCTCCACATGGCGGCGCGGCATTCGGCATCGACCGCATCGTCATGCTTCTCGTCGGCGCCAAGAACCTGCGCGAAATCACGCTGTTCCCGATGAACCAACAGGCGCAGGATCTCCTGATGGGCGCGCCCTCGCCGGCAAGTCAGGCCCAGCTTCGCGAACTCGCAATCCGGCCGCTGCCGCCGGTCAAGAAGGACTGAGGTCTCAAGAACCCTTACATAAAAAACGCGGCGATTTCAAAATCGCCGCGTTTTTCATTTCGGCGGGATGTTTCCCGATCAGTTGTTGGCCGAGACCTTCAGGCCGATGACCGATGGGATGGTGTTCGGCGCGCCCATGGCGGCACCGACGATCATCGGGAAGGGAACCGGTTTGGCCGGAGCTGCGGTGATGGTGAAATTCTTCGGGTTGTCGAGATAGCTATTGACGGCTGCCGATACGGCGGTCTGCAGTTCCGGGATGTTCAACTGAGCGAGCATGATCGGGGTCAGGCCCTTCAGCGTATTGGCCATCTGAGCACCGGATACGCCCTGCGCCGAGCCTGCATAGTCGAGCGCGCGCTTGGTAATCGACGCATCCTTGAAGCTGATTTCCGCGTTGTTAAGCGTCAATTGCTGCATCAGGCCGAGCATGGCAAGGCCGGTCGCCTGCTGGGCTGCAGCCTTGTCCGGGTTGGCCGAGGACGCTTTGATCGCTTCTTGCAGCGACTTCGTGAATTGCAGCGTATAGCCCGAAATGCCGAACGCGAGGTCGAGGCGGCCGATGTTGTTGAGGTCGATGCCAAAATCCTTGATGTCGATCGTGCCGGGTTCCAGGGCCCAGCTTCCCTTCATGGTGACATTGCCGTCAACGTGCTGCAGCGCCAGCTTGTTGATCGTATCCTGGGAGCTCGGATCATTGACCTTGGAAAGATCGGCCTTGATCTCACTGATATTCGAATCGAAGTCGAAAGCAGAATTATCGTCACGAAGAGTAAGATTGGCATCGACGCCTTTCAGGGAGAAGACTTCGAGCCCGTCCTTGACGATGCGGATCGGGCCGGTATGGGCCTTTTCGTAGAGGAGCATGCCGTCGAGCCCCTCGGCGCTCGCATCGGCAGGAACGGAGACGCCGCCGATCGACATGTCGGTGGCGCTGACCGATACGCCTTCGTTGGTGACCGAGACGTCGGGGAATGCGACTTGCTCGATCGTATAGCCACCGTCTTCATCTTCTTCGACGCCGGTCATCGTGACGTTGCCTAGCTGGGCACCGGCGCCGGTGGCGCCTGATGGTTTGAAGCTGGCGCCCTTCAGCGTCACGGTCGTGCCGTCGACATCGACGCCGTCAGCTGCAATGGATCCACCCTGCATGGTATAGGCGGCGTTGATCTTCTTCAGAAGATCGGCCCCGTCCAGCGCGAATGCCGAGCTGGCAAATGACAGGATGGCAGCGCTCGACAGCATGAGCCGCGTTGTCCGGTAGAAAGTCATGATGATATTTCCTCGTTGAGCCTGGTGAAATCGGTGCGGAGTTTAATCTGCATTAGGAGGACGTTCTAATCGCCCTTTCCTAAAATTCCAATGAAGGCCGAGTTAGAAATGGTTGCAATTGCGATAGAGTTACATCGATCTCCAAATTTTGTCCAAATGGCGCTTCATCCACAGTCCGCTTGCAGCGATTCCTTGCCCGAGCGCGGCTTCTCGGCTAGGCAGAGCCTATGGGACAAGAGATTTTGCCGCCCGGCGGTGGCGACGATGACAGCATTCTTCCGGTTGACCTGAAGGCGGCGCTCGAAGAGCGCTATCTGGCCTATGCACTGTCGACGATCATGCATCGTGCGCTGCCCGACGTTCGCGATGGATTGAAGCCCGTGCATCGGCGCATCATTCATGCGATGAGCGAGATGGGCATACGCTCCAACTCCTCGTTCAAGAAATGCGCCCGCATCGTCGGCGACGTCATCGGGAAGTTTCACCCCCACGGCGACCAGTCGGTCTACGACGCGCTCGTACGTCTGGCGCAGGATTTCTCGCAGCGCTATCCGATCGTCGATGGTCAGGGGAACTTCGGCAATATCGACGGCGACAGCGCTGCGGCCTATCGATACACCGAAGCCCGCATGACGGAAGTGGCCTCGCTGCTGCTCGAAGGCATAGATCAGGATGCGGTGGACTTCCGCCTGACCTATAACGAGGAAGACAACGAACCGATCGTGCTTCCAGGCGCGTTCCCGAACCTTCTTGCCAACGGTTCGTCCGGCATTGCCGTCGGAATGGCGACCTCGATCCCTTCGCACAATGCCCACGAACTCTGCGACGCGGCGCTGCATCTGATCAAGAACCCGGATGCAACCGTCGAAAAGCTCGTCGAGTTTATTCCCGGGCCGGACTTCCCGACCGGCGGCATCATCATCGACAATCGCGAAAGCATCATCGACGCCTACAAGACCGGGCGAGGGGGCTTCCGCGTCCGTGCCAAGTGGGAGATCGAGGACCTCGGTCGCGGCGGCTACCAGATCATCGTCACGGAAATCCCGTTCCAGGTGCAGAAGTCGCGCCTGATCGAAAAGATCGCCGAGCTGCTGATTGCGCGCCGGTTGCCGCTGCTCGAAGATATTCGCGACGAATCCGCCGAAGACGTCCGCGTCGTGGTGGTGCCGAAGAGCCGCACCGTCGATCCGACGATCCTGATGGAATCGATGTTCAAGCTGACGGAGCTCGAAAGCCGCTTCCCGCTCAACATGAACGTGCTGTCGATGGGCCGCATCCCCAGGGTCATGGCGCTCAACGAAGTGCTGAAGGAATGGCTCGATCACCGCCGTGAAGTATTGCAGCGCCGCTCGCGCTTCCGGCTTGCTGCGATCGACAAGCGCCTGGAGATCCTCGGGGGCTTCCTCGTCGCCTATCTCAACATCGATGAGGTCATCCGTATTATCCGCGAGGAGGATGAGCCGAAACCGATAATGATGGCGCGCTGGGGCCTCACCGACAATCAGGTCGAGGCGATCCTCAATATGCGGCTGCGCTCGTTGCGCAAGCTGGAAGAATTCGAGATCCGCACTGAATTCGACGCCTTGACCAAGGAGAAGGCCGAGATCGAGGCGTTGCTCGCCTCCGACGATCGACAATGGCAGACCGTCGCCTGGGAAATCGGCGAAGTGAAGAAGAAATTCGCCAAGGCGACCGAACTCGGCCGGCGCCGCACGCAATTTGCCGACGCGCCGGAAGCCGATCTCGAAGCCATCCAGCAGGCAATGATCGAGAAGGAGCCGGTCACCGTCGTCGTCTCGGAAAAAGGCTGGATCCGCGCTCTCAAGGGGCATATCGCCGACAAGTCGACCCTGACATTCAAGGAGGGTGACGCGCTGAAGGTCGCCTTCTTTGCGCAGACGACCGACAAGATCCTGATCTTCACAACCGGCGGCAAGGCCTACACGCTCGGTGCCGACAAGCTGCCTGGCGGTCGTGGCCACGGCGAGCCGTTGCGCATCATCGTCGACATGGAAAACGACCAGGACGTGCTGACCGCCTTCGTCCACGATCCGGCCCGCAAGATGCTGGTCGTGTCGGCAGAAGGCAACGGCTTCATCGTCGGCGAAACGGAAATGGCGGCGAATACCCGCAAGGGCAAGCAGATCATGAACGTCGCCATGCCCGACGAGGCGAAACTCCTGCTGCAGGTCAAGGGTGATCATCTCGCTGTCGTCGGTGAAAACCGCAAGATGCTGGTCTTTCCAGTCGCTCAGATCCCGGAAATGTCGCGTGGCAAGGGTGTCCGCTTGCAGCGCTTCAAGGATGGCGGCATATCCGACGTCCGCTTCTTCTCCATGGCCGACGGCCTGACCTGGGCCGACAGCGCCGGCCGCACCTTTACCAAGACACGGGAAGAACTGACCGAATGGCTTGCTGATAGGGCGTCGGCTGGCAGATTGGTACCGAAGGGTTTCCCGCGGACGGGTAAATTTTCGGGGTGATGAGTTCCAGGTTGACTTAGATGTCAGCCGGGGAGGGTAATGGTCACGTCCTTCAGAAAGCGAAATGCCCTGTCCTCGTCAATTTCGCCAGCGGCAACGGCAATGACAAACGTGTAGAGGCGGACATCGCTCGTCTCGATCTCATAGCCGTTGTCCATCAAAAAGACAGCCGCAGCCGAAATCGCGACGCTTGTTGCCGTCGATAAAGGCATGGTTTTTGACTGGACCGTATAGATAAGCAGCTGCGAGTTCGGCAATATCCTCGCAGCCGCAGGCAGCCTTGTTTATTGGGCGCGCAAGCGCGAATTCCAGCATTCCCTCGTCTCTTAGGCCATGGGACCCGCCGAAGCGCTCGATCTGATATTTGTGAAGTTCTTCAACAAGTGGTCGCGAAAGGAAGCGGATTTCGATCATTCGGCAAGCTTTTTGAGCGCAACTTTATACTTGTCCATAAACCGCCTGGCATGCTCCATCTGCCTCGAAAAGTCTTCTTCGACCGGTTGCAGATGCATGCCGCCGTTCTTCGCAATAATTTCAAGCTGATCTCCGGCCTTTAAGCCGAAGCGATCAAGAATCTCCTTAGGAATAATAACCCCCTCCGAATTGCCGATCTTTCGAATGACCACGTTCATGCGCCGAAAGCGGTCAATCCCGCAGGTCCGCAGGATCCGGCCGTTCCCATCCGCGTGGGGTCAAATGCTCCTGCGGCTGAAAGCGCGTCTTGTAGTCCATCTTGCGCGAACCCTTGACCCAATATCCGAGATAGACATGGGGAAGGCCGAGGGTGCGGGTGCGCTTGATGTGATCGAGGATCATGTAAGTCCCGAGCGAGCGCCGTTCATAATCGGGATTGAAATAGGAATAGACCATGGACAGTCCGTCGCTCATGACATCGGTTAGCGCCGCTGCGAGCAATTCGCCCTTCGGACGCTCTTCAAGCCCCGAACCTTCCTCGCGCAGGCGATACTCGATGATGCGCGTATTGACGTGGGTGTCCTCGACCATGATTGCATAGTCGAGAACCGTCATATCGGACATGCCACCCTGCTGGTGGCGATAATCGAGATAGCGGCGGAAAAGGGAATATTGCTCGCTGGAGGGCTGGGCTGAAAATTCGGTGGCGATGATATCCGAGTTCGAGGTTTGAATTCGCCTCATCGAGCGGGTCGGCTGAAATTCCTGCGCGAGAATGCGCACAGAGACGCAGGCACGGCAGGCTTCGCAGGCGGGACGATAGGCAATGTTCTGAGAACGGCGGAAACCGCCCTGGGTCAGGATGTCGTTCATCTCGGCAGCGCGCGGGCCGACCAGATGCGTAAAAACCTTCCGCTCCATCTCGTGCGGCAGATACGGGCAAGCCGCGGGAGCCGTCAGGTAAAACTGGGGAGATGGCGTCGCCTGCGTGTTCATTTGCCGTCGATCAACCTTTCGCTCGACGTGATGCTCTTGCAAGCATGGCGTAAGATTAGAAAACGTCAACTACATGACTGGTTTGACCGATAGGCATTCGCGCTTTATTCGGCAAAATGTGCCAAGCAAGCCAATCCGCGCTCAAAGGGCGCGGACTGTCACGGTGCCAATCAAGAGGTCATGTAGCAGGCGGCTGCGTTCGGTAAAAAGCCCGGCAAGCAGAACGAGTGGCGTCAGTACCGAATTCAGAATCCAGAACAGGGCCAGGTGCACGATCGCCGTCAGGAAATCGATACGCTGTCCATCGACCCGCATCATCGAGACGCCCATCGCCCGCATGCCGAGCGAGGCTTGGCCCGACCCGCCGACCGTGAGGCCGAAATAGATGCCAGCGACAATGACGTAGAGAGCCGGGTACAGGAAAAAGCCCAGTCCAAGCGTTACGATTGACAGGAAGAACAAGATGATGGCAGCGGGAATGCAAAGCAGCGCAATGATGATGTAATCGAGCAGGAAGGCGAAGACGCGCCGGCTCAACACGCCGCTATAAGCGCGCCAATCGTCCGGAGCTGCATAGAGCGGGTTTTGGTTCAGGCTCATTATTTTCGTCCTTTCGGGATACATAAACGAGATATGGTGGAAGCCGGGGGGAATACAATAAGCGTTGGCCCAGCTATCCCTTCTTCGCCAGTAGTTTTGCGACTTCAGGTGCAAAATAGGTAAGGATGCCATCGCAGCCGGCGCGTTTGAAGGCGAGCAACGTCTCGAGCATCACGCGCTCGCCGTCGATCCAGCCATTGGCGGCCGCGGCCTTGATCATCGAATATTCGCCTGAAACTTGGTAGGCGAATGTGGGCAGCCCGAAGGCTTCCTTCATCCGCCAGCAGATGTCGAGATAGGGCAGCCCCGGCTTGACCATCAGCATGTCGGCGCCTTCCTCCACGTCGAGCGCCGCGTCGCGCAACGCCTCGGTGCCGTTGGCGGGATCTATATAGTAGGACTTCTTGTCGCCCTTTAGAAGGCCGCCGGTGCTGATCGCCTCGCGATATGGGCCGTAGAATGCGGAGCTGAATTTCGTCGCATAGCTCATAATGCCCACATTCTGATGGCCGCCCGCATCGAGCGCCCAGCGGATCGCACCGATGCGCCCGTCCATCATCTCGGATGGTGCAATAATATCGGCCCCAGCCTCCGCCTGGATGACGGCTGCCATCGCCACCTGTTCGACGGTCTCGTCGTTGACGATTTCCGACCCGCGCAGGATGCCATCATGGCCGTGGCTGGTGAAGGGGTCGAGCGCCACATCGGTGATGACGCCGATGTTTGGCACTGCCTTCTTGATCGCCGCAGTCGCAAGGTTGATCAGGTTGTTGCGCTCAAGGCTGTTGGAGCCCGTCTCGTCGCGCAAATGCATTTCGATGTTGGGGAAGGTCGCAAGCGCCGGCACGCCGAGATCGGCCGCCTCTTTCGCTGCTTCGACGGCCCTGTCGATCGTCATGCGGTTGACGCCGGGCATCGCCGGAATGGGCTCGGAAATCCCGCTGCCTGGAATGAGGAAAATAGGCCAGATCAGGTCGTCGACCGTCAATCGGTTTTCCTGTACCAGTCGGCGCGTCCAGTCGGCCTTGCGGTTGCGGCGCATGCGACGATGGCCGGTGATTTCGTCAACGAGGTGCGTCTTGTCCTGCATGGTCCCGTCGTCCTTTTTGGATACTATAATGCATGCCGGCCAAAACCGCGCCGCGGTTTTGGGCGGCATGCATGAATGCAAAAGCTTTAGTCTCTTGGCGCCGTGCTTATCACGCTCGCGCCATGATGCAAAACCAGGCGAAAGGCCGCAGCGGCATGCCAGCCTTCTGCCTCAATGGTATCGAGGAAAGAGAGATGGATAGCGTTTCGATCGATGGATGCTGGTCGTTGACACTGCTTTTTCACAAGGCAAGCGCGCTCGATCGCTATGGCGAGACCGGGACGTCGCACGTATGGTTCGCCCATGGAACCTGATTCTTCTACTATTCCGAAACGATCTCTGACCAACATCCTGTTCGTGGTCTTCCTGCGACTGATCGCGATCTCGTCGTTCTGGTTCGGCATGCAATATTGGTCGATGCTGGTCGGCTATTCGCTGAACGGCCATGCCCGCTTCGATCTGCTCGATCTGCCGTGGAAGGTGGCGAGCACGACGCTTGCCGTCCTTTTCCCCGTCGCAGCGCTCGGGCTGTGGTTGACTGTGTCCTGGGGACCGGTCATCTGGGTGCTGGCCGCTGCCGTCCAGTGCCTGATGTACGGCGTCTGGCCGGTGATCTTTGGCTTTAATCCGCTGATCATCATTCTTCATTCCGGCGTGGCGGTGCTTTACTGCATATTCCGGATCGTGCTTTTCATCGAGAAAAGGCGCCGGCGCGAGCCAGTAAGGGTTGATTTACCCTGATACAACTGAGCGTTATTGGTAAGGCGCTGTTAAGCCTGCAGTTTAAGTAGAATTTTATGTGTATTCGATAGGGTCTCACTCAAGGCGGGAAGAAAACCAACACCGCCAAACAAAACAGTGAGGCAGTCATCATGAACACGAAAATCAAGCCGCAGGCCGTTGCCAACCCGCGTGACCTCAAGGTCGGAGAAATCCGGGATCTCTATATGGAATCCCTGCACCTGGTCGAGCGTCTGCACCGCCGTCTCCTCGATGTCATCAAGGACGAGTTCGATCGCCAGGGTCGCAGCGACGTCAATGCCATCCAGGCTCTTCTCCTCTTCAACATCGGCAATTCGGAGCTGACCGCCGGCGAACTTCGCTCACGCGGCTATTATCTCGGCTCCAACGTTTCCTACAACGTCAAGAAACTCGTCGACCTCGGCTTCATCAACCATCAGCGCTCGCGTATCGATCGCCGCTCGGTCCGCATCAGTCTGACTGAAACCGGCCAGGACATCGCTGAAACCGTCGCCAAGCTTTACGAGCGTCACATCGCCTCGATCGACAAGGTCGGCGGCATCGGCACCGACGAGTTCACCCAGATGAACAAGCTCCTCCAGCGCCTCGACCGCTTCTGGAACGACCAGATCTTGTATCGCCTCTAAGGCGCTGCATCCCCTCCAGTCGCCCGGGCCGGACGCATTCCCTGCGTATCCGGCCTGTGGGCTTTTTGCCACTTGGCGGCACGATGTTGCGGTGCAACCCTGGCCTGCGCCACATTGGCGATTGACGCCAAACCGCTTGACGCTATCTAGCGTCGTTCATGTCGCGACTTTTCAACGCCTGTGGGCAATTGGGGTGCCTGGCGCGTCTGAAATGGTTGGCGACACGAATTGGCCATATTGGTGTGACAGCGAAAAGGCACGGCAAACGGCGCATTTCAGCAGGTCAATCTCATGTCATCTGCGCTCTGGGCTCGCAATATTGTGATGCCCCGGCGTGAAGTTCCATGGTGTGACCGCAAGAAATTGGTAGTGAACTGCGTTTAGATATTGCACGGGTCGCGCGTCGCTTGTCCCCCTGGCTGCGGATGATGGTTGGCTCAGCGTTGAATGGTAGGGATATGTCGAAGAAAAACGGAATTGAACCTTTCTCGCGCCGCTCGTTCCTGCGGTCAGCGGCTACTTTCGGTGCGGCGGCTGTAGCAGCTCCGGCCCTCGCCCAATCGGCGCTCAACGATCTTCTCAGCGCTCCATCGCGCGGAAACTGGGACGAACAGTTCGATGCCAAGGCGGCGTCTCGCACGGCGTCGATCGCGGTCTCCAACACGCCAATCCTCAGCCCAAGTTCAGTTCCCAACATTCAGCAGGCGATCGCACAGTATCAGAGCATCGCAGCGAACGGCGGCTGGCCTCAGATCAATCCGGGCCAGACCAAGCTGCAGCTTGGCGTTAGCGACCCTGCCGTCCAGGCGCTGCGCCAACGTTTGGCGATCACAGGCGACCTCGGTCGCGAGGCCGGAATGTCCCCTTCCTTCGACAGCTATGTCGACGGCGCCGTCAAGCGTTTTCAGGCGCGTCATGGCCTGCCGCCGGATGGCGTCCTTGGCGAATACACGGTCAAGGCCCTCAATATCCCCGCTGAAGTTCGACTGCAGCAGCTGAATACCAATCTCGTTCGCCTTCAGACTTTCCCGGCAGATCTCGGCCGTCGCCACTTGATGGTCAACATTCCGGCGACCTATGTCGAAGCCGTTCAGGACGGTCAGGTTGCGTTGCGCCATGAGGCGATCGTCGGTCGCCTGTCGCGCCCGACACATATCATCAACTCTAAGATCTTCGAGGTCATCCTCAATCCGTACTGGACGGCGCCTCGCTCGATCGTCGAGAAGGATATCGTGCCGCTGATGCGCAAGGATCCGACCTACCTGACGAAGAACAATATCCGCCTCTTCGACCCGAAGGGCACGGAAGTCGCGCCCGAGTCGATCGACTGGAATGCCGACAAGGCGCCGAACCTGATGTTCCGCCAGGATCCGGGCAAGAACAACGCCATGGCCTCCACCAAGATCAATTTCCACAATCCCAACAACGAGTACATGCACGACACGCCGGAACAGGGCCTGTTCAACAAGCTGATGCGCTTCGACAGCTCGGGCTGCGTCCGCGTGCAGAACGTGCGCGACCTTGCCGTCTGGCTGCTCGCCGAATCCCCGGACTGGTCGCGCCAGCGCGTCGAAAGCGTCATCGCCACCCGCGTCAACACGCCGATCGAACTGCCACAAGAAGTGCCTGTCTACCTCGCCTATATCTCCGCCTGGGGTGCAGGCAACGGCGTCGTCCAGTTCCGCGACGATATCTATCAGCTCGACGGCAATGCCCAGCTCGCCCTCGACACGACCGCTGGTATGGAGCAGCCGGTCCAGTAATCCAACCTTTAATCGTATCTTTTGCTGAAGCCGCGCCCTCGGGTGCGGCTTTTTATTTTCGTCTTGGCCACTTGACGGCTTACTGGTGAGATTGACGTCGGCAAGATCGAATTGCTTTGCGTGCTTGACGCGGTGCCGACCCCCGCCACTGTGGCAGCGTCAGCCGGATGAGCTTGTGCAACCCAATGCAAAGCTGCGCCTGAGGGCCCGAAAATTACTGAAAGCGGTCGCATCGGAAACAATGCGGCCTTGTCTATGGGATAGGTTTTGAGGACTGATCGGGATCAAGGAGCCGCCGATGTCTGAAAACTCTGGCGAGACCGCAACTTCTCAAAGGTCTCCGTCAAGCGGCCCTGGGAGCCGCTTTCCCATCTCCACCGACCCCGCACCGTAGTTTGCCTAGCAAATGTCGCTGATCGTATTGCTCTCCGGCGACCGCAACGCTAATACCGTCAGGCATTCCCGTTCAGGAGCTTTCCCGATGACAAACGCGTCCACAGAAACCTTTTTCAATCGCTCGCTTGCCGACACCGATCCCGATATTTTTGGCGCGATCGAAAAGGAACTCGGCCGCCAGCGTCACGAGATCGAGTTGATCGCCTCGGAAAACATCGTCTCGCGCGCCGTGCTGGAAGCGCAGGGCTCGATCATGACGAACAAATATGCAGAGGGCTATCCGGGCAAGCGCTATTATGGCGGCTGCCAGTTCGTCGACATTGCCGAACAGCTGGCGATTGATCGCGCCAAACAGCTTTTCGGCGTCGATTTCGCCAATGTCCAGCCGAATTCGGGCAGCCAGATGAACCAGGCGGTCTTCCTGGCGCTGCTGCAGCCGGGCGACACCTTCATGGGTCTTGATCTGAATTCTGGCGGTCACCTGACACACGGTTCGCCGGTCAACATGTCCGGCAAATGGTTCAACGTCGTTTCCTACGGCGTGCGCGAAGGCGACAACCTGCTCGACATGGACGACGTTGCCGCCAAGGCCGAACAGCACAAGCCGAAGCTCATCATCGCCGGCGGCACGGCCTATTCCCGCATCTGGGACTGGAAGCGCTTCCGCGAAATCGCCGACAGCGTCGGCGCCTACCTGATGGTTGACATGGCCCATATCGCGGGCCTGGTGGCCGGCGGCCAGCATCCGTCGCCGTTTCCGCATTGCCACGTTGCCACCACCACCACCCACAAGTCGCTTCGCGGCCCGCGCGGCGGCATGATCCTCACCAACGACGAGGATCTGGCAAAGAAGTTCAATTCGGCCGTCTTCCCAGGCCTGCAGGGCGGCCCGCTGATGCATGTCATCGCTGCCAAGGCGGTCGCGCTCGGCGAGGCGCTGAAGCCCGATTTCAAGGACTATGCCGCACAGATCGTCAAGAACGCCAAGACGCTCGCCGAAACCCTGATGGCCGGCGGCGTCGACGTCGTATCGGGCGGCACCGACAACCATCTGATGCTCGTCGACCTGCGCAAGAAGAACGCGACGGGCAAGCGCGCCGAACAGGCGCTCGGCCGGGCCTACATCACCTGCAACAAGAACGGCATTCCCTTTGATCCGGAAAAGCCCTTCGTCACGTCAGGTGTTCGCCTCGGCACGCCGGCCGGCACGACGCGCGGCTTCAAGGAAGCCGAGTTCCGCGAGATCGGCAATGTCATCATCGAGGTGCTCGACGGCCTGAAGGTTGCCAACTCCGACGAAGGCAACGCTGCCGTTGAAGCTGCTGTCCGCGAAAAGGTGATGACATTGACCAACCGCTTCCCCATGTATGGCTACATGGCCTGAGGAGAACGGATGCGCTGCCCATATTGCGGGACGGAAGACACACAGGTAAAGGATTCGCGCCCGGCGGAGGATAACACCTCCATCCGCCGGCGGCGGATCTGCCCGGATTGCGGCGGACGCTTTACGACCTTCGAGCGCGTGCAATTGCGCGAGCTGATGGTCATGAAGAAGCATGGCCGCAAGGTGGCTTTCGACCGGGACAAGCTGGTGCGTTCCTTCGAGATTGCGCTGCGCAAGCGACCGGTGGACCGCGATCGTATCGATCGCGCCGTGTCGGGCATCGTGCGCCGGCTCGAGAGTTCCGGCGAAACCGAAATCAGCTCGGAACAGATTGGCCTCCAGGTGCTGGAAGCGTTGAAGAGCTTGGATGACGTCGCCTTCGTGCGCTATGCTTCGGTTTATCGCGACTTTTCCCATGCGGAAGACTTCGAACACGTCATCAACGAGATCAATGCCAAGATCGCCCGCGATCCGCTGGACACATGACCGATGGCAAGCGCGGCTGATGACGAAAGGTTTATGGCTGAGGCGATCGCCCTTGGCCTGGAACACCTTGGTCTTACGTCGACCAATCCCTCCGTCGGCTGCATCATCGTCAAAGACGGCATCGAGATCGGCCGTGGCGTGACCGCCGTCGGCGGAAGACCGCATGCCGAGCCACAGGCGCTGGCCGAAGCGGGCAAGGGCGCCCGCGGCGCGACGGCCTATGTGACACTCGAACCCTGCTCCCATTTCGGCAAGACGCCGCCCTGCGCCAATGCGCTGATCGCCGCCGGCGTTGCCCGCGTCGTTGTCAGCGTCATCGATCCTGACGCGCGGGTGGCGGGCCGCGGCCTTGATATGCTCCGCAAGGCAGGCATCGAGGTTGTTACCGGCGTGCTCGAGCAGGAGGGTCGTCGCTCGCTCGCCGGTTATCTCATGCGCCAGACGAACGGCCGTCCCTATGTGACTCTGAAACTTGCCGTTTCGTCAGATGGAATGATCGGCCGGATAGGCGAGGGGCAGGTGCCGATCACCGGCGTCGAGTCGCGCTCAGCAGTGCAGCACCTGCGCGCCGAAAGCGACGCGATCCTCGTCGGCATCGGAACCGCGATAGCGGATGATCCGGAATTGACCTGCCGTCTGCCGCGCCTCGAGGACCGATCGCCGATCCGCATCATCCTCGATGACGAATTGAGGTTGCCGCTAACAAGCAGGCTGGTGCGAACAGTTAGGCAGGTGCCCGTCATTGCCGTCGCAGCCGAGCCACCCTCCTTCGACGATAGCACGGACGAGGCCTTCATGGCGCGGCGCGCCGCTCTGGATGCGGCTGGCGTCGAGGTGCTGCAATGCGATTCGAGGCAGCCGGGCAATCTTCTGACGGCACTCGGCTCTCGCGGCCTCTCCTCGCTGCTGATCGAAGGCGGCGCGCGGGCTGCGCGCAATTTCCTCGACGCCCGGCTAGTGGACCGCATCCTGCTCTTTCAAGGACCGGGAACGATCGGCGAGGGTGGTATTGAATCGCCCGTCACCAGAACCGATATCCCGTCGGGTTTCACTTCCGTCGGCACCCGCTTTTATGGCGAAGATCGTTGCGACGAATACGAAAGAGAGAATTGATGTTTACCGGAATTGTCACTGACGTCGGTACGGTCGAACAGGTGTCTCCGATGAAGGAGGGCATCAAGCTGCGCGTTGCGACAAGCTATGATCCAAAGACGATCGATATGGGCGCGTCGATTTCCCATTCCGGCATTTGCCTGACCGTGACCGGCCTGCCGGAGGATGGCAGCAACGATCGCTGGTTCGAGGTCGAAGCCTGGGAAGAAGCGCTGCGTCTGACCACCATCGGGACATGGGCATCCGGCACGCACGTCAATCTCGAGCGATCGCTCAAGATCGGCGACGAGCTCGGCGGGCATATCGTCTCCGGTCATATCGACGGTAAAGCCGAGATATTGTCGGTGACGGAAGAAGGCGAGGCCACGCGTTATCGTCTGCGGGCGCCAGAGCATCTCGCTCGCTTCGTCGCTCCCAAGGGCTCGATTGCGCTCGACGGAACATCGCTGACGGTGAACGCGGTCGACGGCACCGATTTCGACGTCCTCCTCATCCGCCACACGCTCGAGGTTACGACCTGGGGCGAACGGCGCGCGGGCGATTTCGTCAATTTCGAAGTCGACACCATGGCCCGCTATGCCGCAAGGCTCGCAGAGTTTCCTAGCGCGACAAAAGGATGACCTCGCCGTTGTAGTTTGCGCGCGTAACCTCGCGGAAGCCGAGTTTCGCCGCGACGCGAAGCGACGCAGCGTTTTCAGGATCGACGATGCAGTTCATCGTCTTTTCCGGGAAGCGTGTCTGGCCCCAGTCGACGATCGCGCTCAGTGCTTCCGTGGCGTAGCCTTTTCCATGAGCGGCCGGCCGCAACACCCAGCCGGTCTCAAGCGTCCCTTCGATCGACGGCGTCATATTCCGCCTTGCCTCCAGGAACCCCGCCTCGCCAATGAAGGTGCCGCTACCTCGTTCCTCGATCGCCCAAAATCCGAAGCCAAGCAAATGCCAGCTACCCCTGTAGCAAAGCAGCCGCCCCCAGCTCTGCTCGCGCTTGAACGGTACGTCGCCGATAAAACGCACCACATCGGGATCGCCCCAAAGTGCGGCGCAGGCCTCGAAGTCGCTGAGCCGATGCGGTCGAAGGATCAGGCGCTCGGTATTGATGGTGGGAATGGAGACAAGTCCCGCCTCGGCGTCGAGAGGTCCGATATCCCTAGTCAAGCGCCTGGTTCCCCGTCCCAGTAGTCTACGGACACGTGGTCGCGACCGATGAAACGGAAATGCGATTTTCCGTCAGCGCCCCGATTGGTCTTGGCGAGGAACTTGCCGGAATCGGGATATTCGACGATCTCGGTCTTTGCCGTGGTCGATATGGCGAGATAGACGAGCGGCACCGCGCCGGTATTGATCAGCTGATGCGCCGTCTCTGGGCCGCCGGCCGGAGCGCTGAGAACGTCGCCCTTCGCGACAGGGATGCGCCTTTCACCGATGCGATATTCGCCTTCTCCCGCGGCGATGAAGAACAGCTCTTCCTCGACATGGTGATTGTGAAACGGGCAGCCGGATTTGCCGGGCGGCACCTCGTTATAGCTGATGCCGAGATCCTTCAGCCCGAGAAGAGCGCCGAAGGAGACGTCACGGCCTTCGTAGAACTCCCCCTGGCGCCAGTGATCAAGCTGGAGTTCGCCGATATTGACGGTGGATTTGACGGTGTCTGTCACAAGGTGCCTCCATCATGGGGGTTGATTGTTACCTGAGCGAATGGTTCGGAGGAAGACGCAAATTGCGCGATCCAAATCTTCCTAATGGCTCACAAAGGCTGAAAAACACTTGCCAAGCGCGGTGCGGCATGGTTTGACCCGCCGCAGGCATTCCCCAGCCCCCTCCCACATTCAGGTGTCATATGTCCGGTTCTTCCAACTCGCATATTTTGATCGTTGAAGCGCGATTTTATGATGACATGGCGGATGCACTCCTCGACGGCGCCAAGGTCGCGCTCGAAGAAGCCGGCGCCACCTATGACATCGTCACGGTTCCCGGTGCGCTCGAAATCCCCGCCGCTATCGCCATGGCGCTTGATGGTGCGGACAACGGCGGAACGGAGTATGATGGCTTCGTGGCGTTGGGTATGGTTATTCGCGGGGAGACCTATCATTTCGATATCGTCTCGAACGAGTCTTCGCGTGCCTTGATGGACCTGTCGGTCAGCGAGTCGCTGGCGATCGGCAATGGCATCCTGACCGTTGAAAACGACGAGCAGGCATGGACGCGTGTGCGTCGGACGGAAAAGGACAAGGGCGGCTTTGCTGCCCGCGCTGCGCTGACCATGATCGCGCTGAAGCAAAAATTGGGTGCATAAGAGATGAGCAACGACGATATCGAGCGGCCGGCCAAAACAGCGAACCAGCGGGGCGCAGCGCGTCTTGCCGCCGTGCAGGCGCTCTACCAGATGGATGTCGGCGGAACCGGCGTGCTCGAAGTCGTTGCCGAATACGAAACCCATCGCCTCGGCCAGGAGCTCGATGGCGAGACCTATCTCAAGGCCGATGCCTCCTGGTTCCGCTCAATCGTTTCAGGTGTCGTGCGCGAGCAGGTCCGTCTCGACCCGCTGATCGGCTCGGCGCTGCAGGATGACTGGGCGCTTTCCAGGCTCGACAGTACGGTTCGCGCCATTTTGCGCGCCGGCACCTTCGAGATCCTCGATCGCAAGGATGTCCCTGTCCCTGTCATCGTCACGGAATATGTCGAGATCGCACACGCCTTCTTCGACGAGGACGAGCCGAAGCTCGTCAACGCCGTTCTCGACCGCATCGCCAAACAGGTCCGCGGCGAGACCAGGAAATAGCGTTTCGCAGTGATTCTTATCGCTGCCATCGCGTCAGCTCCAGGTTGAGCGGCGCGATCCTGCAAGGCGTTTTCGGATGTAGGGCACCATCGCGAAAACGCAGAGATTGCAGCATCTTCGTCGAGCGACGCATTTCCCAATATTCTTTTGAAACCTAGCGAGTTTTGCTCGCGGGCAGTCTTGACGCGACGTTTTCCCGCACGCAATCTCGCCTTGCACAAAAACCCGCCGTCCTTGGAGGAGGAGACGGGCTGATGTTGCTTGCTGCCGGGAAGGAGTGAGCTACCGGCCAATTGGAGGAAAGAGCGAAATGATCATATTGTTGGGCGTTATTGCGTGCGGCCTGCTTTCGGTGCTGTACGCCGCCTGGGCAACCAAATCAGTGCTGGCTGCCGATCAGGGCAATGCTCGCATGCAGGAAATTGCCGGATATATTCGTGAGGGAGCGCAGGCTTACCTGACGCGCCAATATAGAACCATTGCCATTGTCGGTATCGTCGTCTTCATCGCCGCCTGGCTCCTGCTTTCGGGCGCCGCCGCGATTGGCTTCCTGATCGGCGCTGTGCTGTCCGGTGCGGCCGGCTTTATCGGCATGCACGTGTCCGTTCGCGCCAATGTCCGCACAGCCCAGGCCGCCTCGCACAGCCTGGCTGCTGGCCTCGAGATCGCCTTCAAGTCCGGCGCGATCACGGGCATGCTTGTTGCCGGCCTCGCGCTGCTTGGCGTCTCCATCTATTATTTCGTATTGACCAACCTGGTCGGTTATCCCGTCGGGTCTCGTGCCGTCGTCGATGCGCTGGTGGCGCTCGGGTTCGGTGCTTCGCTCATTTCGATCTTCGCCCGCCTTGGCGGCGGTATCTTCACCAAGGGTGCAGACGTCGGCGGCGATCTGGTCGGCAAGGTGGAAGCCGGCATTCCGGAAGACGACCCGCGCAACCCGGCAACGATTGCGGACAACGTCGGCGACAACGTCGGCGACTGCGCCGGCATGGCGGCCGACCTGTTCGAGACCTATGCCGTCTCCGTCGTCGCGACCATGGTCCTTGCCTCGATCTTCTTTGCCGGCACGCCGATCCTTGCCTCCGCGATGGTCTATCCGCTGGCGATCTGCGGCGCCTGTATCATCACCTCGATCATCGGCACCTTCTTCGTCAAGCTCGGCGCCAACGGCTCGATCATGGGCGCGCTCTACAAGGGACTGATTGCAACCGGCCTGCTGTCCATCCTCGGATTGGGAGCCGCCACGTCGCTCACCATCGGCTGGGGTTCGATCGGCACAGTCGGCGGCGCTGACGTGACCGGTACGCACTTGTTCTATTGCGGCCTGGTCGGATTGCTCGTCACCGCTTTGATCGTCGTCATCACCGAATACTATACCGGCACCGGCAAGCGGCCGGTGGTGTCCATCGCCCAGGCGTCGGTCACCGGCCACGGCACCAACGTCATTCAGGGTCTGGCGGTGTCGCTTGAATCAACCGCGCTGCCCGCACTCGTCATCGTCGGCGGCATCCTTTTGACCTATCAGCTTGCCGGCCTGTTCGGCACTGGCATTGCAGTCACCGCGATGCTTGGTCTCGCCGGCATGATCGTCGCGCTCGATGCATTCGGTCCCGTCACCGACAATGCCGGCGGCATTGCCGAAATGGCTCACCTGCCGCCTGAAGTGCGTAAATCGACCGACGCGCTCGATGCCGTCGGCAACACCACCAAGGCTGTCACCAAGGGCTACGCTATCGGCTCTGCCGGCCTCGGCGCGCTTGTCCTCTTCGCCGCCTATTCGAACGATCTCAAATATTTCGCAGCACATGGCGATCAGTTTCCTTATTTCGCCAACATCGGTGAGATTTCCTTCGATCTGTCGAACCCCTATGTCGTGGCCGGCCTGTTGTTCGGCGGCCTCATTCCGTATCTCTTCGGCGGCATCGCCATGACCGCGGTCGGCCGTGCGGCAGGCGCCATCGTCGAGGAAGTCCGCCGGCAGTTCCGCGAGAAGCCCGGCATCATGCAGGGCACCGAACGTCCGGACTACGGCCGCGCCGTCGATATACTGACAAAGGCCGCCATTCGCGAGATGATCATCCCCTCGCTGTTGCCGGTTCTGGCCCCGCTCGAAGTCTATTTCGGCGTTCTGTTGATCTCGGGCTCCAAGGCCTCAGCCTTTGCAGCGCTTGGCGCGTCACTCTTGGGCGTCATCATCAACGGCCTGTTCGTGGCAATCTCGATGACCTCGGGCGGCGGCGCCTGGGACAATGCCAAGAAATCCTTCGAGGATGGATTCGTCGACAAGGACGGCGTCCGCCACATGAAGGGTTCGGAAGCCCACAAGGCCTCCATCACCGGCGACACTGTCGGCGATCCCTACAAGGATACGGCGGGTCCAGCGGTCAATCCGGCGATCAAGATTACCAACATCGTCGCGCTGCTTTTGCTCGCTATCCTCGCCTGAGACGCATCCCGCAGCCAATAAAAAACCCGCGAGGTGAACTCGCGGGTTTTTTCATTCCATCCAGAGCGGGTTATTGGCCCGGATTGAGATTGTTGAGCAAGTTCTTCGCGCCGTTTGCGCCGTTGCCGCTGCCGAGCAGGATCTGTTGCAGGAAGGTGAGGTCCTTGCCGCCTGTCGGGGTCGTGCGCGAAACCATGTCGAACACCTTGCCGTCCTTGAGCGAATAGTTCGCGCGGGACTTCACGACGCCGTCCTTGTCGAAATATATCGCCAGAATATTCTGGTCGATCAGCTTCGGCTTCATGAAGGCCACGGGGCGATCGCGCTTCTGGGAGATATAATAGAAGACCTCGCCGTCGAAGGTGGCGGTGGTCGAGGGCGTGCCGAGCGAAAGCAGGACCTGCTCGCGGCTCGACCCGACCGGAACCAGATCGAGCGATTGCTGATCGAAGATGTAACCCCCGTTCAGGACCTCTCCGGTCTGGCATCCTGTGAGCCCTGCGGTGGCGATCATCAAGGCGATGGCGGCACTGCTGATGAAAGTTCTGTCAGACTTGAAATCCCGTCGCTTCAACGACATCTCCCCTAATGTATTCAATCCTATGGCCGGAACGACCGTATACCTTGCTGTGCACATCATTATGGCCTTTCCGGGATTAGCGGAACGTCCATCGATGTTTGTTGGGCACTCTTCATTACCAATCGCGGCAGGTGCGTGACGACAGGTCGGGGCGGGTCCAGAAGCGGGCACAATCGGCATTGCAATTCGCGCCTGCTTCGGTAAACCAGCTTTCTAATGGATGCAACACGGCCACGCGCTCGAGCGCGATCAGAATGAGCCAATTCCGGGAATTTTCATGATCTTTGGGCTCTTTGGCAAAAGAAATCACAATCGCGCAATCGTCGACAGGCAATATGCCACACTGAACGCTGCGGCGCGCTTTCAGGCTTTCTATGCCGAGCTCGATGTCCCGGACACGGTCATGGGCCGTTTCGAGATGTTGTCTTTGGTCATGATCCTGTTTTTTCGCCGCACGCGATCGTCCGAAACCAGCGGGCAGGAAATCGCCCAGGAAATAGTCGATGCTTTTTTCCAGGATATCGACTATTCGATCCGCGAACTTGGAATTGGTGACAACGGCGTGCCAAAGCGCATGAAGAAACTTGCCGGCATGTTCTATGGCCGGCTGGAATCCTACTCCGCTGCAATGGATCGCAACGATCCTGATGCACTGGCGGACGCGCTTCGGCGCAACATCCACCCCGAGCCGGACGAGAGTGCTCCGGCAATGCTCGGTCTGGCCGCTTGGGTGATGTCTGCCGAGGCGCACCTTGCCACAATTTCAGAAGCGGACATTGCCACCGGCTCCGCGACGCTGCCAAAGCCTGAATAGGAGGCGCAAATGAAGAACATTGAAGTTGACGCGGAACGACCATTTTCGCACCCGGTGAAAGTCGGGCGCATTTCGGGCGGTCCCGTCGAAATGCATCTGAAGGCCAACGCACAAGAGCTGCAAGGATTGGCAACGCTCTGGGGCGTGCTCTCCGTCGAGCGCCTGGACGCGAATATCAAGCTTTCGCGTTGGAAGCGTGACGGCGTCCGCGTCAAGGGGCGCGTTACGGCAAAGGTGGTCCAGGCCTGCGTCGTATCGCTCGATCCGGTCGAATCTGAGATCGACGAGGAATTCGACGAGTTGTTCGTTCCCGAGGGATCGAAACTCGCGCGTGCGCCGTCGGCCGATACGGCTGAAATCGTCCTCGATCCGGATGGTCCTGATATTCCAGAGACCTTCGAAGGGGACGCCATCGACGCCGGCGTCGTTGTTACGGAATTCGCGGCTCTGGGCATCGATCCCTATCCCCGCAAGCCCGGTCTCGACTTCGAACCCCATATCGAAGACACCGCGGAAGATGATCGCAAGCCGTCACCTTTTGCGGCTTTGAAGGCCTGGAAGAAGGAATAGCTTTCGCTTGGGGTTTAGACAAAATTCAGTTGTAACCCGAAGGGAAAACGGTATTTTGGCCCAAATTTCGCCGGCTGTGGTGGAAAAAAAGGATCAGAGACGCGTGATCAGAATTTCTCTCGACCTTATGGGTGGCGACTTCGGACCGGAGGTCGTCATTCCCGGCGCAGCCAAGGCGTTGGAGCGACATCCCGGCATGACGTTCCTGATGTACGGCCTCAAGGAACAGTGCGAACCGGTCCTCGACAAATACCCGAAACTCAAGGCAAAATCCGTCTTTCACGATTGCGACGTCGCGGTCGGGATGGACGAGAAGCCGAGCCAGGCACTGCGTCGCGGCCGCTACGTGTCCAGCATGTGGCGCTCGATCGAAGCGGTGAAGACGGGCGACGCCGACGTCATCGTATCTGCGGGCAACACCGGCGCGCTGATGGCGATGTCCAAATTCTGTCTTCGCACAATGGCCAATATCGAACGCCCGGCTATCGCGGCGATCTGGCCGACGTTGCGCGGCGAGAGCATCGTGCTCGATGTCGGCGCGACGATTGGCGCCGATTCGCAGCAGCTGCTGGATTTCGCGCTGATGGGCGGCGCAATGGCCCGCGCCCTGTTCGAAATCGACCGTCCGACCGTTGGTCTGCTGAATGTCGGTGTCGAGGAGATGAAGGGCCAGGAAGACGTCAAGGACGCCGGCCGCCTGATCCGCGAGGCTGACCTCGAATCGCTTGAATATGCTGGCTTCGTCGAAGGTGATGATATCGGCAAGGGGACCGTGGACGTGGTCGTGACGGAAGGATTTTCGGGCAATATCGCGCTGAAGACGGCCGAAGGCACGGCAAAGCAGATCGCCGGATATCTGCGCGCCGCAATGACCCGCACCCTTCTGGCAAGGATAGGCTATATCTTTGCCAAGGGTGCCTTCGACATGCTGCGCGAAAAGCTCGATCCGAGTAAAGTCAACGGAGGAGTTTTTCTCGGCCTCAACGGCATTGTCATCAAGAGCCACGGCGGCGCCAATGCCGAAGCCTTCGCAGCCGCCATCGATGTCGGCTACGACATGGCTAAGAATGGCCTTACTCAGAAAATAGAAAACGATCTCAAGAGATATCATGCAAGACGTCTGCCGACCGTCGGCCCGGAAGTAGCATGATCGACAGGGTAAAGTTAGAATGATTCGTTCAGTAGTTCGCGGTTTTGGGGCGGCACTTCCAAAGCGTGTCATGACCAATCGCGAGATGGAAGGCGTTGTGGATACGTCCGACGACTGGATTGTCCAGCGCACCGGCATCCGGCAACGCTATGTCGCAGGCGAGGGGGAGACGACGGCATCTCTCGGCGAGCAGGCAGCACGGGCAGCGCTAGACAATGCCGGCCTCACCCCTGATGATATCGATCTGATCATCCTTGCGACGTCGACGCCGGACAACACCTTTCCAGCCACCGCGGTCGATATTCAAAATCGTCTCGGCATGCACCACGGTTTTGCCTTCGACATGCAGGCCGTGTGCAGCGGCTTTGTCTACGCAGTGACGACCGCCGACGCCTATATCAAGGGCGGCCTGGCAAAGCGCGTTCTCATCATCGGTGCGGAAACCTTCTCGCGCATCCTGGACTGGACGGACCGGACGACCTGCGTCCTCTTCGGCGACGGCGCCGGCGCGCTGATCCTCGAGGCAGGCGAAGGCGAGGGGAAGACCTCTGACCGCGGCGTGTTGACGGCGAGCCTGCGATCTGATGGCGCCCATAAGGCAAAGCTCTACGTCGATGGCGGGCCGTCATCGACGGGAACCGTTGGCCGTTTGCGCATGGAAGGCCGCGAGGTCTTCAAATATGCGGTCGGCATGATCACCGATGTCATACAGGCGACCTTCGATGCAACCGGAACGACCGCCGACGACCTCGACTGGCTGGTGCCGCACCAGGCCAACCGACGCATCATCGACGGGTCGGCCCGCAAGTTGGGAATTGCACCCGAAAAGGTTGTGATTACGGTCGATCTCCACGGCAATACTTCGGCCGCTTCGATCCCTCTTGCCATCGCCGCGGCAGCCGGCGACGGGCGGATCAAAAAGGGCGATTTGGTCATGCTCGAGGCGATGGGCGGCGGCTTCACCTGGGGCGCGGTTCTCCTACGCTGGTAACCGCGTCGACCACCAAAATCTGATTCCGAACAAGAGCTTGACCGTTTGGCGCAAGGGCAATAGTCTCGTGCGACTTACTGGATATTCGTTTAAATATGGGCGGGGAACAATGACTGCGAAGACAGTGACACGCGCAGACTTGGCTGAGTCGGTGTTCCGGAAAGTTGGCCTGTCCCGGACTGAGTCGGCGGAGCTTGTCGAGACTGTAATAGACGAGATCTGCAACGCAATCGTTCGTGGCGAAACGGTTAAGCTTTCATCCTTTGCGACCTTCCAGGTGCGCGACAAGAATGAACGCATTGGTCGCAATCCGAAGACCGGCGAAGAGGTGCCGATCTCGCCACGGCGCGTGATGACGTTCAAGGCGTCGAACGTGCTGAAGACCCGTATTCTGAAGGCTCATACGGTTCGCAAAACCAAGGCGCGCCCGGCAATTCCCGCTCCCTGAAGATGGTTTTACCAAGAGATTTTTGCTGTTTCGAATAGGGACGGCGCCGTTGATTTTCGGATAGTTTCAAAGTGCCTGTCGCCGCTTTGCTGTGAACACGCCAACAAACAACTTGAATTTCCCCCGTCAAACCGTTGAAATATGGTGAGTCGTCGCGCGACTGGTGCGATGACGTCCGGTTGGGAGTTTGACGATGGACAAGAGTCCGGATGCTTTTCGCACGATCAGCGAAGTCGCGGATGACCTTGATCTGCCGCAGCACGTCCTGCGGTTCTGGGAGACGCGTTTTCTGCAGATCAAGCCGATGAAGCGCGGCGGCGGCAGGCGCTATTACCGGCCGGAAGACGTCGATCTCTTAAAGGGAATCCGACATCTTCTTTATGACCACGGCTATACGATCAAGGGCGTCCAGAAGCTCCTGAAGACCAACGGCAACAAGTTTGTCGTCGCCGTCGGCCATGGTGATCTTGCAAGTGTCGAGGCATTGGCGGCCGCACAGGAGGCGACTTCCTCCGAGCCGCGCTTAGCCAACCCCGATGACGATCAGATCGTCGGGCGCGCAAAGGCGCCGATCAGCAGGCGCTTCTTCAATTTCGTTAGCGGTGACGAGGATGCGTCGGAGATATCGATCGGCAAATCGAGTGTCGGCAAGGAGGATCGCGCCCTGTTGCAGGAGGCGCTCTACGATCTGCTCGAATGCAAACGCCTGCTCGATCAAGTCCGCTGAGGCCCAACGCAGGCCGTGCAAGCCATGCAGCGGGTCTTCAATTGATCGGCAATTTGGCAAGAGCGGATTGAAGCTGGTCAAGCTGATAGGGTTTTTGAAGGACATGCCGGCCGTTCCGAGCCATGTCTTCAGGCAGACTGTCATAGCCGGTGGCAAAGATATACGGCTTGCCCTTCTCGTCGAGCAATTTGGCAATTGGCAAAGAGCTGTCGCCGGCAAGGGAGACATCGAGAATGGCTGCATCGAAAGCGACACGCTCAGCAAGCGCCATGGCCGCGTCAACACCGCCAGCAACGCCGGCGATCTCGTAAGACAATTCGGAAAGCATATCCTCCAGCAGCATGGCGATGAGCGCATCGTCCTCGACGATCAGAATTTTTCCGTTCAGTTCACCCATGGCTGCTCTCTCCTACTCGCACGACGGCCTTAATTGGCGCCCGAAGCAACAGCGTCAAGCTCTGCTGTGATTGTTTGCGAGCATTTTTGCAACCCTATATTGCTCGCGCTCCGGTGATACGCAAAAGATTTCCCGCTTGGTTTGATGCTATTGGTTGTAGGGAAAGGAATTTCGCTAGATGGATCTGATCGCGGCAACCGATCCCACAGGCCGGAACCCGTGGTTGAGCTACCCGATCGCTATCTGCGTCATCGCGGTGACCTTGCGATACGAATAGCGATCGGTGAGGCTCTCAATGGCTTCCCGTTTCTGACCTTCTTGATCTCGAGCTTTCTGTGCGGCCCGGAGCCGGGTATTGTTGTGGCCTGCCTGACAGGCTTCATTGTTCTGAGATTTTTCCTTCCGCCGTTTAGTTCCTTTTTACTGATTGGGGCCAATCAGTGGCTCGGGTTTGGTAGTCATCAACGCCATAGAGATGGTTGGGGTGCTGCAGATAGTTCTCAACTCCCATCGCAAACAGGCCGAACTGCGTTCCCAGCTTGTTGATTTCAATCGCTTGCTGGAATGCATGGTTGAAGAGCGGACGGCGGCGCTGAAGAAGGAGATTGCCGAGCGCGAGGCTTCCCAGGCGCAAGTGCACCAACTGAAAATGGAATCGATCGGCCACCTGACGGGCGGCGTCGCGCATGATTTCAACAATATGCTCGCGATCATAATCGGCGGCATCGACCTTGTTGAACGCCGGCTTGTCGGCACGGAGGATCCCAAGCTTATTCGGTCGTTGAAGAATGCCAGGCGCGCAACGGGGGGCGGTTCTGAGCGGGCGGCTCCTGGCATTTTCTCGCCGCCAGCCCCTGGCTCCGGAGACGGTCGCTGCCAACAGGTTTGTCGGTGGGGAGTCCGAGCTCCGGCGTCGGTCGCGGGGCGAGAACATCCGGATCGAGACCGTGCTTGCAGCCGGCCCGTGGTCGACATATGCCGATCTGAGCCAGCTTGAAAACGCAATGCTGAACCTTGCCGTTAATCCGCGCGATGCCATGCCGGACGGCGATCGCTGCCGGGAACGCAAAGTTGGCACTTGAACTGCTGGGCCTTCAGCCGCGTGTGGACCTGCTACTTGCCGATATGGTCATGCCGGAGATGAATGGCCGCCAGTTGGCTGACATGGCAACCGATAATGTGCTGGGGATCAAGACTCTCTACACAGCTGGCTATCCGCGCAACGCCATTATTCACAACGGCATCCTCGACCCTGGTGCTCGCTCCTGCCCAAGCCGTTCAACCTGGAGCAATTCGCGCATAAGCCACGGGAAGTGCTAGCGGCCCCACATAAAGCGCGGCGAAACTGTTATATTTTAGCAGCTTAGAAAGTACGTGACGTTTTTGCAACAGGCGCGGCCAAGTGCGAAGGCAGCATATAGTTCGTTTCACTTATTAACTTGTCAACCGCAGGGGGCGGGCTCAATTTCGGCGCCGAAGCCAAGGCGCTTCGTTTTATCCGTAGAGGATCATCAAATCGGGGCACTGGTCGGCACGTCGCTTCTCAGACGCAAAGCCCACGCCCGATGGATATTCGAATGGGAGCTATCATGAACATAAAGGGCCTTCTTTTCGGCTCTGCGGCCGCTTTGGCAGCTGCATCGGGTGTGCAGGCGGCTGACGCCATTGTTGGCGCCGAACCTGAGCCGCTCGAATATGTTCGCATTTGCGATGCGTACGGCAAGGGTTACTTCTATATTCCAGGCACCGAGACTTGCCTCAAGGTTGGCGGGAAGGTTCGCACCGAAGGCGAATGGTATGACGCCTATGATGCGAAAAGTCATGTCGGGACGATGTGGCACGATCGAACCGAACTCAATATCGATACTGCTACCGATACCGAGTATGGCCCGCTGAAAACGAACACGATCTTTCGTTGGGAGTGGAACGACGGGGGCAGCACGAACTCGAAGCTTCTGTTTGCAAATATAAGCCTTGGCGGCTTGACCGTCGGCAAGCTCGATAGTCAGTATAATCTCTATGTCGGCTATGCGGGCAATGTCGCCAACGACGACGTCATCTATGACGGACCCTATGAGCTGAACCAGCTCACCTACAACTACGATGCGGGCAACGGTTTCACCGCCGTGATCTCGCTCGAAGATTCCAATTCCGCCAGCAACGGCACCTATTTCGGCGATGCCGACCCTGCCGCGACGCATGACTGGGTCACGGCAAAGGGCAATCACTATGCGCCGGATGTCGTGGCGGGTGCAGGATATTCGGCAGGCACCTGGGGGATCAAGGTCATCGGCGGTTACGACTCGATCGTCGAAGAGGGCGCCATCAAGGCCCGCCTGGATGCCACGTTCGGCGGCTTCAAGGCCTTCTTCATGGCCGGTTGGAACACCGAAGGCAGCAAGCTGAACCAATATGCCGGCACCAACCTCAACTCCGATGGAGCGGCTTGCCCAACCAACCGCGCCGATTGCGGCTGGGGTGACTGGGCCCTTTGGACGGGCTTTACGGCTCCCATCAACGACAAGCTCTCCGCAAACGCCCAGTTCGCCTACACGGACTCAAAGATCTTCGCGGCAACGGCAAACGTTCAATGGTATCCGGTCAAGAACCTGCTGATCCAGCCGGAAGTGTCCTATACCAATTGGGACGCTGCCGACACCGATCAGTGGGCGGGGATACTGCGGTTCGAGCGCAACTTCTGACCTAATCAAACCTCCGTTCGGTTGGAAGGAAGGACCCGGCCACGTGCGCCGGGTCTTTTTCTTCGCGGCTCCGGCGTCTTGAACGAAGACCAGGCCGATCACGAAATATTAATTTTGGAACCGGGCCAACGCACCTTGGTTGTTATTCCCGAGACCGGTGCCGGTCTCACGTCAAAACCCAAGGAGAGCAGAAATGGCCAATCAAGGCGGTACCCACGAACAGCACGTCAAGGCCGGTCAGCAGAGCCACAAAAGTGCTGTCGACAAGAACCAGACGAGCTCCAGCGACCAGTCGACCGATCATCGCGCCGGTGGCCGAGACCAGCAATCGAAGGGCGGGCAGCGGAGCAACAAGAATAAGCACTGATCCCGGTGCGACGCATTGGCATGACCCGCGCTCGTCGGTGCGGGTCGTCCAATTGATTGGTGACGCAATTATTCAGTAAAATGGGGCAGGGCGACGAGCCGTCTTCAAAAGCTCGGGCTCGCTGGCAAACGGGCCGAAGCGGGCGATCAATTTTATTTCCTCTTCCTTGCCCAGCCGGTATCGTCGCGCAAAGTCCGCGACACTCCAGATGCGGCGAAACACCGGTTCCTCAATATTGTTGGTCTCAATCGCCTCGGTCATAAGCGCACCTTCCGAATTTGAAACTATAACGCGTGAGAGGCGAGAAGGTTCCCCGGAAGGTTATCACATGCACATCTCTTGCGGGAGGCACAAGGCATGGTTATTCTCACGGCATGAGCTTGCAATCGGTCCATGCCTTCTTTTCGTTGCGCGCCCCTGACATCAGTATCATCGAGACGACCTCCAGCTCCGCAACGGTGGCGCTGGCGGCGGAAGCACATGGTGTTGAGCCTGCGCAAATTGCGAAGACGATTTGCGTCAGAGTTGGCAAGACGATCATGCTGATTGTCACCAGCGGCATTGCCAGGCTCGACAACAAAAAGTTCAGGGATGTCCTTGGTGGCAAGCCCCGGATGCTGGATGCGGAAGAGGTGGTGGCTGCGACCGGCCATCCGGTTGGCGGCGTTTGTCCCTTTGGCCTGATATGCGAACTCCCTATCTATTGCGATACATCGCTGCGGCGCTTTGGCGAAGTTGTTCCCGCCGCCGGTGCGATCAATGCGGCCGTTCGGATTTCGCCTGACCGTATGGCGGAGTTGGTCGATGCGAGATGGGTGGATGTCTGTCAATCGCTGGCGTGACGCTTCTATCGCCAGGATCGCGGGGCTCTGTCGATACCGGCCGACCGCCCCAGAACATAGCCGAGCCCGAAGGCGAGGGCAGTTATCCCGATCAGCAAGGTAGACGTGGTGTGAGGATGGTCTGCAGCAACGGCGCTGACAGCTCCCGCCTCGCTTTTTACCAAGGCCGCAGCGCTCTTCGCCCTGCCTTTGAACCCTTCCTGCTTGTCAACGGGAGAGCCCGTAAAGCCGGCGCGAAGCGTCTTGTCGTCTCTTGCCATGGGATTGCTCCTTTTACGCAAGAGTAAACCGTCTAGGTCGCCATCGGTTCCTTCCATGCTCGGCAAGCGAATAGAAATTGAATGTCACGAATTAGCGATTTGTTCGATAGCGCACCTCGCCAACAGCTCTGGTATTGGAGGCGTCGTCGGACCCCTATTCGATATTCATCAGGTCGCCGGCCACGGCCACTGGATAGAAAACCGAGTTTTGCTGGATGTCCGGCGAAAAGCGCCGCCTTGCGCACGCAGCTCAGCCGCTCGCCCAGACCATTTCGATACAGACGACAGAACCGATAGCTATCGGATCGCCCTGACGCACGAGCTCCTGAATGCTGGCTATCAGGCGGCCAAGCGTAACGGCGCCACTGCATGTGCTGGAGGGATACCATCTCATAACCTCGGAGCGCAGCCGCATTATTGTCCGAGACCGCCGAGGTATGGAAGCTTTCGCCAAAGACGCCTTCGGCGCGCCGGGGGCCGAATATCGGCGGCCGTTCGGTCAGATGTAAAGATCGACCGTTACGATCCGGCCACCATCTCGCGGATCGTCGCGATGACCTTGTGCGGCGTGTAAGGTTTTGGCAGAAATGCCCCCTTTATCGGCAATTCATGCGCTCGGGGCGTCTTTTGTCCTGAGGTGATAATGATCCTGATAGGGGGCCAGCGGTCGCCCACGAGAGCTGCAAGCTTCAGCCCGTCGATGCTGCCAGGCATGTCGATATCGGTGAATAGCGCGTCTATCCGATCGTTGCGGTTCAGCACTTCGATCGCCTGTCTGGCGTTATTCGCCTCGAACACCTCGAAGCCCGCCTCTTCCAGCGCATTGACGATGTCCATACGCACCAGACTTTCATCCTCAACCACCAGCACTGCGATGCGTTCCGTTGACATTGTCGGCTCGATTCGACCGTGGGATTGCTTGAGGCCAGGGGCAATCACAGCAAGCGAAAATTGTATGGCTCTCGGCATCAGTTTGTACGGCAACGTACTGAATTAGGGGAACATTGGAAAATTGGTAGATGGAGGCTGGGTTATTTAAGGCGCTTTCAAAGCCATCCTCCGCCGTGCAAAACGCGGTCGCAGCATGTCACTGGCATCTCCATTCCTTGCGAATGATAGTACGGAAATATTGACCGCTGCATCCTATATGTAGCAATGACCTGGGGATGAAAAGGACACGAGGATCGCAGCATGAATGATTTCTACGTCGGCCAGAAGGTCGTCTGCATCGATGACAAGTTCAAGAATGTCAGCATCGACCAGATCATTCGCAAGGGACAGATTTACACGATCCGCTGGGTTGGCATGTACAAGCACTATGTCGACGGCGAATTCCTCGGCATAAAGGTCGAGGAAATCCATCGCGGCAATGACGATGGACCTGAAGGCTATGGTGCGGCCGACATGCCTTATCGCGCCAGCCGTTTCCGCCCATTGGTGGAGGACAAGATCAGTTCGCTGCGCAAGCTGCTGGCGCCCAAGCCAGATGCCCCCGTCGAGCCGGTCCAAAAGGCGCCCGTAAAGAAAAAAGAAAAAGTCTGAACTCGTGGGGCGGCAGCGGACAACCTGCCTGCCACCCTGCATCCCTTCTGCTCGAGATCGGAGGCGTTGGTCGGCCAGGCCTGAACGCCCCAATCACGGAATTCCGGTGCAAGCGCTTGCTGGAACCTTGGCCGCGCTCTCCACGTTTCTCATTCGCGATCGTTCACGGAGTAAAGACATGCAAAAGCGAGCCGGATTGACAATGACAGCAATCGTCGTCGCGTTCGTCACCGCGACATCCGCTGCACCCGCAAGGGCGATAACGATGCCCGATTTGGCAGCGCCGACGCCCTCGCACGTTTTGAACGTCAGCGACCACCACCACAATTGCCACCGGCGCGGCCATCAGGCGCACGGTTATGACGACTATTACAGTACCGACGACGCCAACGGGACCCTGTTCAAGGCCTTCGTCATGGGTGAGCTCACTGGCTCCCACAAGGCGACGACCAATCGCGCGGCAAACTAAGGCACAGGCCGGCGTTGGTGGGGATGGCCGTCGATCACATCTGGCGGTCCACCAGGATGTGCGTTTTCAACGGCTGGCAAGCAACCCCCCCACAATGATACCGGCAAGACCCGCCGCAAGCGCCAGCAAAACATCCCTGCCGAGTGTCGGAACTTGGGAGGCGGGCTCGCGGCCCACTGTTGCTTTCTTGATTTGCCTTTCGGCCCTAAGCGCTGCGGGCTTGCTCTGTGCATCCAGAGCGAGCGAGCCTCGCGAGCGGGCGTCGAGCTTGACGCGGTTGCCTTTCCTCGGCGAAGCAGGCCTTTCATCAAGGATCTCGCCAGCTGCCTGGTGAAAGACCTCCCGGTCTCTATCGCCGTCTTGCTCAAGATCGTCGCGCGCGGGTTTTCGCATAGTTGATGTCGTGTCGGCCATGTCTCTCTCCTACATTGAATGGAGGAATCCATGGGGGGCCTCCAATGTTCCAAAGTGAATGCCAATTCAAAAGCCTGACGCTTGGCGCCGGGCTGAATGTTTGCCCGATAACCGGCTTGGCTCAATCGGTAAGATCGGCCGGCACCTTGCCCCCTTGTCTGCAAGCCTCTTCATCAGAGCCTTGTGCAGCCAAATGTTCATTGTCGCTGTATCCTGCGTGTCGCCGATATAATGGAGTTCGGCGGCAAGTTCACGGCGTTCGGCAAGGGTCGCGTCCATCTCAAGAGCCTTCATCAGATCGACGATGGAATGGCGCCAATCAAGTTTCTGTCCGCTGCTGGCGACCGCCTGATCGAGAATGGCAGTCACATCGACCGCGGCCGGCGCAGTTGATGGCGACGGAGCTGCCGCAGTAGCTGCTTGCGTCGCATTCCCCGGACCCCCGAAGATCGCGCGCTTGATCTTGTAGAAAATTCCCATGATAGGCTTCTTTCCTTTTTGAGCCATCGCGGCGGCGCTCGTAACTGGAGGTCTGCCTCCCAACCGTCGCCATCAAAACGATGTGGACCAGCCGCGGGCATTGCCAATAGGCAAAGGCCTGAATGATAGATAAAAGTTGTGAGAGCGGGTAAAAACACGGAATAAGTTTACCTGTGGGGGCGAGCATCCCATGGACCGATCTACAACCGGCGCAAAGGCGCGGATTTCTGACCTTCGGGCTATTCTACGGACAGGCAGGCACGGTCTTGGCGCCCTTTGCGCCATTTTGATTCCACCGATCGCATTTTTCGCTTGCGCTCCCAAACCCAAAATACTAATGCCATCAAGCCGTTTCGGCAGGTCGGGGCGTAGCGCAGCCCGGTAGCGCACTTGACTGGGGGTCAAGGGGTCGCAGGTTCAAATCCTGTCGCCCCGACCATTTATCTCCTTGATATCCCTGGTTAAAATCATACTTTGCCACTGAACAAAATCGCATCTTCTGTTCTGCAGAACGCTGCCTGCGTAAAGAATGGCGTCGCCCGCAAACGCCCCAATCAAAAATAAATCCGCCTAAATGCTTTTTCTCTAAACGCGAACTCGTCGATGCGACGAATTGTGTATCAAATTGGGACACTGCAGCCGGGAGAAAGGTGACTATTCATAAGACGTAATCCCAATTCGGTACAAATCCGCACGCCGCGGATTAAGTATAAACTCTTTGTTGCCAACTGCGGCGAGAAAACACATTTACTTTTGCTTAACCTTACGTAATGTAGTGATGCCTAACGTAAGGCGAGTTGTGTCAGGAGTTTGGTATGCTTTCCGAGTTTATTGGAGTCTTATTCAACGCTGCCGCTGATCTTCAGGGCACGCCGACCGACAAAAGAAGATTTCTCGTTCGTCATGCTGCCGTGATGGTAGGAGAGTTGTCGGATGCGGCGGCGCGCAGTCATATTGAGAGATTTGCTGTACCGACATCTTTGGCGGCAAACAAATTGGAAAGTCTGGCTGAGGGAATGTCCAGTGCTCCCGACCACGAGACTGCCGCCTTTCTTCTTGACGCCGCGTTTGTCTTGCGGAAAATGAACGCCGAACTGAACAGGCACGCTCCACAGGAACGTTATTTCGCCGCCAGCGCCTGAAACACTGTTTCGCGCCGGCCGATGACAGGAGAGAGAGGATCGTTTTCCTCTCACGTCAGAAGGCGGCGTGCTCCCCGCGTCCTGGAGCATCTCAGGGCCGGCGAGTTCGACGCTCAGCTTCAAAATTGGTTCCTCCTAGAATTTGTAACGGCAATTTTCCATTTTCCTGTTCATGGGCCTCACATTGCCCTATTGATGCTGCATCGCACAAATATCGTTGTGGTTCGGGGGAAGTCCTTCGAGGCCGTTGCCGGTGGCGTCGGTTTGTGCCCGCTCTCAGAGGTTACCGTCGCTCATGCGTTTGAAAATTCCGAGCCAGGTGAGGCGTCTTATGGCCGACCCCATGGCCTTTCAGAAATTGGCCTTTCCTGGCTTGCTCTCGGCACCCAAGGCAAAACCGCGCAGAGCCGCCCGGCATCTTCAAGAGGTGACTGGTTTCGGGCGCAATCCCGGCAATCTGCGCATGCTGGAATATGTGCCGGAAGAGATTGCCTCTTCAGCACCGCTCGTCGTCGTCTTGCACGGCTGCATGCAGAACGCGGAGGATTTCGACGCTGCCGCGGGCTGGACGGCGCTGGCGTCTGCCGGGGGCTTCGCCGTTGTCTATCCCGAGCAGAAGTCGTCCAACAATTCCAATCTTTGTTTCAACTGGTTTCGTCCAAGCGCTGTCGCACGCGATCGCGGCGAGCTCGGCTCCATTCGGGAGATGATCGAGTTCACCTGCAAGCGGCACGCGATCGATGTGAGCAGGATTTTCGTGGTTGGGCTTTCGGCCGGGGGAGCCATGGCATCGGCTTTGCTCGCCACCTATCCGGAGCTTTTCAAGGCCGGGGCTATCGTTGCCGGCCTGCCGTTCGGCTCTGCGCGCGATGCCATGTCGGCCCTTTCCGTGATGAAAAATGCTCCGAGCCGGACTCAGCGGGAATGGGTTAATTTGGTGAAACAGGTTTCGCCCGATGCTGCAAAATTCCCGAGCGTTTCGATTTGGCATGGAAACGCCGATTCTGTTGTGTCGGTTACCAACGCGGATGCGTCGGTGGCGCAGTGGCTTGGCGTTCACGGATCGAAGAAAACAACCAAACCGACAACACAAAGCTTCGACGGTGGAATCCGGCAACAATGGCTGGATGCCAACGGTACACCGATCGTCGAATCGGTTGTTCTGGACGGCTTTGGCCACGGCATGCCGATTGGCTCTCGCGCAAAGACAAGACGTCCAGCCAATGATGCCGAGCGCTTCATGCTGCAGGCGCCGCTTTCGACGACGGAAGAACTGGCCAAGTCCTGGAAGCTGATCAGGACCTGAAGCCGCTCAACCGGCCGGCGTCAATTCTGCTGGACGGACACACCGTTCTTGTCGATGTTCATCTGTATTCCCTCGGGCTTCTTTTCGTCGCGATAGAGATAGGTTCCAAGACCGATGACGACGACCACGAGTGCACCGATGATGAGATAAAGCCCGTTTGAACGATTCAATGATTTTCCCCTGATAACAATATGATTTCGCAACGGAAACGCTTTCGCGGCGCTTTCGTTCCGTCGCCGTCACAGTTTATCGCTTGAGGACGATCAATCGTCGTTGGTGGCGTTCAGGTCTTCAGGCCGAATGCCGTCGTCCTCGTCCCAGGATTTCAATCGTACGCCCGGGCCGCCTGGATCTTGGCTGCCGCTTGCCAGAAACAGGATACCGCGCGCCTCCAAGGCTGCGCGAACGGCCAAAATCGCCTTAGCGTCTGCCGCTGCGATGTCGCTTTCGATGATCTCGATGGAAGAGAGAGGCAGCTTGCTGTCGGCCGCCAGGTCTTCCGTAGTTAGTCCGACCATGGCGCGGGCGCCACGAATTTGTGCTGCTGTGATCATGCGTGAAATTCTAGGACTCTTTCCGACTTTCGCAAGAGGCCAGGCACACGATGACCCACCAGATCGAAATAGATTTCTTCCGTCTGGTCGGCCATGCCGCCGAGCGTGTAGCGGTCCTTGCGACTTCGGGCTTGCACCGTAAACGAGCGCAGGCGTTCGAGGTCGGAAAAAGCAAGCATCGCGTTGGCGAGAGGCGCTGGATCGTCGGTGTTTTCGATCAGCAGCCCATTCCGACCAGGATCGAGAACCATCCTCGCGCCGCCGACGTCGGTAAGCAGCAGCGGTTTGCCGCCGGCGGCAGCCTCGAGCATGACGTAAGACATGGCCTCGTAGCGGCTCGGCATGACGACGACGTCGAATGCATCGATTGCCGCAGCACCTGAAATATCGCTTTGCAGCTGCGCGCGGCCGGTCAGTCCGGCACGAGCGATCAGCGCTTCGATGTCGGCAACCATCTCGCCGGTGCCGATCATCAGCAGACGGGCGTCTGGCAAGCTGTTCGCGATCCTGGCAAAGGCATTGACGATGCGCTCGGGTGCCTTCTGGCTCGTCAGCCGGCCGACAAAGCCGAAGAGGAGGGCGTCTGGAGGAATACCGTAGCGAGCACGGATGCCGGCGCGCTGGCCGACGGGCGGGGACGCCACGCCATTGACGACGACGCGAAGCCGATCCTCGGGAATTCCGATCGACACGGCATGATTATATTCATCGTGGGAAACACAGATGATGCGGTCTGAAAAATGCGTTCCGAGCAGCTGTTCGATGCCACCGTAGATCGTCTGTCCCCTCGAGTTGAGAAAGGGGTCCATCGTTCGGAAGGCATGCGGCGTGTAGATCACAGGGATGTGCGGACCGGGCAGGCGTAGGCGGGTGAGGGCGCCGGCCTTGGAACTATGGCCATGGATCAGATCAAAAGGCCCGTGCCGCCGCACGATATTCCTGATCTGCCTCCAGGCCCGTAGATCGGACGGGCCGGGAGACCGTTGCATGGCGACGGGATGCACGGCATCGAGCCCCATGCCCTCGAGCTCGGTAACGAATTTTTCTTCGGCCCGGACTGGTGAATAGACCGCCGTAACCGAGTGCCCGCGACGCTGCATCGCCCGGCACAGGTCGAGAAAGTGGCGGCCCGAGCCGCCGCCGCTTGGTTCAAGCACCTGAAGCAGCGACAACCGCCTGATACGGACATTGACGTTCATGTCGCAAATCCTCCCTGTGCGAGACGATGCTGGTAGCGCTGCTCCAGCGCGCCGCAGCCCCAGACGATGCCGATCAACATGTAGAGATGTCGCCAGTGGTCGGTATCGATGACATTGCCGATGCCGACATGGCCGAGGATGACGATCCAGGCGATCATCAGGAATGGCTGCCAGGGCCGCTCCTTCAAAAGGTTGCGGAAGCCAATATAGATGGTCCAGCAGATCATGCTGACCCAGCAGGTGAAGCCGAGCCAGCCATAGGTGGTCAGCGTCTTCAGCCAGATATTGTGCTCGTCCTCGCGAAAGAGGGTGCTGAATACCAGCGGCCCGATGCCGAGCGGCCGCTCCATGGACAGCATGAAGCCGATCCGGTGGCGTTCGAAGCGCCCAAGGTGGCCGCCGTCATAGTCCTGCACCAGCTGGGTGCGCGTCGAGAACAGGTCGCTCACCTGATGGAACTGCAGTGCTATGATCAGTCCGACGACCATCAGCATGATCGCTGCCAGCGACATGACCAGGATGCGTAGCCGAAACCTGTTGCTGCGGTGCTTGAGCAGCATGAAGAAGATGAGCGCAACGGCCGAAAAGCCGAACAGGCCCCAGGCAGCGCGCGAAAACGACAGGAAAATGCCGAAGGCAAGGATCGAGAGGCCGAACGCCTTCAGCGGGGCCTTCTTCAGGTCGCCGATCAGGATGCCGTGGATCAGGTAGAGCGTCGGCGCCACCAGGTAGGGGCCGAACACATTGGGGTCCTGGAACGCCCCCATGGCCCGGTCGTAGCGCGTGAAGATGCCGAAGCCGGGGAAGGCATGAAAATAACCGAGGATGCCAAGGCTTGCGGTAATGATCGCGGCGATGACCCAGGTATTGAAGATCAGTTTGAGCCGGTTGGCGTTGTCTTCGATGATCGCGGCATAAAATACGGCGCTGAGAGCCAGGAACGTTGACACGGCAACGTAAATCGGACCGTCGAGATGGCCGCCGCCGAGATCGCGCATCTGTGTCAGGGACAGCATCCCGCCGACATTGAAGGTCAGGAACAGCGCCAGCAGCGGTGCGACGCTGCGCGAAATCTTGAGGCCGAGGATGAACCAGAGCCCGATGATGAGGGCAAGCCACAGCTCATAGGGCGCCGGTTCCGCAATCACGAAGCCTGAGAGAAGGACGCCGAGCGCGACACAGGCCGTCCCGATTAGCCGCAGCGTGGCAAGCTGCGGCTGCGCGACCCTGGCATGGATGGGGGCGATCGCGCTCAATATGCATTTTCCGTGTTGAGGAGGCGGAACGGGGTCAGAAGCAGGATCTTCAGATCGAACAGAAGCGACCAGTTCTCGATGTAGTAGAGGTCATAGGCGGTGCGGAACTTGATCTTGTCGTCATTGTCGATCTCGCCGCGCCAGCCATTGATCTGCGCCCAACCGGTGACGCCGGGCTTGACGCGATGGCGCGCAAAATAGCCCTCGACCACATCGCTATAGGTCCGGCTCTGTGTCTGCGCCAGAACGGCATGCGGCCGCGGGCCGACAAGAGACAGGTCGCCGAGCAGGACGTTAAACAGCTGCGGTAGCTCATCGATCGAGGACTTGCGCAAGAAGCGGCCGAGCGGCGTGACGCGGGGATCGTTCTTGGTGACGGCGTTGCGTGCAGTGGGATCGGCCATCTCGGCATACATAGAGCGGAACTTGAAGACCTTGATGATCTCGTTGTTGAAGCCGTGACGCTTCTGCATGAAGAACACCGGCCCCTTCGACGTCGCCTTGACTGCAATGGCCGCCCCAACCATCACCGGCCAAAGAAGGGCAAGCGCAAGCAGGCTGAACCCGACGTCGAAGATGCGCTTGGCGACGGAGTCCCAGTCGCGGATCGGCTTGTTGAATATGTCGAGCATCGGCACGGCGCCAACGTGTGAATAGGCGCGCGGACGGAACCGCAACTTGTTGGAATGCGCCGCCAGCCGGATATCGACGGGCAGTATCCAGAGCTTCCGCAGGAGCTGAAGTATCCGTGCCTCCGCGCTCATCGGCAGTGCGATGATCAGCATGTCGATGCGCGTCAGCCGCGCGAATTCGACGAGCTCGGCCACGGAGCCGAGCTTCGGATAGCCGGCGACCACGACCGGCGAGCGCTTCTCGCCGCGGTCATCGAAGATGCCGCAGATACGGATATCGTTGTCTGCCTGACTTTCGAGCGCGCGGATCAGTTCCTTGCCGGCTTGTCCGCCGCCGACGATCACGGCGCGCCTTTCCATGATGCCGTTTCGCGCCCAATGGCGAATGCTGATCGCAAAGAGAACGCGTTCGATGACAAGAAATGCGGCCCCGACCAGAAACCACACGCCAAGCATGGGCAAGGAGTAGACATTGCCGGCGCCGAACAGGGTCGCTGCCGCGGCAAGAATGGCGATAGGAACGCCCCAGGACATGATGATGCGTGGCATGAAGCGCATGCGTGCGCGCAACGCCATTAGCCGGTAGCCGTCGCCGATCTGGAGGATTGCGATCGACAGTGCCGAGACCGCAGAGGCGACCGACGCCTGCACGACGAAGAGTTCCGCGTCAAAGCCGACGTATAGATGAAAAACACCGAGGCTGATGATCACCAGCGACAGGAATTCAAACAGGCGAAACTGCCCGATGATCATCGTCGGCGTATAATTGCCTTCCCGAAGCTGATCGGCGACCTGGCGGGCGAACGGATTGATGCCGTTGTCTTCTTCGACCGTTTCTCCAGCCTCGCGGGCCCGAACTTGCGCCACCTGCCTGCGCAGGCTGTCGACGTCGAACTGATCGCGCTTTTCGATTTTGGTCATGGACTTTTCACCTGGTCGTTGCCCAGGCGAAGGTCTAGCAAAAGGCCGCTAACGTCCGCTTACGGAGATTGGTAAAATCTTAGATATCAACGGGAAAGCCAAGTATTTCATTGTACAGTTTTAAGACATCACGTGCCATGACAGTAGCGGAGAACACAGATTGGATCGCTTTTACCTGCGGCATCGCCCTTTCCTGCCAGCCGGGTTCCGTGATCGATTCCGCCATTACGCGCGCCAGGTCGTCGGCATCGTCAGGCTCGGCGAGACCTGCGCTCGTTCGCCCGAGCGCTTCTGGAATACCTCCGACGCGCGTCGCGATCACCGCCTTGCTTGCCGCCAAGGCCTCCAGCACGATGTAGGGCATGGATTCTGCTCGCGAGGGTACGACGATATTGCGCGACATTGCGAAGGCCTCGTCGATACGCATGGCAGGCAGCATGCCGATTCTGCGGCCGAGGCCCCGCTCAACCATCATCGTTTCGTATTTCTCCCGGTCCGGCCCGTCGCCGATCATCAGCGCGGATAGCGGCCGTCCGACCCGTCGCTCGGTTCGCGCGAAAGCATCCACAAACAAATCGGGACCCTTAAGGTCCCTCAGCATGCCGACGTAGATGAAATGGACTGAATCAGAGCGGGTCGGTATGGGCCGAAAGTCCCTTTCACCAATGCCGTTGTAGATCAGCTGGGAGCGGATGGTCGGCACCCCGATCTTTTTCTCGTAGGCCTGACGCTCGAAATTGCAAATGAAGATCAGCGCATCGGTCAGCCGCTCCAATCGCCGTTCCGACCAATGCACGAGCAGGCCGGCCAGGGAGGAGCGGGAGAAATGCAGGCTTCCCCCATGCGCGGTATAAACGCGGGCAACGCGATACCTGTTCACCCGCAAGGCTGAGCCGATGACGCGCGCCAGCACACCGCCTTTGGCGCCGTGCCCGTGCAGCACGTCCGGCCGCAAGTTCTTGATCGTCTTGTAGCCGCTCCACAACGTCGCCGCATCGGCAAGGCCCGCAGACCGCGCGATGGGTATCCGTGTCAGGCCGAGGGATAGGAAAGGACTGATGTCATCGAACAGTTCCTCCTCGTAGTCGCCGCCGGTCATGCTGTCGCAGAGTATGCCGACCTCATGGCCTGCCTTGCTGTGCTCCTCCGCCAGATCGCGCACATGGCGGAAAATTCCTCCGATGGGCGATCTGAAACAATGGAGAATGCGCAGCGGCTTTGCCATGAACGATCAGAACAGTCGTTCGCGAACGTAGATCGTGTCACCTGCCAGCACCGGATCGGAAATCCTGACGCGACCGGTCATGACCTGGCCGTTGATTTTGCGCGTGACATCGGCGTTCCCCTGAAAGGCGCGGGGCGAAAAGCCTCCGGCAACCGCGATGGCGTTTTGTATCGTCATGCCGGGTACATAGGAATACTGCCCGGGCTGACCGACCTCGCCCATGATGTAGACCGAGCGGTAGCGATCGACATCGATCGTGACGTCGGGGTCTCGCAGGTAACCCTGCTTCAGCTTTTGGGCGATCTGGCCAGAAAGCTGTTGCGGCGTCTTGCCGCGGGCGGGGACCTGACCGATCAGCGGGAACGAGATATAGCCCGCCTGGTCGACGGTGTAGGTGTTGGACATGCCCTCGCTGTCGAACACGGTGATGCGCAGCCGATCGCCGCTGTCGAGCGTATAGGGCTGGATCGTAGCCTGACTGAAGGCTCTGGGCGCCGGCTGATAGCTCATGCAGCCGCTCAAGCCGATGCTCAAGCTCGCCATGCAGACTGCCAGAAGGAATTTTGGCTTTGCGAAGGCCATCATGCGCTCACAGAAAAGTGGAAATCACAGACGCCGTTATCCATCCGTTAGGGTTAACGCGCGGTAAACTTGGCAGCGGGAAATTGGACGCCTTGTCGTTTTACTCGGAACGCCTGCAAGACGGCTATTTTAACGCTTGGGTTACCATACTCGTTTACGGTGCCGCTAAAATATATCTCGGAGTGCGGTATGTCCGGCGCAAGCAACCAGCAGCAAGATGTCGACATCGATCTTGGCCAACTCTTTCGCGCCGTCTGGCAACGGCGGGCGAGGGTGCTTGTTATTACGCTGGTCGGCGCGTGCCTGGCGCTTGCTGCCGCCAAGATCATTTCTCCTGAATATCGCAGCGAGACCAGGATACTGATCGAGCCGCGGGCGGCTGCCTTCGCAACGACGACGACTGATCGCACCGATGCCAATGCCGGTTCGCTGCTTGATGAGCTGAACATTGCCAGCCAGGTGCAGATCCTGCAATCGGCGGATCTGATCAAGCAGGTCATTACCGATCTGAAGCTCTATGACCGGCCGGAATTCGAAGCGAGCGGCAAAAGCTCCGCGCTCTCCGATATTCTCGTCGTCCTGCATCTCAAAAAGAGCCCGCTAGAAAAGGCGCCTGAGGAGAAGATGCTCGATGCCTTCGTCGAGCGTCTGCAGGTCTACCAGATCAACACGTCGCGCGTCATCGGCATCAGCTTCACATCGCGCGACCCCGACCTGGCCGCAAGCGTGCCCAATGCGATGGCCAAGGTCTATCTCTCGATGCAGAGCGGCGCAAAGCTCGACAGCAATTCCGAAGCAACCCGCTGGCTTGAACCGGAAATCGCCAAGCTTCGTGACAAGGTCAGCGAGGCGGAGAAGAAAGTTGCCGACTATCGCACCGCCAACGGCCTGCTGCAGACAAGCGATACAAACACGTTTTCGAACCAGCAGCTGACGGATATTTCGGGCCAGCTCGCCCAGGTGCGTGGTGAAAGGGCCAACGCCGATGCGCGTGCCCAGGCCGTGCGAAACGCGCTGTCGTCCGGACGCTCCACCGATACGTTGTCCGACGTCTCGGGGTCGCAGAACATGCAGCGCCTGAAGGCGACCGAATCCGGTCTCGAATCCCAGATATCGGACCTCTCGACGACCCTAATGGAAGGCCACCCCAAGCTGAAGAGCCTGCGTGCCCAGCTTGCCGATATTCGCCTGCAGGTCGACCGGGAAACCAAGAAGATTCTCGCCAGCATCGAGAACGAGGCGAAGGTGGCGCAGATGCGCGAGCAGCAGCTGCTGCAGCAGTCGAACGCCCTGAAGGCCGATAGCGCCAAGGCCGGCGAAGATACCGTCGGCCTCAACGCGCTCGAGCGTGAGGCGACGGCCGAGCGGCAGTTGCTGGAGACCTATCTGGCGCGGTACCGCGAGGCGGCGTCCAGATCCGACAAGAATTCAAGCCCAGCGGACGCCCGTATCGTCTCGACTGCGAGCGCGCCCGCTGATCCCTATTTCCCGAAGGTCGTGCCTATTGTCGTGGTCGCAACGCTTGCCACATTCATCCTGAGTTCCATCGCAATCATGTTGATGGAGCTTTTCAGCGGCCGCGCGCTGCGGCCCGTTCGGCTGATGGACGAGGAGGCGGCGTCCGAAAGTGCGAAGCCCCTGCGCGCCCGCAAAGCCGCCCCGCGGTCAGCCAACAATCCGAATGCCTCGGCGAGCCTACTCTCCGTTGCCGCCGATGACGAACTGGCTCGCGAGATGGAAAAGTCCGTTGACGTCGTTGCGCGCCCGACCGCTGCGCCCGAGGCAGTCCCGCCGGCAGAGCCGGACGAGGATTTCTCGATCCAGTCGGTCGCTGATTATCTGATGGAGCACAATCCGAGCGTCGTGCTCGCCATTTCGCCGACGGGCGACAATGGGTCGACCGCGACGGTCATGTTGGCCCGGACGATCGCCGATGCCGGCCGGCGCGTGGTTCTCGTCGATATGACCGGTACCGCTTGCCCGACGCGACTGATGGCGGAGAAACCCGGCCTGCCCGGTGTCACCGATCTTCTTTGCGGCGAGGCAGCCTTTGGCGATACCATCCACCCGGATCGCCTTTCCGACGCGCATCTTGTGCCGCAGGGTACGAGTGATGTCAAACGCGCCATGCGTGGTGTTGATCGCCTGTCGCTGATCCTGGAGGCGATGTCTTCCGCCTATGATCTGGTGCTGGTCGAGTGTGGAGCCGCCGATGTCGATGGTGTTGCGCGACTGACGGAAAGCAAGGATACCGAAATCATTCTTTCGATGCCGGATCCGGACGAAGAGCAGTTCATCGAAGCGATGAAGGAATTTCAGAAGGCCGGATACGAACATCTGATCCTGATGTCTGGCTGGCGCAAGAACGCGCCGGGGTCGGAACGCCACGCCGCCTGAGTGGCTTGAGCTCAGTCCTTGTCGGCAGCATCGTCCGCGATCGGTCGGTGGCCCGTCTGCGCCCGCAGCCGCTGGATCCAGCCGTATATTTGCAGATTGGATTTGATGACCGCCTTTGCCCGCGTAGCGCTTCTCTGCGCGAGCGCGGCAGCCTGGCCAAGCGCCGAGATCGCTAGTATCGCATCGTGCTGAACGGTCTCCACCGGGCACCAGGACCTCTTATAGGTCTGGTCGCCGATACCGAAATCGAACAGCACAATCTTCCGGTGGTGAAAATGTTCGATCATCAGCCAGAAAAGCAGCTCGCCTGGGCTCGCCTCAGGAACGAGCGTTTCGTCGATCGCTGCGAACTGGCAGATGACGTGATCGCCCTTGCGCGATACGCCGGCGATCGCGCAGATGTGCCCCTGATGCTCGCCGTTCAACTGCAGGGCATGGATTTGCAGGGCGGAATAGCCTCCGTCTGCGCCTTCAATGTCCGTGAGCCGGTGCAGGAAATCGCGTGTCTGGCGCGAGCGGAACACATCAGGAAGCCCCGCAGCCTTGAAGCGTTCGGTCTTCAGTCGAAAGAACAAATCCAGCAGTTGCCGTCTGTCCGTCTCCGTCGCTGCGATCAGATGAGTATAGCCACCCTTTTCTTTGAGCATGCGGGTCTGCTGGCGGTATTTCTTGCGTCGTCTCTTGGCGTTGACCTGCTTCAGCGTCGTCTCGAACGAGTCGAGAAACGGCAGCTGGAATGCGCGGTTCTGGTTCTCGATGCTTGGAAGGCTCGCAAGCGGACTGCGCCGCCCACGCCAATCGAATGGCACGTTCTGCAGCAGGAGGACGTCGGCTTTGCCCTTGAACGCCCGGACGATCTGATCGCGATGTGACGCCGTCAAGTCATCGGAGCGTTGAAGAAAATCGGCGGAGAATAGCCCGGTGTTGATGTTGCTGCGCTGGGCGCCGATAAACTGGGCATAGCGCACCATCTTGGCGCTAACGATTTCGAGCGGCAGGATGAACGCAGTGCGGCCGCCGAGCGAGCCACGAAGGATTGCCAGCGGATTGCGGTAGATGTCGACCCAGGTCCGGCACCAGTCGTAGCTCTGGTGCAGCGATGCCAGGTCATCCGCCTCCAACGCCCGCCATTCGGCCTCGAGCGGCTGCATGCTGCCGAACATCTCGATCTGAAGGGCGTCGGACGCTGTGTCATCGGCAGACGCGTGGACACTTTCCGCAGCGATGATTGCGGTCTGCCCGACATCCAGTTGCGACATCTGCACCGAGGCGTCTCCGATCAGGAAGGTTCGGCGCGGATAATAGACGGCAAGGGCGCATCTAAGGTTTACGCGCCCCGCCCGGCGCGGAATTTCCGTAGACTAGGGTTATTCCGGCGTTAATGGCGGCACCTTGGCTACTGCCGTTTGGGACCGGCCATCCACTTGATCAGCAGCATCGCCGGCAGGATCCAGAGCAGGCCGCTCAAGAAGAAATAGGTGAGATGTATCCACCAAGGTGACGTACCGAGCGCATTGACCGCCACCGTCGTTGCAATGAAGGCATAGGCAAGCACCAAGACGATCAACAGGATCGTGCCGATGAATTTGCGCAGGCGAATGGGCATGGGCGGCATTCTCTCGTGGTCGGCGGCTCTGCCGGTTCGCTCCGCGACGGCATGCCGCAAAGGCGTGGCCCTTGTTTTGCACCGCCCTATGAGGCAAATCAACAGGCGGATCGAAGGAGACATCATGGCTGTCGCAAATTTCACGTCGGAACAGGCCGTCCTTAGCGAAATGGCGCGGCAGGATCGCAATCGGCGGGCCGTGCGCATCTGGCTAGGTTTCGTGCTGTTGGCACTCTTCTGTCTCGTCATCGTCGGCGGGGCGACGCGGCTCACCAACTCCGGCCTTTCGATCACCCAGTGGCAGCCGATCCATGGCGTGATCCCGCCATTGAACGCGACGCAGTGGCAGGAAGAGTTCGACCTCTACAAGCGAATTCCGCAATTTCAACTGATCAACAAGGGCATCACCGTCGAAGACTTCAAGAGCATCTTCTGGTGGGAATGGGCGCACCGGCTGATCGCCCGCGCCATGGGCGTCATCTTCGCAGTGCCTCTGATCTTCTTCTGGCTGACCGGGCGCATTGAAAAGCGCCTGGGCTTGCCGTTGATCGGCATTTTCCTTCTTGGCGGTCTTCAAGGCGCGATCGGCTGGTGGATGGTATCGTCTGGGCTCGAGGCGCGCACCGATGTTAGCCAATACAGGCTGGCGACGCACCTAGTGACCGCCTGTCTGATTTTCGCATCCTGCATGTGGATCATGCGGGCGCTGTCGCCGCATTCGAGCGACGCTGCTCCGACGCGCTATTCGGCAGCAATTGCTGGCCTGATCGCCTTCATGGCACTGTTCCAGATTTATCTAGGGGCATTGGTCGCAGGGCTAGACGCCGGCCTTTCCTATAATACCTGGCCGCTGATGGACGGCGCTGTCATTCCCGACGGCCTGTTTGCTGCAAAGCCCGCCTGGATCAACTTCTTTGAAAACCCGAAGATGGTCCAGTTTGTCCATCGGCTCGGCGCCTATGCCCTGCTGACCGTCGTCTTCATCAACATGATCATATCGCTCGCCGCCGCCGCGCGCACGACGCATGCCCGCCGCTCGGCTGTTCTCCTTGCCCTGGTGCTGATCCAGGCAGGCCTCGGAATTTCGACCCTGGTCATGCAGGTGCCGTTGGATCTTGCGCTGACCCACCAGGCCGGCGCGCTCATCGTCTTCGGCTTTGCGATTGCCAACTGGCGCGGCTTTTATGGCGAGTATCCTCGCGAGACGGTCTTGCAAGTGCGCCACTGACAGGCCACGACCGGAACACGGCGCGGCCTCGGCCTTGCGAGCTTTTCAGGCATCCACCAGCTTCGTCGGCAATTGCCGCATGAGGCGGGCGGGAACGCCGACGTACAGTCCGTGGCTCTGCGTGTCCTTCGTCACGACCGAACCGGCGCCAATGACGCTGCCCGCGCCGATCGTGCATCCCGGCATGATGATCGCCCCGGTGCCGATCCAGACACCGTCCTTGATGGTGACGGGCAAATAGCGGACCTCGGTGCTGGCTCGGGCATTCGGATTGTCGGTAATGTCATGGACCGACGTGATGACCTTGACGCCGGGGCCAATCCTGACCCCCGAGCCGATCCGGCATTTTCCAAGGCCGTCCACCAGGAAATGCCTGTTGATATAGGTATCGGCGCCGATGGTGACGTTGCCGCTGGTGAACATCGCTCCGGCATCGATAGAAGCACCGTCGGAAATATCCATGCCCGTCCGCCTCAACAGCTTTCGGCGCATGCTCCAGGGAATCAATTCCAGTGCCTGTATGTCCCGCAGCAAGGCGCTGCTATAGTGCGAAAATCCCCGTCGCTTGTATACTGACATATCATGACCCTCGGATATTCTCGATAGTCATATCGTCAAGAGGTTGATTGCAATACTGCCGCGCTACGCCATTCTACAGGGCCGGCTATCCGCCATAAAGGCGAAATGAGCGTCTGAGGGGCTTGGACTAAGCCCTAATCTTCAAGATCGCCATCATGCGCTCCTTTCCTCCAACATCCGCCGCACGATGCCGGCAAGCAAGAGCCGCTCCGTGATATTCTCCTTTGCCTCGTCCGATCCATCGTCCCCAAGCGACCAGCATACCGACAGTCCGGCATGGGCTGCGGCATAGCGCAGGATTTTCCGCTCGCAACATCCGATCGCTTCGGAAAACCGGAATGCCAGTCTGGCGACCCGAACCGGGTCAAGAATCTCCCGCGTCGCGCCCAAAGGATTGCCAAAGATGTTCGAAACTTCGTAGGCCGGATCGCCCATCAAGCCGTGGGGATCGATAGCCAGCCAGCCGCGTGGCCCACCTCCGATGATATTGTCGTGATGCAGATCGCCGTGCAGCGGCCTGGGGTCGGTCTGTTCGCGGAGAATGTCGTCTGCGAGCCGAGCAGTCCAGCGCAGCGTTTCGGCGAGCGCCGGATTGGCCCGGCGCTGGGCCTCCTCGAACAGTGGTACGAAATGGTCGCGGAGGGGCACCAATCCGTCGGGAGGCATGACCGAATGGACCGCATGCAACCTACCCACCACGTCAAGGACGATGTCCGTCGCCAGATCATCACCGAAACGACTGTGATAATGCCGCAGCAGCAAATCTCCGGCGTCTTCGATCAGGCATGCATTCTGGTCGCGATCTAGGAGGCGGATGGCGCCCGAGCCATTGCGCCAATCCAGAAACGCCATTCCCGACAGTTCGTTCATGCCGTCGGGTTTCAAGATCTTGACGATGGCAACGGGAGCGTCATGGCGTTCGACGCGATAGACGAGGCTGCTCCTGGTGTCGGCGATCGCTGTTGCCGTAGCGATCGCCCATTTTGCCCCGAGGCGAGCCGGTATGGCTGATTGGACAGGCGGCATCATGCCGACAGCATCAGGTCCATGTTCTGCACGGCAGCGCCGGATGCGCCCTTGCCGAGGTTGTCGAGCAGGGCGACAAGATTGACTTGCGAGGCGCCTGGCGTGCCGAATACGAAGAGCTTCATCGTATCCATGCCCTCGAGTTCGACCGCATTGACGCGGGGGAGGGCTCGGCTCTCCTCGAGCGGCACGACCTGAACGATGTCCTGGCCGGCATAGTGGGCTGCGAGCGTGGCGTGGATGCTCTCAAGCGTCGAGCCCAGAGCCAGATCGTCCAGATATAGCGGCACCTGCACAATCATTCCCTGAGCGAACCTGCCGACCGATGGCGAAAAGACCGGTGCGCGGTCGAGCAGCCCATGGGTCTTCATCTCGGGCACGTGCTTGTGGTTCAACGGCAGGCCGTAGAGGAAGTGCGGCGCGGTGATTGCGTCGGGTTGGTCAGGGTTTTCCATCTGCGCGATCATCTGCTTGCCACCGCCGGTATAGCCCGAAACGGCATTGACCGTCACCGAATAACCGTCAGGCAGAATGCCCGCCGCCCGAAGCGGACGGATCAGGCCTACAGCGCCGGTCGGATAGCAGCCAGGGTTGGCGACGAAGCGTGCATGCCTAATCTTGGCGCCCTGGTCCTTGTCCATCTCGGCAAAACCATAGGCCCAGCCGGCATCGATCCGAAACGCCGTCGATGTGTCGATGACGCGGACATTGTTATTGGCCGAGACCATCTTGACCGCCTCGCGCGACGCATCGTCGGGCAGGCAGAGGATGGCGATGTCGGCGCTGTTGAGCATGTCTTCGCGCATGGCCGCGTTGCGCCGTTCCGCTTCAGGGATTGACAGAAGCTCGACGTCGCGGCGATCGGCCATGCGGGTGCGGATCTGCAGCCCCGTGGTTCCGTGTTCGCCATCGATGAAGATCTTCGGTGCCATGTTGTCCTGCGCTTTCAGTGAGTTTGCAATGTTTGCGGAATCAGTTTGGCATAGAGTTGATTCAAAATGATAACGGCTTTAGCTGCGGCCGTTCGACCGCCTTTCAGCGTTGAGCCCGAGCATATACATCGCGACAGTCGCGCCTGCAATGGCGGTGATATCGGCATGATCATAGGCCGGGGCAACCTCCATCACGTCGCCGCCGCGGATGTCGAGCTGATGTAGCCGCTGCAGTACCGACAGGATTTTCGCGCTCGACGGTCCTCCGGAAACCGGCGTTCCGGTTCCCGGCGCATAGGCCGGATCGAGGCAATCGATGTCGAAAGTGAGGTAGGCGGCAGCCCCCTTGGTTTGGGAGATGATATGCGAGGCGATTTCGGCCGCCGGCATGTCCTCCACCTCGTGGCCGTAGATGATGCGAATGCCGCAATCCTCCGGCGCGTGGGTGCGAATACCGATCTGGATGGAGCGATCGGGGTCGATGATGCCCTCGCGGACGGCGCGGCCGACGAAGGAACCATGATCGATCCGCCCCTTGTTGTCGGGCCAGGTGTCCTGATGCGCGTCGAACTGCACGAGGGCAAGCGGACCATGGATTGCCGCATGCGCTTTCAGGACCGGCAGGGTGACGAAATGATCGCCCCCGAGCGTCAGCAGGAACGCGCCGCTGTCGAGGATCGTGTGGGCCTGCCGTTCGATCGCTGCCGGTGTTTCTTGATGATTGCCGTAGTCGAGCAAGCAGTCGCCATAGTCGATCACCGCCATCTCGGCAAAGAGGTCGCGGTTGAAGGGATATTGCGGATCGTTGTCGAAGATCGCCGATGCGCGGCGAATGGCTTGCGGCCCGAAGCGCGCGCCGGGGCGATTGGAGGTGGCCGCGTCGAAGGCGATGCCCCAGACCACTGCATCGGCGCCGGCAAGATCCTTGGTGAACCGGCGCCGCATGAACGAGAGGGCGCCAGCGAATGTGGGATCGCTTGCAGCGGAGGTAAGGTCCGTTGCGGTAAATGCATGGTCAATCGACTTGTGCGCCAAGGCGTTCTCCTTCGGTCAGATCGAATGAATAGGCGCGCTCGACCCGTGCGACGCGCACCTCGTAATGCTTGTACCAACGTTCCCGCCCGAGCTTCTGCGCTGCGAGATGGGCGACGACATTCTTCCAGGCGATGATGCTCTGTTCGTCGCGAAAGAAGGCGTTGGTTATGCCGAAGCCATCGCTTCCTCGCGCGCTTTCAATCCCAAGGCAACCATCCTGCGCCAGCGCCATTTCCTCCATGCGGTCGGCCATTGCGCCGTAGCCGTTGTCGCCGTCCGTACGGGCCGAGGAGAAAGCGACAATGTAGTAGGGCGGCTTCGGCGTGGCGGCGAAGCGCGAAGACTGCGTGCATGTCATGGCTCATGTCCCCTTGGGACAAAAGGACGTAAGCGACCAGGCGTCGGATTGCAAGCAACCTTAACGAAAGGCATGAGGCGGCAGTAGCGCCCCATCTGTCTTTGCGTGGCTGCAGACGAGCTAAAGGCCGCGGCCAAAATGCCTTGCAATAAAATGGTCGATCGAAATCCGGCCGGGGCCTCCGGCGATGATGACAAGGAAGCAAACGGCCCATGTGCCATGTGTCGGCCAGGCATCCGGATAAACGAAGATCTCGATCACCAGCGTCATTCCGAGAAGCGCCAGCGCCGAAAGCCGGCTCGCAAACCCGATCACCAGCAGCAGCGGGAAGAAATGTTCTGCGAATGCCGAGATGTGGGCTGCAAGCCACGGGTCGACGAAGGGGAGTTTGTATTCTGTTTCGAACAGATAGACGGCGTTGTCGGTGACGTGCCAACCCTCGACCTTTGTCTGCCCCGACTGCCAGAACACTGCCGCGATCGACAGGCGCGCGACGAACGCAACGAAATCATGCGGGATACGATCGAGAAGCCGCAGCGCGCGGTAGAATTTCTGTGGCAGCGATTGCGTGGCCGTGGGGTGCATCGTGATCTCTTTATTCATTGCCGTTCTCCCGAAAGCCGATTGCTGCGATCGCGCCTGCCTGGATGGCGCCGGCAAGGTTGGCGGAAAGATCGAAATCGGCAGCTTCGGTTGCCGCCTTTTCCACCGCGGTTGCAAGGTTCGCATCGGCGCCGAGTGCATAGAGAAACGCCGCCCCGCCGGGCGGCAATCGCTGCACAAGCACGGTCATACGAGGCCGGACCACGAGTGCATCCTGCCCGACCCAGTCCTCGATTGGGGCAAAATCCATGTCGCCGACATTCATCGCCCAGATCGTGACGAAGGGATGAGCTGAGCGGATGATCGATACGGAGGGATGCAGGGTGAGGGTCAAGGCGGGAAGGCGTGCGGCCGGCAGCGACGCAAGGATGCTGGCGTCAAGCGGTTCGGCGTCGGCGGCGTGGTAGGCTCTGCCGCGCGCCGTCTCAAGCCGTATGACATCGGGCAGGTAGCTCACGCTTGCAGCCGGCTCGAACGTCTCGACGAAATCGGCAAGATCATCCCCGTAGTTCAACAGCAGCGGCGAGCGCGGCGGGTGTCGGCGAATGAATTCATGCGCCATCGCGGCAAAGAATTCCTCTCCAACGATCTTTTCGGCCATGGGAAAGCGGGAGGCCAGTGCACCGATCAGCCCGACTGCGACATTGTTGCGATAGACCTGAAAACGTCGCTTCGGGCGAGGGCCGTTCCAGGCCGCGAGACCTTCGGGAATGGCTTGATCGGTATCGAGAAGCGCGCCGGCAAAGCGGGTTTGAATTGTGATGGACATGACTGACCCTCACGCAGCCCGGCGCGCGCCGCAGCGCTCGAGCATTGCATCGGCAAGCTGTGCCTCGGCGGAAAGGACCGGCCATTCAGGCACGTCGTTGTCCCATTCGATGAGGCTCGCGATCGGACCTGTCCGGGCAATAAGCTTCTCGTAGAGCGCCCAGACGGGGTCTTTGACCGGCGTGTCATGTGAATCGATGAGGAGAGGCGCACCGGCGTCGTCGATGGTCTCAGAATGGCCGCTCAGGTGAGCCTCGCGCACCCACTGCACGGGGAAGCGGTTGAGATAATCGCGCGGGTCCATGCGGTGGTTGGTCGAGGCGACAAAGACGTTGTTGACGTCGAGCAGCAGCCCGCATCCCGTCCTGTTGACGATGGCCGCTAGAAAATCCGTTTCGGCGATAGTGCTTTCCTCAAACAGGAGATAGGTCGCCGGGTTTTCAAGCAGCATCTGCCTGCCGAGAAATGTCTGCACCTCGTCGATGTGTTCGCTGACGCGCGCAAGCGTCTCGTCCGTATAGGGCAGCGGCAGGAGGTCGTTGAGAAAGACGGTGTCATGCGTCGACCAGGCAAGGTGTTCCGAAAAACTCTCCGGTTCGTAGCGATCACAGACCAGTTTCAGGCGTCTCAAATGCTCCTTGTCGAGCGGCTGCATCGAGCCGATGGACAGGCCGACACCGTGGATCGACAGGGCATAATCCTCGCGAAGCCGCCCGAGCTGGGCATGCGGCGGCCCGCCGGCCCCCATGTAGTTTTCGGCATGTACCTCGAAGAAGCCGATCGGCTGCGGCGCCGAATTGATTGTCGCGAAATGCTCCGGTTTGAAACCGACGCCTGCGCGGCGCGGGAGCTGGGACGACGTCATGACAAACCTCCTTAGGATCAGGGGATGGCGGCGCGGCATTGAACTGCGCCGCCGCTTATTGTGGGTTCGGATAGAAAGTGAAGGATCAGACCGGGGCAGGGCCTTGCGTCAGCGTTCCGTGGCCATTCGGCGTCTTGGTCGTTTCACAGGTTCCTCCTGGTACGAGCTTCCAGGAATACTGCTGATAGTCGACCTTTGCAGTGCCGGCGCAGGTCGTGCCCGCTCCGGCCGCGCAATCGTTCTGGCCTTTCATGGCGACGCCGTAGCACTTTTCCTTGGGCGCAGCGGAGGCAGGCACGCTGCCGAGTAATGTCAGGGCGGTCGCGACAGAGGCGGCAAAGGCAACTGCGGGTAACTTGTTCATGATAATCTCCGGATTTGAGCGGAAAGCGTCGACGACAGCATCAAGCCGCAGTCAGCGAACCATGGCCCTTTGGGGTCTTCACGGTGACGCAGGAGCCGGTCGGGACAAGCTTGAAGGACATCTTGTCGTAGTTGACCTTGGACTTGCCGGCGCAATCATGCTTGCCCGCGGCGCAATCATTCTGGCCCTTGAGTGCGACGCCGTAGCACTTTTCCTTGGAAGTGTCGGCAGCGGAAGCAGGCACGGCAACGACTGACGCGAGGGCGGAAGCGAGCGAGCCTGCAAGTGCCAAAGTGATGATGCTGGTCTTCATGGTTCTATCTCCGTAACTGAGGCGAGCCGTCATTGGCTTGCATCGACGTCTACGGGCAGCACACGGCAAACATTACACGCAGGGCGAAAAAAACTTCACAAGCCGTTTTGTTGCGCTATCAAGGGGATATGAGGATGCGACGATATGGGGGAGCAATGCGCGCAGAACGCTCGTCGGAAAACGGGAAGAAATATGATCGTCGTTGGTAACAAATCTGTGCGCCTGGCCGTAGTGAGATATGTCGAATGAACTATTCGGCGCGCGAAACGGAATGGGCGGAGTGGATGCGCTCGGCGATCGCGGGCGACGCGCAGGCCTATCACTGCTTCCTGTCGGCCGTGGCGCCGCATCTAAGGGCGATGGCCCGCCGACGTTGCGAACAATTCGGCGCGCCGTTGAGCGAGGCGGAAGACGTGGTCCAGGAGGTACTGCTGGCGATCCATCTGAAGCGCGGAACGTGGGATACGTCGCGGCCGATCGGCCCGTGGATTTCGACGATCGTCCGCAACAAGATGATCGACAGCCTGCGCCGGCGTGGCCGGCATGTGAACATACCGATTGACGACGTCATTGCGACCTTGGAGGCGGAAGAACAGGTCGATGCGTTGGATCGGCTGGATGTCGACCATATGCTGGCGCTGCTGAAGGACCCGCAGCGCACCATCGTCCGCTCGATTTCGGTTGAAGGCACAAGCGTTCGCGAAACCGCGGACCGACTGAAGATGACGGAAGGTGCGGTGCGCGTGGCGCTTCACCGGGCGCTGAAGGCGCTGGCAGTCTTGTATCGGAGTGAAATACGTGGAGACGAATGACCTCATCAAGCTTCTTGCGCAGGACGCGCCGGTTCGCTCAAGGATCGGCCGGACGCTGGCGCTTGCTGCGGTAGCCGGAATTCTGATCTCGGGTTCGATGTTTTTTGCCGGCATCGGCTTCCGCGACGATATCGGCGCCGCCATGCAGACCGGCCGCTTCCTCTTCAAGTTCGTCTTCACGATCGCGCTTGTCGCCACCGCATTCGCCGTGGTCATGCGGATCGGTCGTCCAGGTGTGCCGCTCAAGGGTTGGGTCTGGGCACTTCTTCTCGCGCCGCTTCTGCTTGCCGCGGCAGCATCCGCCGAAATGATGATGATGCCCGAAGCTAGCTGGGCTCCCCGCATGATGGGCCACAATGCTCGCTTCTGCCTGACCTTCATCCCGCTTTTGTCGATCGGGCCGCTTGCCTGCTTCATCTTTGCGCTAAGACAGGGCGCGCCGGAAAGGCCGGGCATCGCCGGCGCGGTAGCTGGCCTTGCCGCAGGTGGCATCGCGGCCACGTTCTACGCATCGAATTGCACGGATGATAGTCCGCTCTTCGTCGCCTTCTGGTATCCGATCGCCATCGCGCTCGTAACACTCGCCGGCTATATCGCCGGATCGAAGCTGCTGCGCTGGTAGCGGTCGAAGCCCTTCAAGCAGCGCCAAAAAGAAAAGGCCGGGTAAAAACCCGGCCTTTTGCATGTCTCGAAATCGAAGCGATTAACGCTTGGAGAACTGGAACGAACGACGGGCCTTGGCCTTGCCGTACTTCTTACGTTCAACGACACGGCTGTCGCGGGTCAGGAAGCCGCCCTTCTTCAGAACGGGGCGCAGGCCCGGTTCGAAGTAGGTAAGCGCCTTGGACAGGCCATGGCGAACAGCGCCGGCCTGGCCGGAAAGACCGCCGCCGGCAACGGTAGCGATGATGTCGAACTGGCCGTCGCGGGCAGACGCGACGATCGGCTGGCGCAGGATCATCTGCAGAACCGGGCGTGCGAAATAGGCGAGGTAGTCCTTGCCGTTGACGATGATCTTGCCGGAGCCCGGCTTCAACCATACGCGAGCAACAGCGTTCTTGCGCTTGCCGGTCGCATAGGAGCGGCCTAGCGAATCGACCTTGCGAACGTGAACCGGAGCAGCTGCTTCCGACGACGTGCCGAGATCCTTCAGGGAAGAGAGGTCAGCCATTATCAGGCGCTCCTTGTGTTCTTGCTGTTCAGCTTGGCCACGTCGAGGGAGACCGGCTGCTGAGCTTCGTGGGGATGGTTCGAACCGGCATAAACGCGCAGGTTCTTCATCTGGCGACGGCCGAGCGGGCCGCGGGGAACCATGCGCTCAACAGCCTTTTCGAGAACGCGCTCCGGAAAGCGGCCTTCGATCAGCTGGCGAGCCGTACGCTCCTTGATGCCGCCGGCGTAACCGGTGTGCCAGTAGTAGACCTTGTCTTCGTACTTCTTGCCGGTGAATACGACCTTGTCGGCATTGATGACGATGACATTGTCGCCGTCGTCAACGTGCGGTGTGAAGGTCGCCTTGTGCTTGCCGCGCAGACGCATTGCGATGATAGAAGCGAGACGGCCAACGACGAGCCCTTCGGCGTCGATGAGCACCCACTTCTTCTCCACCTCTGCAGGCTTCTGGGAGAAGGTTGCCATGTTATATACTCTCTTTTAGGACCCTTGACCCGAAGGCATCAGGGCGTTTCTTGTTGCTTGTATTGACAGGAGCAAGCCCATGCCAAAAAGAAAGCAGCCGTGAAGGGCTGCGATCTGGTGCGGCTTATACGGGGAAGGTGTTGAAACGTCAAGATTGGGATTTTGGATGAATGGAAAAATTCTATTGCTAAATCAAAGAGTTAAATGTATGGTATTATATTACCACACATTGCAGCTGCATATCGCTTGCTGGAAGTTGCTTGGCGAAGCGTGTCGCGCCAATATATTGAATGGAGAAATGCATTGCTGATATCAAAATGCGTCTTTTGCTCAATTGAACCAGGCGACATCCTTGACGAAAACGAGCTAGCGGTCGTGATCCGGGACAAGTACCCGGTAAAGCCGCTGCATTCCCTTGCGATTCCCAAACGGTGTGTGGCCGTATATTTCGATCTCGAATTGCCGGAGGTTGCCGCAATCCATGAACTGGTCATCCGCCAGACCAAGGCAATTCGCGCAGTCGATCCCGACGTCGGCGGGTTCAATGTTGGGGCGAATGTAGGTGCCGTCGCAGGTCAGAAGATTGCTCATGTGCATGTTCATATCATACCTAGACGCGCCGGCGATCTCGACCCGCCTCCCGCCAAGCCGTGAGGGCGCTAGATCTGCTGCCGTTCAACCCAACCGCAGTATCAGAACGCCGGCTGCGATGATGGCGCCAGCGATGTAGCGCCAGACGCTCGATTTTTCCTTGAGCACCGCCACCGAGATGACAAGCGCGAATAGGATAGAGCTTTCGCGAAGTGCTGCGACGGTGGCGACGGGTGCCTTGGTCATTGCCCAGAGCGCGATGCCGTAGGATGAAATCGAGCCGCCGCCGCCGATCAGCCCACGCCACCAGTTGTAGCGGACATGGGCGGCGACCGCATCGACGCCGCGTTGCGAGAGTGCCCAGGTAAACAGCAAGATCGGTGGCAGGAGCGCCATCCACAGCGTATAGGAAACCGGGTTGCCGGCCCGGCGCGCGCCGATGCCATCGACATAGGTGTAAGTGGCGATGACGCAGGCGTTTGCGAGCGCCAGGACGATCGCATTCCGCCCGCCGTTCCTCGCCTCGAAGGCGAGCGTCAGGATGCCGGTGCAGATTGTCAGGACGCCGAAAAGCGCGCCGCCGGAAAGCGTTTCCCTAAGGATGAAGCCGCTTGTGGCGACAATGAGCAGCGGTGCGACGCCTCGCATCAGGGGATAGACCAGGCCGATGTCACCGGCGCGATAGGCGGCTGCCACCAGTTGGAAATAGATGAATTGCAGGATGGCCGAAGCGCCGATGAATGGCCATGCCGCCGGCAGCGGCATGGGCAGGAAGGGCAGAAACGGCAAAGCGGTCACCGCGCCGCCGGCTGACACGAGTGCCGCATCCAGGAATTTGTTTGTCCCCGCCTTGATGATGGCATTCCAGGTGGCATGAAGCAGCGCGCCGAAAAGAACGAAGGCGATCACATCAACGGACACGGATACCTCGGAAGGAGCGGGCAACCGCGATGTGGCTGCTTGTGGCAAGAGCGACGTCTTATGATCGTGAATAACACGAAATGCAACTTATTTTGTGAATTATGTAGGTTTCACGACAACTACTACTGCGTGCATTCTGCGCCGTATTGTGCGACGCACTATCGGTGATTACTTTTTGCATCCGGTCACTCAACTATGAGATGCTTCTAATGAACGAGTGAACAAAATAGGTACATAACAAGTATATGGCAGCATTCGCCTATGTCGCGCAGCGGCGCTCTTCGAAAGGTCGTGTCGCGGCTGCTCACGCGTGAGTATTTTCCAAATATAAAAATTAGAAAAAAATAATTAAACCTTGCGGTGTTGAAAGATCATTTCGGCGCTGCCGGGATTTGATAGCCGTCCTCGAGTTCAGGGGATGATGATGTCGTCATCGAAATCCGTTGACGGGCGGCAGGTGTAAACCGGACAGACCGAAGCTCCCCTTGTAGGGATATACGACAGGTAAGCATAATAGCCGACGTCGCAGGAATCGCTATTGGAGACGAAACGATCGTAAAGCGTCATGTTTCTGACGCGCTCTGCGGGGTAGCGCAGGATGACCGCGCGTTCGCGCTGTATCAGTGCCTGGGCCTGCGGACAGGTGTAGGAGAGGGCGTTATAGCGATTGATGGCCAGCGCCTGCGACACTGCGGCGCAAGCGATGGCCAGGCCAAGAAGAATAGACTTTCTCATCGCAGCGATCCTGATTAGAATTGCAATCCCTATATACGTCTCAGCTGCCACATAAGTTCACCCGGATCAGGGCGTGAACGCAGTTGTGATCGCAGTCGGAGGGGCCGAGATGAACCATGACCAGTATGACAATACCTATATCACCGACATCCTGAAGACAGTGAAGATCATCGCGCTCGTCGGCGCGTCGTCAAATGCGGCGCGCCCGAGCTATGGGGTGATGGCCTATCTTTTGTCGAAGGGATACCGCGTCATCCCCGTTAATCCGGGGCAGGCAGGAAAACAGATCCTTGGCCAGACCGTCTGCGCCACTCTGGCAGACATCCCGGAGCCGGTGGATATGGTCGATGTCTTCCGTGCGCCGGAATATCTCTATACCATCATAGACGAGGTTCTGACGCTGAAGCCGCTTCCATCCGTCATCTGGGGGCAGCTCGAAATCCGCGACGACACCGCAGCCGCAGTGGCGGAAGCCGCCGGCATCAAAGTGGTTATGAACCGCTGTCCGGCCATCGAGATACCGCGTCTGCTGGCCGCCTGAGACTGTCGCTGCCGACTTTGAGCGATGGATTTTCTACGGTTGCGCGCAATCGGGGAAAGATCGCGGTTAACTTTGCCGGTTGAGCCGGTATGATCCTCCGTGCTCCGATCAAGGGCTACGGGAGGATAATATGGCGACGACGAAACCGGGCTTCGACACGCTGGCAATCCACGCCGGCGCGCAGCCGGACCCAACCACCGGCGCGCGAGCGACGCCGATCTACCAGACCACTTCCTTCGTTTTCAACGATTCAGACCATGCGGCTGCGTTGTTCGGATTGCAGCAGTTCGGCAATATCTACACCCGCATCATGAACCCGACACAGGCCGTACTCGAAGAGAGGGTGGCCGCACTCGAAGGCGGGACCGCTGGTCTTGCCGTTGCATCCGGCCATGCAGCGCAGATGCTCGTTTTTCACACTATCATGCAGCCCGGCAGCAACTTTATTGCCGCCAAGCGGCTCTACGGCGGTTCGATCAACCAGTTCGGCCATTCCTTCCAGAATTTTGACTGGCAGGTGCGCTGGGCGGATTCGGGCGATCCGGCAAGCTTCGAAAGCCAGATCGACGAGCGCACCCGCGGCATCTTCATCGAGAGCCTTGCCAATCCCGGTGGCACCTTCGTTGATATCGCCGCAATCGCCGCCGTTGCCAAGAAACACGGCCTGCCGTTGATTGTCGACAACACCATGGCAAGCCCCTATCTCATCCGGCCGCTGGAACACGGTGCCGACATCATCATTCACTCGCTGACCAAATTCATGGGCGGCCATGGCAATTCCATGGGCGGCGCGATTGTCGATGGCGGCACCTTCGATTGGTCGGCGTCCGGCAACTATCCCATGCTGTCGGAGCCGCGCCCCGAATATAATGGCGTGGTGCTGCACTCGACCTTCGGCAATTTCGCCTTCGCCATCGCCTGCCGCGTTCTTGGCCTGCGCGATCTCGGCCCTTCGATCTCGCCCTTCAATGCATTCCTCATCCTGACGGGCATCGAGACCTTGCCGCTGCGCATGCAGCGCCACAGCGACAACGCGATCACTATCGCCCGCTGGCTGAAGACGCATGAGAAGATCGCATGGGTAAACTATGCCGGGCTCGAGGATGATCCCAATCACGCGCTGCAGCAGCGCTATTCGCCAAAAGGTGCAGGCTCGGTCTTCACCTTCGGCCTTAAAGGCGGCTATCCCGCCGGCAAGGCTTTGGTCGAAGGACTGGAGCTCTTTTCCCACCTCGCCAATATCGGCGACACGCGCTCGCTCGTCATTCACCCGGCATCGACCACGCACAAGCAGCTGACTGACGAACAGAAGATCGAGGCCGGAGCCGGGCCTGACGTCGTGCGGTTGTCGATCGGCCTCGAGGACGTCAAGGACATCATTGCCGATCTCCAACAGTCCCTGTCGAAGATAGTATGAGGCGAGGGGCCGCGATTGCTCGCAGCTCCGCTTCCAGCGAGGATGCCATGGCCAACCATGCAAGACTTGATATTGCGGAGATCGAGCCGGAGATGGGCGCTCCTGCGCCCGATCGGCTCATCTCGGGCACCCCCCAATTCAGGACCTGGAACGTCGAAGAAGCTGACGGCGGTCTCCATGCCGGCATATGGGAGGCGACGCCTGGAAAGTGGCGCATCGCCTACGACGAGTGGGAGTACTTCAACGTTCTTTCGGGCTACTCCGTTGTCACCGAGGACGACGGCGAAGCCTTCCATCTGCGCGCCGGCGATCGCATGATCTTGAGACCCGGCTTCAACGGAACCTGGGAAGTGGTTGAAACGACTCGCAAGGACTATGTGATCCGCTTGTAAGGCAGTGGTTTCATTGGAAGAGCGTGAGCTAGTTTCAGAGCACGACAGCTACATCCTCGCATGAGGCTTCGTATACCGGATGGCAGCATCTCCAGAAGTTGTTCCATGCCCGGAAAAGCGTGTCATTTGGCTTTCACGAAACTGTCATCAAACTGAAACATTGCAACTATAGAGCCATCCGTGTCGCTGGGAGATTGACGCGTCCGATGAACTATCTGGATATCCGTGCGTCTGCTCCCTCGCCATCCTTTCATCACTTGAGGAAGTGAGTTTAACATGTTTAACCACAAAATTCGTTCGCTTTGCCTCTCTGCAGGCCTCGTCGTCGCCATGGCTGCTTCGGCCTCGGCTGCCGACCTCACCGGCGCCGGCTCGAGCTTCATCGCGCCAGTTATGTCCAAGTGGGCCGAAAACTATAAGGCTGCGACGAGCAACGCCGTCAACTACCAGTCGGTCGGCTCGGGCGCCGGCATAAAGCAGCTCGTCGACAAGACCATTGTATTCGCCGCTTCGGACAAGCCGATGAGCGACGCTGACCTCGAGAAGAACGGCGTTGCCCAGTTCCCGATGATCTCCGGCGGCATCGTCGTTTCCTATAACATTGCCGGCGTAAAGCCGGGCGAACTCGTTCTCGACGGAAAGACGCTGGCCGACATCTTTCTTGGCAAGATTGCCAAGTGGGACGACGCGGCCATCAAGGCCCTCAACCCCGACCTGAAGCTGCCTTCCACGGCGATCTCCGTCGTTTATCGCGCCGACAGCTCGGGCACGACCTTCAACTTCACCGATTACCTGTCGAAAGTTTCGCCAGAGTGGAAGGAAAAGGCTGGTTCGAACACGACGGTCGAATGGCCGGTCGGCTTCGGCGCCAAGGGTTCTGAAGGCGTTTCCACCACTGTCAACCAGACGGCTGGTTCGATCTCCTACGTCGAATATTCCTATGTCGTTGCCAACCACATCGGTTTTGCGAAGATGAAGAATGCTGCCGGCAAGGTTATCGAGCCGAGCCTCAATACGTTCGAGGCTGCTGCTTCGAGCGCCGATTGGGCCCATGCCAAGAACTTCAACCTGATCATCACCAATCAGCCGGGCGAAAAGAGCTGGCCGATTGCAGCTTCGACCTGGGTCATGCTTTACAAGAAGCCGGCCGATGCCGCTGCCAACGATGAAGCCCTGAAATTCTTCAAGTGGGCCTATGAAAAGGGCCAGAAGGAAGCGACTGGCCTGTCTTACCTTCCTGTTCCGGAAGCGGTTGTCAAGGTTGTCGAAGAGTCCTGGAAGAAGGACTTCGGCACGAAGTAATTTCGGCTGAAAAGTTGCGGCGGACAGGGCTTGGCCCTGTCCGCCTTTCGTGACAGGACAAGGGGAAACCGATGGCCGACGCGACTGAGACAGCTGGATTCCAGGCAGTGGATACCAGCGTCAGCACCAGGAAATTCCGGATACAGGATCGGATTTTCTATTTTATGACGCTTGGCTCGGCTGCTCTTGTCGTGCTTTTGCTGCTGGCAATCCTTGTGGTTCTTGTCATCGAAGCCTTGCCAACCTTCCAGACCTTCGGGTTTTCGTTCCTCTGGGGCACGAAGTGGAGCGCTCCCGCCAATATCTTTGGTGCTGTGCCTGCCTTGGTCGGCACGCTGGTGAGCTCGCTCATCGCCATGCTGATTGCCGTTCCCCTGGGCATCGGTATCGCCATCTTCCTCACGGAACTTTGCCCCGGCAACCTGCGACGTCCGATCAGTACTGCCATCGAGCTTCTGGCCGGCGTTCCCTCTATCATCTACGGCGTCGTCGGTCTGTTCATTCTCGTGCCGTTGATGCAGACCTATATTCTGCCCTTCCTTGTGATGACGATCGGCCAGGTGCCGTTGATCGGCCTGCTGTTCCAGCCGCCGGCGCCGGGCGTCGGCCTGTTGACGGCAAGCCTCGTGCTGTCCATCATGATCCTGCCGTTCATAACCGCCATCTCGCGCGACGTGTTCAGCACCGTGCCGCCGATGCTGCGTGAATCCGCTTACGGCACGGGTATGACCACATGGGAAGTGGCTCGCTACATCCTGATCCCCTATACACGTCGCGGCCTCGTCGGCGGCATCATGCTCGGCCTTGGCCGCTCGCTTGGCGAAACCATGGCTGTCACCTTCGTTATCGGCTCGGTGAGCCGTCTGCAGGCGTCGATCATCTCGCCGTCCACCACCATTTCCGCCCAGATCGCGAATAATTTCGGCGATGCCGACGGTCTGCAATTGTCGAGCCTGATGGCGCTCGGCCTGCTCTTGTTCGTCCTTTCCTTCTGCGTGCTTGCGCTGGCGAGATGGATGATCGGTCGCGTCGATTCGCTTTGAGGAAAGAACCCATGGAAAATGCAATTCGTCAGAATATCGTGTCGCGGCGCTATGGGAAGAACCGGGTGATGATGGCCCTGTGCTTCCTTGCGGCCGTCCTCGGCCTATTCTTTCTCAGCGTGATCCTTGTAAGCTTGCTTTACCGCGGTGTATCGGCGCTCAGCCTCGACGTGTTCACCATGTCGATCCCGGCCCAGGGCTCGCGCGGCGGCCTGATCAACGCCATCTACGGCACCGTGCTGGTCACCGGCCTTGCCATCCTGATCGCCGCACCGATCGGCATTCTCGCCGGCACCTATCTTGTGGAATATGCCAACGGCTCCAAGCTTGCCGAGGTCGCCAAATTCCTCAACGACATCCTGCTGTCCGCACCCTCGATCATCATAGGCGTGTTCGTCTATGGCGCCGTGGTTGTACCCATGCACGGCAACTCTGCCATCGCCGGCGTCCTCGCGCTGGCGTTGATCGCCCTTCCGGTCGTCAACCGCACGACGCAAGACATGCTGTTGCTGGTGCCAAATTCGCTTCGTGAGGCGACCGCAGCACTCGGCGCGCCGCGCTGGAAGTCCATGACGATGGTGATTTACCGTTCCGCCTGGGCGGGCATCCTCACCGGCATCCTGTTGGCCGTCGCCCGTATCAGCGGCGAAACTGCGCCGCTTCTCTTTACGGCCGGTTACAGCAAATTCATGAATTCGAGCCTGACCGGTCCGATCGCCACGCTGCCGGTTGCCATCAACACGCTCGCCGCCGATGCCGGCGAGGATCTCAAGCAACTGGCCTGGGCCGGCGCACTGATTATCACCCTTGCCATCCTTGCCCTCAACATCCTTGCCCGTGTCTTGAGTGGGCGCCGCCAGTGACGCAGCCGCCGAACGATAGGAATGAAACGATGAACATGAGCGATAACAATTTCGAGAGCGTCGCCGCACAGCCGGGGAAGGACGCCGTTTCCCGGTCGGGTCTCGCAACGCAAGCGAAACTTCAAGTGAAGAACCTCGATTTCACCTATCAGAACGGCCATCGCGTTCTGAAGGGTGTGAATATGGACATCCGCAAAAATGCGGTCACCGCCTTCATCGGCCCTTCGGGTTGCGGTAAGTCCACGCTGTTGCGCACTTTCAATCGGATGTATGATCTCTATCCGGGCCAGACGGTTGGGGGCGAGATCCTGCTGGACGGCAGCAGTATTCTCACCAAGGACGTCGATCTGAACGCTTTGCGCGCCAAGGTCGGCATGGTGTTTCAAAAGCCCACGCCGTTCCCGATGTCGATTTATGAAAACGTCGCTTTCGGCATTCGGCTATATGAGAAGATTTCCAGGGCTGAAATGGACGCCCGCGTCGAAGCGGCGCTGACGGAAACAGCGTTATGGAGCGAAGTGAAGGAAAAGCTGCACCAGAGCGGACTTAGCCTTTCCGGCGGTCAGCAGCAGCGCCTCTGTATCGCGCGCGCCATTGCTCTTCGCCCCGAAGTCCTGCTGCTCGACGAACCGACGTCGGCTCTTGACCCGATCTCGACCGCCAAGGTCGAGGAACTGGTTTCTCAGCTGAAGCGCGATTTCACGATCGTCATCGTCACGCACAACATGCAGCAGGCAAGCCGCATCTCCGACAACACCGCCTTCATGTATCTCGGCGAACTGGTGGAATACGGTCAGACCGAACAGATATTCCAGGCGCCGAAGACCAAGCGCACGGAAGACTACATCACCGGCCGCTACGGCTGATATCTAAGCGTCGTCGTGCTTTTAAAATGGCGTGCCCCAGGGCGCGCCATTTTTGCGTTCAGGCGCATCAATCATGACTTGAGGAAGGTTGGATAAGGGACTCGATAGACTCCCTTATCCCGCTTGGTTCACCAAGCCAGCTCCAGTTTGTCGAGCCCGTGGAATTGGTAGACGTCCTTGACATCAGGCGCCTTCGAAAGCCTCAAGCCCGGCAGCCGCTTGAACAGGATGGGCAGCGCGATATTCAGCTCCAGCCGGGCCAGCGGCGCGCCGATACAGAAGTGGATGCCGGCGCCGAAGGAGAGGTTCGACGCCTCCTGGCGATCCGGCTTGAAGTGAAGGGGATCGGAGAACTTGGTCGGATCGAGATTGGCGGCAGCAAGGATCATCGCCACCTTGTCGCCGCGCTGGAAGGAGACGCCGTCAATCTCGGCCGGCTCCAGCGCCCAGCGCTGAAAGACATGGACCGGCGCGCAGATGCGCAGCGCTTCTTCGACCGTGCGCTCCGTGGCGGCATCATCCTTGAAGATGTCTTGCGGTGCATGTCCGCTTCCGAGGATGACGCGCACGGAATTGCCGATCTGGTGGACCGTCGCTTCGTGCCCGGCATTGAGCAGCACGATCGTCGTCGAAACCAGCTCTTCATCCGTCAGGTACTGGCCCTTGTGCTCGGTGGTGATCATGTGGGTCAGAAGGTCATCGCGCGGATTGGCCCGCCGCTCGGCAATGACTGATTTCACATAGTCGGCGAATTCCTTGGCAGCCTGGTCGGCGCCATATTCATCGTCACGTGTCCGGCCGAACATGTACATGCGCACATAGGCATGCGACCATTTCAGCAACTGCGGTCCCATCTCCTCGGGAATGCCGATCATCCGCGCGATCATTGTGACGGGGATGACATCGGCGAAGGCCGACAGCAGCTCGACTTCGCCCTTATGTTCAAACCGATCGATCAGCTGATTTGCCAGCTCGGCGATCTCAGGCTTCATCTTTTCGACGTGACGCGTGACGAAGGCGCGGTTGACGAGGGTTCGCAGCCTGGTGTGTTCAGGGGGCTCGATTTCAAGCAGCGAATGCCGTTCGGCGAGATCGAAGTTTTTCAGATGCGGAAGGGGCGCCTCCATGCCGAGTTCTTCGCGCGTGGCGATATGCAGGATCTGACGACCAAATCGCCGATCGCGCAGCAGCCCGTTCACATGGTCATAGCCGGTGAAATACCACTGTTTCTGCTGTTCCCAATAGAAGGTGGGACAATGCGCATGCAGCGCGGCATAGACCGCATTCGGGTTGCCATAGAAGGCCGGATCGTTGGCTTCAAGGGAAACGCGGCGTGTTGCGGGATCGATGGAAAGTACGGAGGGTATCATCATGGCCAGAGGAATATCTCAATAATTACTGCCGGAAAAGACGGCACTGACGAGCAGACCGAGGGACCATGTCAAATAGACCTGAGCCCGCCGGTCTTTGCGCCACGCAACAATCAGCACGCCTGCAGGCGTTACCGCTTCGCTGCACCAGATCGCCAATCCCGGCGTAATACTGAACACTGCGGTCGCTCTCCGAAAGGGCGAGATTGGGCGCACCCAAAAGTTTATTGTTAATAGCTTATAAATCCAAGATTGCAGAGGCGCGTTAAGCTTCCGTCATCTACAGTCGCAAAAAGCGCAGCAGGCTAACCGGGCATTAATCGCGATCTGGAAGAAAGCCGCGGGAAACCTTGTCTCGGGGCAATCCACAGCCAACAGGCTTCTTGACGTTATCCCTTCGCGCGTCTTGAAGTGCAGGGCAGTGACACTCTATGTAGGGGTGACAGATATTTATTCGATTCCCGCCGTTTTCGCCGTCGGGTGCAAGTTTGACAAAGGACGCAAATGAGAAATCCAGTCGATACCGCCATGGCTCTTGTGCCGATGGTCGTGGAGCAGACCAATCGCGGCGAACGGTCCTACGACATCTATTCGCGCCTCTTGAAGGAACGCATCATCTTCTTGACCGGCCAGGTCGAAGATCACATGGCGACGCTGGTCTGCGCGCAGTTGCTCTTCCTCGAAGCTGAAAATCCGAAGAAGGAAATCGCGCTCTACATCAATTCTCCCGGCGGCGTGGTCACCGCCGGCATGGCGATCTACGACACGATGCAGTTCATCAAGCCTGCGGTGTCGACGCTTTGCATCGGTCAGGCGGCGTCCATGGGCTCGCTGCTTCTCGCAGCCGGCGACAAGGACATGCGCTTCACGACGCCGAACTCGCGCATCATGGTTCACCAGCCGTCGGGCGGTTTCCAGGGGCAGGCATCGGATATCGAGCGTCACGCTCGCGACATTATCAAGATGAAGCGCCGCCTGAACGAGATCTACGAAAAGCACTGCGGCCGCACCTACGAGGAAGTCGAGCAGACGCTCGATCGCGACCACTTCATGTCCGCCGAAGAGGCAAAGGACTGGGGCCTGGTCGACAAGGTGCTGACGTCACGTGCGGAAATGGAAGGCGACGCTGCCGCGTGATTGCCGCCGGGCTGATGTTTTCATCACCCGAGTGGTAATGTCTTCATTATCCCGGGATAATGATTTCATTATCCAAAGGACGGTGTCTTCCACGCCACAGTTCTATCCCAATTGTGATTGAATAGGGGTTTAAACTGATGCGGAAGACGGTAATAGTAACTGTTAATGCTATGTAGAGTTTTTATGACATAGCGTTCGGCATTCGAAGGGGAATTCGTTGCCACCGAGGCCCGGGCATGATTGTGTGGGCTTCGTTCAGTACCCCGAGGAGCGCCTTAACCGGCAAGAGCTCCAATTTATGGAGCACGGTCGGCGGGCGCATTGAGTGGACCGCCATTTCGATCTGGAAATGCGGCGTGCTGGAAGGAAAGTGATATGAGCAAAGTCAGCGGCAGCAACGGCGGTGACTCCAAGAATACCCTGTATTGTTCATTCTGCGGCAAGAGCCAGCACGAAGTCCGCAAGCTGATTGCCGGACCGACGGTGTTCATCTGCGATGAATGCGTCGAACTTTGCATGGACATCATTCGCGAAGAGAACAAGTCTTCGATGGTAAAGTCCCGCGATGGCGTCCCTACGCCCCAGGACATCATCAAGGTTCTCGACGAATACGTCATCGGCCAGAGACAGGCCAAGAAGATCCTGTCCGTTGCCGTGCACAATCACTACAAGCGATTGGCCCACGCCTCGAAGAATGGCGATGTCGAACTGGCGAAATCGAACATCCTTCTCGTCGGCCCGACCGGTTGCGGCAAGACGTATCTCGCCCAGACGCTTGCCCGCATCATCGACGTGCCGTTCACGATGGCCGATGCGACGACGCTGACCGAAGCGGGCTATGTTGGCGAAGACGTAGAAAACATCATCCTGAAGCTTCTTCAGTCCGCCGACTACAACGTCGAGCGCGCGCAGCGCGGCATCGTCTACATCGACGAAGTCGACAAGATTTCGCGCAAGTCGGACAATCCGTCGATCACCCGTGACGTATCGGGCGAGGGCGTGCAGCAGGCGCTTCTGAAGATCATGGAAGGCACCGTTGCATCAGTGCCTCCGCAGGGCGGTCGTAAGCATCCGCAGCAGGAATTCCTGCAGGTCGACACGACGAACATCCTGTTCATCTGCGGCGGCGCCTTTGCCGGCCTCGATAAGATCATTTCCGCCCGTGGTGAAAAAACCTCCATCGGCTTTGGTGCCTCGGTCAAGTCGCAGGACGACCGTCGGGTCGGAGAAGTGCTGCGCGAGTTGGAGCCGGAAGATCTCGTCAAGTTCGGTCTCATCCCGGAATTCATTGGCCGTCTGCCCGTCCTGGCGACGCTTGAGGACCTTGATGCCGACGCGCTGATCCAGATCCTGTCCGAGCCGAAGAACGCGCTGGTGAAGCAGTATCAGCGCCTGTTCGAGATGGAGGACGTGGAGCTGAACTTCCACGAGGATGCTCTTCGCGAAATCGCCCGCCGCGCCATCACCCGCAAGACCGGCGCTCGTGGCCTGCGGTCGATCATGGAGAAGATCCTGCTCGACACGATGTTCGAGTTGCCGGCTCTCGAAGGTGTACGCGAAGTCGTTATCTCCGAAGAAGTCGTCCGCGGCTCGGCCCGCCCGCTCTACATCTATGCCGACCGGCAGGAAGAGAAGGCGAACGCGACCGCCTGATCCACAGTTGATCCAGACTATTCTGGGGCTCGTCGTCGACGGGCCCCTTTCTATTTGAAAAATCGCGGAGTTTTCTGATAAGGTTCGGGATAAGGTGGCCGGAACGCAGGTCTAGCCGTTGCGAAGAACAGCAGTCGCGGCGATGATGGAATGATTCTGTTATGCGTTGACGAATTGGCCAAAAGCCCGTTCGCCCCAGCCACCGGCAGCGTTTTGAACAGCCGGGTGTTCCTTGAGAGTTCTGTGTGATCCCTTTGTAATATTCCCATCACAAACCCGAGCTTCGGGCATGGAGCATGGCTTGAAATAGACGGCATGAACCTCCACTTCTAAGCCAAGTGAGAGAGCCGGCCTTCCCACTACAGGCTGGCCAAGAGCCCGGAAACGGGACGATGGAAAGGAAATGATATGACGAAGAAAACCTCTGCGGCTAACGAGAGCATTGCCTATCCGGTACTGCCGTTGCGCGACATCGTGGTTTTCCCCCACATGATTGTGCCGTTGTTCGTCGGACGGGAAAAGTCGATCCGCGCGCTAGAAGAAGTGATGGGGTCCGACAAGCAGATCATGCTCGTCACCCAGATCAACGCCGGCGATGACGATCCGACCCCCGATGCCATTCACAAGGTTGGCACGGTTGCAAATGTACTGCAGCTTCTGAAGCTGCCGGACGGTACGGTCAAGGTGCTGGTCGAAGGCCGCGCACGCGCCGAGATCGATACCTATACCAGCCGTGAAGACTTCTACGAGGCCATGGGCCACACGCTCGAGGAGCCTGATGAAGACCAGGTCGAGCTGGAGGCTCTGAGCCGCTCGGTCGTCTCGGAGTTCGAGAGCTATGTAAAGCTCAACAAGAAGATTTCGCCGGAAGTCGTTGGCGCTGCTAGCCAGATCGACGACTACTCCAAGCTTGCCGACACGGTTGCTTCGCACCTGTCGATCAAGATCACTGAGAAGCAGGAGATGCTGGAAACCACCAGCGTCAAGGGCCGTCTCGAAAAGGCGCTCGGCTTCATGGAAGGCGAAATCTCGGTTTTGCAGGTCGAAAAGCGCATCCGCTCGCGCGTCAAGCGCCAGATGGAGAAGACCCAGCGCGAATACTACCTGAACGAACAGATGAAGGCGATCCAGAAGGAGCTCGGCGACGGCGAGGAAGGCCGCGACGAGATGACCGAGTTGGAAGAGCGCATCGCCAAGACCAAGCTTTCCAAGGAAGCCCGCGAAAAAGCCGATGCCGAGGTGAAGAAGCTTCGCCAGATGAGCCCGATGTCTGCGGAAGCAACCGTCGTGCGCAACTATCTCGACTGGCTGCTCGGTATTCCCTGGAACAAGAAGTCCAAGGTCAAGGTCGATCTGGCCAATGCCGAGAAGATCCTCGAAGCCGATCACTTTGGCCTGGACAAGGTCAAGGAGCGCATCGTCGAGTATCTGGCCGTCCAGGCTCGCGCGACCAAGCTCAAGGGCCCGATCCTGTGCCTCGTCGGACCTCCCGGCGTCGGCAAGACATCGCTTGCCCAGTCGATCGCCAAGGCGACCGGTCGTGAGTATGTCCGCATGGCGCTCGGCGGCGTTCGCGATGAAGCCGAAATCCGTGGCCACCGCCGCACCTATATCGGCTCGATGCCCGGCAAGGTCATCCAGTCGATGAAAAAGGCTAAGAAGTCCAACCCGCTCTTCCTGCTCGACGAAATCGACAAGATGGGCATGGATTTCCGCGGCGATCCGTCATCGGCCCTGTTGGAGGTGTTGGACCCAGCGCAGAACTCGACCTTCATGGACCATTACCTTGAAGTCGAATATGACCTGTCCGACGTTATGTTCATCACGACCGCCAATACGCTGAACATTCCAGCACCGTTGATGGACCGCATGGAAGTCATCCGTATCGCCGGCTACACCGAGGACGAGAAGCGCGAGATCGCCAAGCGGCACCTGCTGCCGAAGGCTATCAAGGAGCATGCGCTGCAGCCGGAGGAATTCTCCGTCAGCGACGACGCTTTGATGGCGATCAGCCAGCAGTATACCCGTGAGGCGGGCGTTCGTAACTTCGAGCGCGAGTTGATGAAGCTGGCCCGAAAGGCCGTGACTGAAATCATCCGCGGCAAGTCCAAGTCGATCGCGGTTACGGCTGCGAATATCGACCAGTATCTGGGCGTTCCAAGGTTCCGCCATGGCGAAGCCGAGCGCGAGGATCAGGTCGGTGTCGTTACCGGTCTCGCCTGGACGGAAGTCGGCGGCGAGTTGCTGACGATCGAAGGCGTGATGATGCCAGGCAAGGGTCGCATGACCGTTACTGGCAACCTGAAGGAAGTGATGAAGGAATCGATTTCGGCAGCGGCATCCTATGTCCGCTCGCGCGCCGTCGATTTCGGCATCGAGCCCCCGCGCTTCGACAAGAGCGACATCCATGTCCACGTTCCAGAAGCGGCAACGCCGAAGGACGGCCCGTCGGCCGGCGTGGCAATGGCAACGGCGATCGTGTCGATCATGACCGGCATTCCCGTCAACAAGGATGTCGCCATGACCGGCGAGATCACCTTGCGCGGACGCGTGCTGCCAATCGGCGGCCTGAAGGAAAAGCTGCTTGCCGCCCTGCGCGGCGGTATCAAGACTGTTCTGATCCCGGAAGAAAACGCCAAGGACCTGGCGGAGATCCCGGATAACGTGAAGAACGGAATGGAGATCATTCCCGTGTCCCGCATGGGCGAGGTGATCAAGCATGCGCTGATCCGCAGACCGGACCCGATCGAATGGGATGGCTCGATCGAAACGCCCGTTATCGCCACGGTTGAAGGTGTGGATGATCTGGGGCAGACACTGGCTCACTGAGCTGAGGTTTGCCACATTTATGCCAAATTGAGGAAAAACGCGAAAAAGGCCGGCATTTATGCCGGCCTTTTTTGTGAAAACTCCACCAGAGCGCTTGCTTTTCCTTATTTTGCAGGGCTTTTGGGTTGCGGCGGGCCTGAGCATACGTATTCTGCGCCCGACTTACAGATGAGTCGTTTCATACCAGAAGAAAGGGATGGAAACATGAACAAGAATGAACTCGTGTCCGCAGTTGCTGAAAAGGCTGGCATCACCAAGGCAGACGCAGCATCTGCTGTCGACGCAGTTTTCGACGCCGTCCAGGGCGAACTGAAGAATGGCGGCGACGTTCGTCTCGCAGGTTTCGGCAGCTTCACCGTTTCGCACCGTGCAGCCAGCAAGGGTCGCAATCCATCGACCGGCGCCGAAGTTGATATCGCTGCGCGCAACGTGCCGAAGTTCACACCCGGCAAGGGTCTGAAGGAAGCCGTCAACGGCTGAATCCATTCTCGTCTGACCGTCGCTGCATGACGTTGTCGTCGGCAGTGGATGGCCAGCAGAGTTGAAAGAGGGTCCGGTTCGCGCCGGACCCTTTTTTTGTCTACCAGCGCTGATGGACGTGAGGCGCGATCAGGCGATCGTAGATTTCGCGGGTCGCCGTCATGACGTCGGCTGAAAGCGGCGCAAAACTTGACGCCGCTGCGTTGGCCTTGGCCTGCTCGGCGTTGCGCGCGCCCGGAATGACCACCGTGACCGCATCGGTCATCAAGATCCAGCGCAAGGCGAAGGCTGCCATGCTGGCGCCGGCCGGCACCAGTTTGCGCACCTCCTCGACAGCCTGAAGACCCACCGCGAATGGCACGCCTGCAAAGGTCTCGCCGACGTCGAAGGCTTCGCCGTGGCGATTGAAGTTGCGGTGGTCGTCAGTTGCGAACTTGGTGTCGCGGGTGATCTTGCCGGACAGCAACCCGCTTGCGAGCGGCACGCGAACGATCACGGCAATCTCCTTGTGGCGCGCTTCCTGGAAGAACAGGTCGGCGGGACGCTGGCGAAAGATGTTGTAGATGATCTGGATGCTGACGACGCCGGGATATTCGATCGCCTTCAGGCCCTCCTCGACGGTGGAGACGCTGACACCATAGCCCTTGATCTTGCCGGCCTTCTGCAGATCGTTCAGCCCTTCGAACACCTCTGGGCGATAGAGCACCTCGGTTGGCGGACAATGAAGCTGAACGAGGTCGAGGCTGTCGACCCCGAGGTTCTTTAGGCTGCGGTCGATGAAGCCTTCGAGATTGGCCTTGGTGTAGCCGTCGGCGACATGCGGGTCGAGGCGTCTGCCTGCCTTGGTGGCCACCATCGGACGCTTACCGCCGCGGCTTTTCAGCACGTCGGCGATGATCTTTTCGGAGCGGCCGTCGCCATAGACGTCGGCCGTGTCGATAAAGGTCATGCCGGCATCGAGCGCCGCATTGAGGGCGGCGCGGCCGTCGGCTTCGCTGACGTCGCCCCAGGCGCCGCCGATCTGCCAAGCGCCGAAACCGACATCGCTAACGATGAAAGGCGTGCGGCCGAATGCGTGATGTCTCATGAAAAATCCTCCTCTGATCAAGACTGGTCCTGGCAGTAACAGCCGTCCAGTTGCCCGACAATCGATCGAATATCGCAATGTCGTGACATAGGCGTGTGATAGCGCGAAACAACGCGCAAAACCCAGGGACGAACGCCGCGAGCCGTATCAATCGCGAGATTTTTTTTCTAAAAGAATGCCTCGGACTCGATCGATGACCGGAGCGCATGTCCTCTTTCACCTTCATCCACGCCGCCGACCTGCATCTCGGCAGCCCTTTCCAGGGGCTGGCGATCAAGGATGCCGACATTGCAGCGATCTTCGTGGAAGCCAGCCGCAAAGCCTTTTCGACGCTTGTCGATCACGCCATCGAGCGCCAGGTCGGCTTTTTCGTGATCGCCGGCGACGTCTATGACGGCGACTGGAAGGATAACAAGATCGGCCTATTCTTCAATCGCGAGATGGCGCGGCTGGAGCGGGCGGGGATTCCGGTCTTTCTTCTGCGCGGCAATCATGATGCGGCGAGCGTCATCACCAAGACGATCACCCTGCCGGGCAATGTCTGCGAATTCCCGACGAACAAGCCGGGGACTTTCCGACTGGATCACCTGAAGGTTGCGCTGCACGGCCAGGGATTTGCCGACCGTTCCGCCACCGACAACCTCGCGCTTGCCTATCCGCCGCCGGTGGCAGGCTGGTTCAATCTCGGCGTCCTCCACACCTCCCTGACCGGCCGCGAGCCGCACGAACCCTATGCACCGTGCTCTGTCGAGGATCTGCGCTCGCGCGGCTATCACTATTGGGCGCTCGGCCACGTCCACGATTATGAAGAGGTATCGCTTGATCCGCATGTGATCTTCCCCGGCAACCTGCAGGGCCGAAGCATTCGCGAACGCGGCGCCAAGGGCGCGGTATTCGTCACCGTCGAGGACGGTGCTGTCGCTCTGGAACGTCTGATCGTCGACGAGGCCCGCTTTGCCGAGATCAATGTCACGGTTGATCCTGAAGATGACCAGGCCGCAATCCTTCGCCGGGTCGAACATGCCGTCCAGCCGCTCGTTCCCGGAATGGAAGGCCGCATGACAGCGCTGCGGGTGCGCCTCGTCGGCACGACGCCTTTGCAGGGGGCAATCGCCGCCAATCGCGCCCAATGGCGTGACGAGGTACAGGCAGCCTGCCATCGCTGCCATGAGGATATCTGGCTGGAAAAGCTGGAGTTGCGGCTGGAGCGGCCGGCCAAGACCAACGCCCCCGGCGCCTCGCTCGATCTCAGCCGATTGCTCGGCGACTACGCGGGCACCGCCGATATTGCGACAGAGGCCGACAGGCTGGTGGCCGAAGTCGCCGCGCGGCTGCCGAGCGGATCGGGCGCAGGCGATCTGCCGCTTKGCGACAGCATCGAGATGCTTGTCGAGGAGGCGCGTCAGCTTCTGCTTGCCCGCGGGCAGGGGGCCAGCTGATCTATGCGCTTCGACAGGCTCGACATCATCCGCTACGGCGCGCTTACCGACCGGACTCTCGACTTCCGCCCAGACGCCCGTCTGCACGTCATCTACGGGCCGAACGAGGCCGGCAAATCGTCGGCTCTCAACGCCATTTCCGACCTGCTGTTTGGCTTTCCGCGCGGCAGCGCCCGCTTCAACTTTCTGCATGAAGCGGCCACCTTGCGGATTGGTGCCCTTATCTCCGCCCGTGACGGATCAAGCCTTGCGTTTCGCCGCCGCCGGGGCAACAAGAACACGTTGCTGGGCATCGACGACAAGGAGACGACGCTTGCCGAAGACGCCCTGGCGCCATTCCTGGGCAACCTCAGCCGTGACGTCTTCGAGCGCGCCTTTGGCCTCGATTCCGATCGTCTGCGGCTTGGCGCCGCCGCCATGCTGCAGAGTGGCGGCGAAATCGGAAGCCTACTGTTTTCGGCGGCGTCCGGGCTGACCGGCCTCGCGCGCCTTCGCCAGTCGCTCGACGGCGAGGCGGATGGCATCTACGCGCCAAGACGATCGAAGGATCGTTCGTTCTACCAGGTGCTCGATCGTCACGACGACGCTCGCAAAGCCGAGCGCGAAAACGAACTGAAATCGGGAGACTGGAAGAAGCTTGTTGCTGAGGCTGCCGAGGTCACGAGCGAACTTGCAGCGCTTCAGGTGGAGCGGCAGGAGACTAAGACCGCGCTCGATCGTCTGAGGACGCTGAAGAAGCTTGAACCTATGCTGCGAGAGGTCGATACTGAGCACGGGCTCTTGCTGGATTTTGCCGACACTGCGGGCTTGCCGCCAGGATTCGAGCACGATCTAGACAAGGCGCTCGAGGCTCGACGGCTGAACGATGATGTGGTTCATACTGCCACGGAAGAGATTGCCCGCCTGAAGGACGAGATTGAGACGGCCGAGGTCGACCATGCCGTCCTCGACGCCGCCAATGTCGTGATGACGCGCTACGCCGAAAAGGGAGCCTATCTGAACCACCGTAAGGACATGTCCCGGGTCAAGGGCGAAGTCGAGGATTTCGATGTCAGGCTGCAGCAGCTCGCTCGCAAGCTCGGTCTGTCGGTCGATGTCGCCGAGCTGGAACGGCGCCAGCCGGCAGACGCCGACCTCGCACGCCTTCGGGCATTGGCGACTGAGGGAAAGGAGCTGAAGCGAAGCTATGCGGAGGTACGCGGGCGGCAGGAAGAGGAACAGGACCACCTGCGACGATTGGAGGGCGCCGACGTTTCCGGGCGCCTCGTCGACGCCAAGCCCTATTCCGAGCAGATGGAAGCGCTGCGGCCCGACCTTTCCAAGCTCGAGGCGTTCGACGCCGCGCAGGTTCGCGTGTCCCGCGCGGAAGCGGATCTTGCAGAAGCCACCGCACGGCTTCTTCCTGCCGTGACCGACCTCGGCCGGCTGCTGGCAAGCCCACTTCCGGATATCGTCGTTTTGAACGAACATCGCTCCCGGCTCGATGAGCTGCGCACCATAGCACGCGAAAGAGCTGCGGCTGTTGGCGTCGGGGAGGCGGAACAGGCGGAAGTCGAGCGCGAGATCGCGGCTCTCGAACGCGGCGGCTCGCTCATCACCCGCGGCGACATCGAAGCCGCCCGAACACGGCGCGACGAGCTATGGCAGTCCCATAAGGCGTCGCCTGTACCAGGTCCGGCCGGGATATTCGAGGAGGCGATCCGCACCGCGGACCGGTTGGCAGACGTAGCGCTGGACGATGCCGAGCGCGTTTCCCGTCACGCGCAAATGAAGGTGCGCCTCGACAAGCTGGAGCAGGCGCTCTTGGCCGATCGTCGCCGTGAGGAGGCGGCGACTGCGGCGCTCGAGAACGCGACCGGCGATTTCGAGCAGCTCTTTGCCTCTGCAGAGGTATCTCCGCTCAGTCCGGACCGCATGATCGAATGGCGGCGCGGGATCGATGCGCTGGCCAGACAGCGCGAGGCGCTTGGTACTCTCAAGGATGAGCTTGCATTGTTGCGCCTGGCTGAGGCTCGGCTAATGCCGGCGCTGTCTGCCCTTGCCGACGCGACGGGCCTTGCTGGCACCACGTCCCTGCCGCCGGCGGCGCTAGCGCGGGCTCTGTCCCGGCACATTGCCGATCTGGCGCATCGATGGACGGAAAGCCGCTCCATCGAGGGCGAACGTGTCTCGGTCTTGGACGGGCTTGCCAAATTGGAAGCACGCGAGACGGCGCTGCGGTCGGACGCCGAGCGCTGGCAGAACGCCTTTGCCGAGGCGACGCCCATGATCGGTCTGGCCGAGGACGCGACCATCGAGATGGCAGAGGCCGCGCTCGATATCTGGAAGGACCTGCCACAAACGCTGATCGAGCGTGACAATCGCCGCCGTCGCGTTCGCGGCATGTTGCGCGATATCACCACCTTCGAGGACAGCGTTCGCGCGCTGGTTTCGACCGCCGCCCCCGATCTCGCAGCATTCTCGCCGGATGCGGCGATGGATGCGTTGCATGATCGCGCCATCACTGCCAATGCCGACCAGCAGCACCGCAGCAACCTCCTGAAGGCGCTGGAGCGCGCCGAGCATCGGCTTGCGCGATCGAGCGCCGAAGCGGAAGAGGCGGAAGCTCGACTTGAAGCGCTGGCGAAGAACGCGCCACAGTCGGACGACCTACCTTTGCTGCTGGAGCGGCTGCGCGTGCGCAAGGAACTGGAGACGCGACTTGCAGCGAGCCGCAGGCGGCTTCACGAGCAGGCGGAAGGTCAGCCCGAAGAAGCGGTGCGTGCTGAATTGGCAGGCTTCAGCCGCGTCGAAGCCGATCTCGAGATTGAGCGCCTGCAGGCGCAGGATGCAAACCAGCTCCAGCGGTTCGGCACTCTTTCAGCACGGCTTTCGGAAAATGATCGGCAGCGGCGGGAGCTGGAAGCGGGCACCAGCGCCGAATACGCAGTCTTCGAAAAGCTATCCGCCGAACAGGAAGCCAAGGAACTCGCTCGCCAATGGGTGGTGCTGAAACTCGCAGCCCATATGCTGGGCGCATCGATGGAATCCTATCGCGAGAAACGGGCAGACCCGGTCATGACGCGCGCAGGCGAACTTTTCTCCCTGCTGACGGGTAATCGCTTTGCCCGTCTTGTCCAGGATTACGGCAGCGACGACGAATTGCAGCTGCTAGCGGAGCGCACCGGCGGCGAGCGCGTACCGCTCGACGGTTTGAGCGAGGGTACGGGCGACCAGCTCTATCTGGCCCTGCGGTTGGCCTTTCTGGAAGATTATTCCGCCCGAAACGAGCCGCCGCCATTGGTCGTCGACGACATCTTCCAGACCTTCGACGACGAGCGGACTTGCTCGGGGTTAAAGGCGCTTGCAGGCACCGCAGGCCGTTTCCAGACGATTCTCTTCACCCACGAGACGAGCGTGGTCGAGATCGCCAAACGGGAGATCGGGGCTGAATTGGACCTCATCCTGTTGTAGGGCGCGTCGCCGCATGCCCGCTGTCATCGCTTGGACGATGCCTTCGGATGGAATAGGTTGGCCCATCGTTGGATCAGAACTGCTGTGACACAGGGGATAGATCATGGAGATAAAGCCTTGCGGCTCGCGCCCGTCGATGAAGGCGCCTGCGGAATATTTCACCGGCGCCGTTCGCCAGGACCCGCTAATGCAGGCGCCGGCTCCCGCAAGCGTTCAGGTCGTCAGCGTCACCTTCGAGCCGGGAGCCCGCACTGCCTGGCATACCCATCCTCTCGGTCAGACGCTGGTTGTCACGTTCGGCAAGGGGCTCGCCCAGGCTTGGGGCAGCGAGGTCCAGGAGATCAAGGCGGGCGACGTCGTCTGGTTCGCGCCGGGCGAAAAGCACTGGCACGGCGCCACACCGCAAACCGCCGTGACCCATATCGCCATCCAGGAAACGCAAGACGGCAAGGCCGCCGAGTGGATGGAATATGTGACGGACGATCAGTACGGGGCAGGGTAAGCAGGCGCTTGCCGGGAACCTCGAGGAGTGACCGGGAGCGGCATGTTGCGCGGTCTAGGGCAAAGCCGGCGATGACCAAAAAACATTTCGTGGTCTGTCATGGTTTTGTATTCAAAGCTGCTTGACACCAAAAGGCGAACCCCGTAGTTAGCCGCTCATCGGACGGCTTGAGCCGGTTTGATGGGTGCGAAAGCATCCGGAGTACTTGAAATGAATTGCGGGTGTAGCTCAGTTGGTTAGAGTGCCGGCCTGTCACGCCGGAGGTCGCGGGTTCGAGCCCCGTCACTCGCGCCATTTCAAGTAAAGGCAGGCCGCCTGGCGGCTGCTCGCTTCGGACTTTTTGGCTCGGCCTTTAGAGGCCATCTTATATATGCGCGGGTGTAGCTCAGTTGGTTAGAGTGCCGGCCTGTCACGCCGGAGGTCGCGGGTTCGAGCCCCGTCACTCGCGCCAGTTTCACACAAGTCCTTACGATCTATAATGAATTTGTTGCACCTGCGAAATCGCGTTCGGGGCTATGGGCCGAATTGTCGCGACATCGTTGCATCGTCTTGATAAAACCGATTTAGTCGCGCGCAAATGACGTATTCAAAAGCCTTGCGCCGGCGCTCCGGCTGCGCTAACCACGGCTTGTTGCAACGCTCTTTCGCTTGCTGGGCTATCAGCCCGAAGCGCCTCCCGGCGCTCCTTCGCAAGCAGGGATGGACATGATGACTGGACTGCTCAGTTCCTATATTCCGATAGCGATTTTCATTGGCATTGCGCTAATCATCGGCCTGGCGCTACTCATTACGCCGTTCGCCGTTGCCTTCAAGGCGCCCGATTCGGAGAAGCTTTCTGCCTATGAGTGCGGCTTCAACGCATTCGATGATGCCCGCATGAAATTCGATATCCGCTTTTACCTGGTATCGATTCTCTTCATCATTTTCGATCTGGAAGTGGCATTCCTTTTCCCTTGGGCGGTGTCCTTCAGCGACATCGGCTGGTTCGGGTTCTGGTCGATGATGGTGTTCCTCGGCGTTTTGACCATTGGTTTCATTTATGAATGGAAAAAGGGAGCCCTGGAATGGGAGTAGCACAGGGCAATTCGACGCTTGTTGCGCCGCAGCCGAAGGGCATCATCGATCCCGCCACCGGCAAGCCTGTCGGCGCCAATGATCCGTTTTTCGGCGAGATTAACAATGAGCTGGCGGACAAGGGCTTCCTGGTCACCTCGACGGACGAACTGATCAACTGGGCGCGTACCGGCTCGCTGATGTGGATGACCTTCGGTCTTGCCTGCTGCGCAGTCGAGATGATGCAGGTATCGATGCCGCGTTACGACGTCGAGCGCTTCGGCTTTGCGCCGCGTGCCTCGCCGCGCCAGTCGGACGTGATGATCGTCGCCGGCACGCTCACCAACAAGATGGCGCCGGCACTGCGCAAGGTCTACGACCAGATGCCCGAGCCGCGCTATGTCATCTCAATGGGCTCCTGTGCCAATGGCGGCGGCTACTATCATTATTCCTATTCGGTGGTGCGCGGCTGCGACCGCGTCGTGCCGATCGATATCTACGTGCCGGGCTGTCCTCCCACGGCCGAAGCACTTCTCTACGGCGTGCTTTTGCTGCAAAAGAAGATCCGCCGCACCGGCACGATCGAACGCTAAGGGCAGGGGACAAGCATTATGAGTGAATCCCTGGAAAAGCTTGCAGCCTATATCGGCGAAGTGCACGGCGACCTGATTTCGTTGTCCGAGATCAAGTACGGCGAATTGACGGTTACGACATCGGGCGAACATCTGATCCCGCTGTTGCGATTTCTGCATGACGATTCGAAATGCGCCTTCGTCAATCTGATCGACATTTGCGGAGTCGACTGGCCGCAGCGCCCTGATCGTTTCGACGTCGTCTATCACCTGTTGTCGCCGAAGAAGAACCTGCGCATCCGCATCAAGGTGCCGACCGGCGAAGAACAGCCGGTGCCGTCTGCCTGCGCGGTCTATCCCGGCGCCGATTGGTTCGAGCGCGAAGCCTGGGATATGTACGGCATCCTCTTCACCGACCATCCGGACCTCCGCCGCATCCTGACGGACTACGGCTTCGAAGGGCATCCGCTGCGCAAGGATTTTCCGACCACGGGTTTTGTCGAAGTGCGCTACGACGATGCGGCAAAACGCGTGGTCTACGAACCGGTGGAATTGAAGCAGGAATTCCGCAACTTCGATTTCCTCAGCCCCTGGGAAGGCACGGATTACGTGCTGCCGGGTGATGAAAAGGCGGCGAAGTGAAGAAAGGCGTCATCAATCCGATTGACGCTATCGTCTACACCTCGTCCATTGATTATTGCCAGCGCGGAGCGCGTCGCCATGACAGAACATAACGTCCGCAACTTCAACATCAATTTCGGCCCGCAGCACCCGGCAGCGCACGGTGTTCTGCGCCTCGTGCTCGAACTCGATGGCGAGATCGTCGAGCGCGTCGATCCCCATATCGGCCTGCTCCATCGCGGCACCGAAAAGCTGATCGAGACCAAGACCTATCTGCAGGCCGTTCCTTATTTCGACCGCCTCGATTACGTGGCGCCGATGAACCAGGAACATGCCTTCGCGCTTGCCGTCGAAAAGCTGCTCGGTACGGAAATCCCTATCCGCGGCCAGTTGATCCGCGTTCTCTATTCGGAAATCGGCCGTATCCTCTCGCATCTTCTGAACGTCACGACTCAGGCGATGGACGTCGGCGCCCTGACACCGCCGCTCTGGGGCTTCGAAGAGCGCGAAAAGCTGATGGTGTTCTACGAGCGCGCCTCGGGTTCGCGCATGCATGCCGCCTATATCCGTCCGGGCGGTGTCCATCAGGATTTGCCGCATCAGCTCGTCGAGGATATCGGCGCATGGTGTGATCCCTTCCTGAAGGCGCTCGACGATATCGACGACCTTCTGACCGGAAACCGCATCTTCAAGCAGCGCAACGTCGATATTGGTGTGGTCTCGCTCGAGGATTGCTGGGCATGGGGCTTTTCCGGCGTCATGGTCAGAGGCTCCGGCGCCGCATGGGATCTGCGCCGCGCGCAGCCCTACGAATGCTATTCCGATCTCGAATTCGACATCCCGATCGGCAAGAACGGCGACTGCTACGATCGTTACCTGATCCGCATGATCGAGATGCGCGAATCGGTCCGCATTATGAAGCAATGCGTCAATCGTCTGCTCGGCGATGCGAAGGCCGGTCCTTTCTCGTCGCTGGACGGCAAGATCGTGCCACCGAAGCGCGGCGAGATGAAACGTTCGATGGAAGGTCTCATTCATCACTTCAAGCTCTACACCGAAGGCTACCACGTGCCGGCCGGCGAAGTTTATGCCGCGGTAGAAGCGCCGAAGGGCGAGTTCGGCGTCTATCTGGTTTCCGATGGCTCGAACAAGCCGTATCGCTGCAAGATCCGGGCGCCAGGCTATGCGCATCTGCAGGCCATGGACTTCATGTGTCGGGGCCATCAGCTGGCCGACGTCGCAGCTGTTCTCGGCTCGCTCGATATCGTGTTCGGCGAGGTTGACCGCTAATGCAGCTTCTGCCCGTCGCAACGGCCATTGCCGCCTTGTTGTTTGCCTGCTCGGCGTCTGCCCAACAGAAGACGCCTGAACTTGGAAAGCTCGGCAAGTCGATAGGGGGCACGACACAGGCTCCGGCAGATACTGGTGCGAAGACGGGTTCGCAGTCGGCCGATACGCAGACGACCATGGCCGACCTGGTGTCGCGCGGGTTTGAGATAAAGACCGCGGTTCCGAACGGCGGCGGTTCGTTCGTCGTATTTATGCAAAAGGACAAATTGGCTTACGCCTGCGAATTTTCGTCGCTGACGAGCACGCGGTGTGGATCCATAAACTGAGATAAGGCGTGAAAGAATGTCCGTTCGTCGACTAGCCGAAGATCAATTCCAGCCTGCGGCCTTTGCTTTCAGCGAAGACAATTCGGTATGGGCGCAAAAGACCATCCAGAAATATCCTGAAGGACGCCAGCAATCTGCGGTCATTCCGTTGCTGATGCGCGCGCAGGAACAGGACGGTTGGGTCACCAAGCCGGCAATTGAGAAGATTGCCACGATGTTGGACATGGCGTTCATCCGTGTTCTGGAAGTCGCGACCTTCTACACCCAGTTCCAGCTGCACCCGGTCGGAAGCCGTGCCCACGTCCAGGTGTGCGGCACGACGCCGTGCATGCTGCGGGGCTCTGAAGCGCTGATGAAGGTCTGCAAGAGCAAGATCCATGCTCATACCTTCGAGCGAAACGAAGAGGGCACGCTGTCCTGGGAAGAGGTCGAATGTCTCGGGGCCTGCGTCAATGCGCCGATGGTCATGATCGGCAAGGATACCTATGAGGACCTGACGCCCGAACGGCTGGAAGAGATCATCGACAGCTTTGCGGCAGGAAAAGGCAGCGAAGTGTCGACCGGACCGCAGATCGACCGCCTGTTTTCGGCACCCGAGGGTGGATTGACGTCGCTGCTTGATGCGCCGGCCAAGACGCCAAAGCCACGTGCGGCCCCGAAGGCTGTCGCGACGGAAGCCGTCAGCGTCCCGCCGGCTGAAGCAGGTCGGCCGAAGAGCACTGACGCCGAAACCAATCCGGCGCTGAAGAGCCCGGCCGACGGCAAGACGGCGCTTCCCGCCGGCGACCCGAAGGCAGTTCCAGCGAAGGCGGACAACACCGCTGTCGGCGCGGCGAAGCCGTCTCTCGAAGACAAGAACCGCCCTGCCTCGATCGAAAAGCCGGCAGCGCCGGATGATCTGAAGATGATTTCCGGCGTCGGCCCGAAGATCGAGATCATTCTCAACAGCATCGGCATCTTCACCTTCGCGCAGGTGGCGAGCTGGAAAAAAGCCGAGCGCGAATGGGTGGACGGCTATTTGAGCTTCCATGGCCGTATCGAGCGTGACGATTGGCTMAAGCAGGCAAAGGCTCTCGCCAAGGGTGGCGAAGCGGAATACATCAGAGTCTTCGGTAAGAAGCCGCGGTAGAGGTGAAGCATGTTACTAGATCAGGATCGCATCTTTACCAATATCTACGGTCTGAAGGACAAGTCCCTGAAGGGCGCGATCAGTCGCGGCCACTGGGACGGCACCAAGCAGATCCTCGAAAAGGGTCGTGACTGGATCATCAACGAGATGAAGGCGTCCGGCCTGCGCGGTCGCGGCGGCGCCGGCTTTCCGACCGGCCTCAAATGGTCCTTCATGCCGAAAGAAAGCGACGGCCGCCCGCACTATCTCGTGGTCAATGCCGACGAGTCGGAGCCCGGCACCTGCAAGGACCGTGACATCATGCGCCACGATCCGCACACGCTGATCGAAGGCTGCGTCATCGCCTCCTTCGCGATGGGCGCGAACCACGCCTATATCTACGTGCGCGGCGAATATATCCGCGAGCGCGAGGCTCTGCAGGCGGCAATCGACGAATGCTACGACTACGGCTTGCTCGGCAAGAATAACAAACTCGGCTACGACATTGATATCATTGTCCATCACGGCGCCGGCGCCTATATTTGCGGTGAGGAGACCGCGCTGCTCGAGAGCCTCGAGGGCAAGAAGGGCCAGCCGCGCTTGAAGCCACCATTCCCGGCAAACATGGGCCTTTACGGTTGCCCGACGACGGTCAACAACGTCGAGTCGATCGCCGTTGCGCCGACCATCCTGCGCCGTGGCGCCGCCTGGTTCTCTTCGATGGGCCGTCCGAACAATGTCGGCACCAAACTGTTCATGCTCTCAGGTCACGTCAACCGTCCGTGCACGGTCGAGGAGACGATGGGCATCACCTTCCGCGAGCTGGTCGACAAGCATGCCGGCGGCATCCGCGGCGGCTGGGACAATCTTCTGGCAGTCATTCCGGGCGGCGCTTCATGCCCGATCGTACCGGCCAAGGACATCATCGACTGCCCAATGGATTTCGACGGCCTGCGCGCCGTGGGCTCTTCCTTTGGTACGGCGGCTGCGATCGTCATGGACAAGTCCACTGATGTCATCAAGGCGATCGCCCGTATCTCGGCCTTCTTCAAGCATGAGAGCTGCGGACAGTGCACCCCTTGCCGCGAAGGCACCGGCTGGATGTGGCGCGTCATGGAGCGCATGGCCAAGGGCAATGCCCAGAAGCGCGAAATCGACATGCTGTTCCAGGTGACGAAGCAGATCGAAGGGCATACCATTTGCGCGCTCGGCGATGCTGCCGCGTGGCCGGTGCAGGGTCTGATCCGCAATTTCCGCCCCGAAATCGAACGGCGCATCGACCTTTACACCGCCAATGCGATGGAACATGGCGCTGCACTACAGGCGGCGGAATAAGGAGCTATGATGGTGAAGTCTGCAGATGCACAGCAAGAAGGCGGAGCAGCCGATCGATCGGCTGAACTCGGCCGGATGGCTGCCGAGATCCTGCAGGGTTCGCCTTTGATGTCCATGAACCCGTTGATTTCGCATCCGGTAGCAGCCATGGCGGCGGCAACGGCGATCGGTTTCAGCGTAACGACACAGATGGCAGGGGCTTTCCTCGGCGCGCTCCAGGGTGCGTTCGACGTCACCAACAGGCTGGCGGCCTCGATCGATGCGCGGAATGAATTGCAGCCGGAGGCGTCGGTTGAACCCCTCGCGGCTGCGGCTTCGCTCGTTCCGGAACCGGCTGTCAAGCCTGCGCCTGTCAAAGCGAAGACCATCAAAGCAACGGCCGTCGTTGCAAAGGTTGCGGCAGCGCCGAAACCGGCGCAGGCCAACAGCGGCACGACGGCAAAGACCGATGACTTGAAGCGGATTTCGGGTATCGGGCCGAAGCTGGAACAGGTTTTGAACCAGCGCGGTATCAGCTCAGTCGCCGATATCGCCGCCTGGACGGAAGCTGATATAGCGCGGTTTGATGGCGAGCTCGGTTTCGACGGCCGGATCGCCCGTGATGACTGGGTGGGCCATGCGAAATTGCTGGCGGCGAAAGCGTCGGGCAGGAAGTGACTATTTTCCCGACTGACCCAAGCGGCCGGGGAAAGACGAAGATGGCAGTCGAGCATTCGGGCGGGGCCCGAAGATGCGGGGCCGGGTCGCCTTAGCGTGCAGGGGCATGCTTCGGCAAAGGTTATTGTGAGTAAGACCGATGGCACCCGGCTCATTGTCGCCCGGCGGCCGGCGGTGTTGCGGTCATGAAAATGTTTGCGGCCGGGTTCGGCTGCAAGTGCGAAACAGGACTGAGTGGACGATGGCAAAACTGAAGATTGACGGCAAAGAGATCGAAGTCCCGGATCACTACACGCTCATCCAGGCGTGTGAGGAAGCCGGCGCCGAAGTCCCGCGCTTCTGCTTCCACGAACGGTTGTCGGTGGCCGGCAATTGCCGCATGTGCCTCGTCGAGGTAAAGGGCGGTCCGCCGAAGCCGCAGGCCTCCTGCGCCATGGGCGTGCGCGACATCCGTGGCGGCCCCAACGGCGAGCTGCCGGAAGTTTTCACCAACACGCCGATGGTCAAGAAGGCTCGCGAAGGCGTGATGGAGTTCCTGCTCATCAACCATCCGCTCGATTGCCCGATCTGCGACCAGGGCGGTGAGTGCGATCTGCAGGACCAGGCCATGGCCTTCGGCATCGACAGCTCGCGCTATCAGGAAGACAAGCGCGCGGTTGAGGACAAGTATATCGGACCGCTCGTCAAGACTGTGATGAACCGCTGCATCCATTGCACGCGCTGCGTTCGCTTTACGACGGAAGTCGGCGGCATTTCCGAGCTTGGCCTGATCGGCCGCGGCGAAGATGCGGAGATCACCACCTATCTCGAACATGCGATGACCTCGGAACTGCAGGGCAATGTCGTCGACCTTTGCCCGGTCGGCGCGCTGACGTCCAAGCCTTTCGCATTTACCGCCCGTCCGTGGGAGCTGAACAAGACCGAATCGATCGACGTCATGGACGCGCTCGGCTCGGCGATCCGCGTCGATACCCGCGGCCGCGAAGTCATGCGCATCCTGCCACGCGTCAACGACCAGATCAACGAAGAGTGGATTTCCGATAAGACGCGCTTCATTTGGGACGGCCTGAAGACGCAACGCCTCGACAAACCTTACGTCCGTCGCGACGGCCGTCTGCAGCCTGCCACGTGGGGTGAGGCATTCGCCGCGATCAAGACGGCTGTATCGGCCACCTCGGCTGATAAGATCGGCGCGATTGCCGGCGATCTGGCAACTGTCGAGGAAATGTACGCGCTCTCGGAGCTTGTGAAGTCTTTCGGCTCCGAAAATCTCGACTGTCGCCAGGATGGGGCGGCATTCGATCCGTCGCTTGGCCGCGCAAGCTACCTCTTCAACCCGACAATTGAGGGCATCGAACAGGCAGATGCGCTGCTGATCGTCGGCGCCAATCCCCGCTTCGAGGCAGCGGTGCTGAACGCTCGCATCCGCAAGCGCTGGCGGCGCGGCAAGTTTCCGATCGGCGTGATCGGCGAAGGCGGCGAAATGCGCTACGAATACAACTATCTCGGCGCGGGTCCCGATACGCTGAAGGATCTCGTGGACGGCAGCCATGCCTTTGCCGACGTCCTGAAGAACGCCCAGAAGCCGATGATCATTTTAGGCGCCGGCGCCTTTATCCGCGGCGATGCCGCAGGCGTGCAGGCCAGCATCGCGAAGCTCGCCGTCGCTGCCGGTGTCGTCACTGAAGGTTGGAATGGACTGGCAGTCCTCCACACGGCGGCATCGCGCGTCGGCGGTCTCGACCTCGGCTTCGTTCCGGGTGCTAATGGCGTCAACGCTGCAGAGATGATGACGGCGATGGACGTGCTGTTCCTTCTCGGCGCTGACGAACTCGATTTCTCCGCCAAGAAGACAAAATTCACAGTCTATATCGGCTCGCATGGCGACAACGGCGCCCACAATGCGGATGTCATCCTGCCGGGCGCGACCTACACCGAAAAATCCGGCATCTGGGTCAACACCGAAGGCCGCGTGCAGATGGGCAATCGCGCCGGCTTTGCGCCCGGTGAAGCACGTGAGGACTGGGCCATCATCCGCGCTCTTTCCGATGTGCTTGGCAAGAAGCTTCCCTTTGATTCGCTGAGTGAATTGCGCGCAAGGCTTTATGCCGCTTTCCCGCATTTCGCACGCATCGACGAGATCACCGAAGCCGACAGCGCCAAAATTGTCGCACTTGCGAAAAAAGCCGGCAAGATGGGCAAATCCGCGTTTGCGTCGCCAGTGAAAGACTTCTATTTGACGAACCCGATAGCGCGCGCTTCGGCCGTCATGGCGGAGTGTTCGGCATTGGCCCGCAACAATTTCCAGGCTGCGGCAGAGTAAGGGCAGGGGACAATGGAATTATTCGTTTCGACCTATGTCTGGCCGGCGCTTATTATGATCGGCCAATCGCTTCTGCTCCTGGTTTGCTTGCTGATCTTCATCGCCTACATCCTGCTTGCCGACCGCAAGATCTGGGCAGCGGTGCAGCTGCGCCGTGGTCCGAACGTCGTCGGTCCCTGGGGTCTTTTCCAGTCTTTCGCCGACCTTCTGAAGTTCATGGTCAAGGAGCCGATCATCCCGGCCGGGGCCAACAAGGGCGTTTTCCTGCTGGCACCGCTGGTCTCGGTGACGCTGGCGCTTGCCACCTGGGCCGTCATTCCGCTTGCCAACGGTTGGGTCGTCGCCAACATCAATGTCGGCATCCTCTATGTGCTGGCGATTTCCTCGCTCGAAGTCTACGGCATAATCATGGCCGGCTGGTCCTCGAACTCGAAATATCCCTTCCTCGGCGCCCTCCGCTCCGCAGCGCAGATGGTGTCCTACGAGGTCTCGATCGGCTTCGTCATCGTCACGGTGCTGCTCTGCGTCGGCTCGCTGAACCTGACCGATATTGTCCTGTCGCAGAAGATTGGTCTCGGCACCAAGCTCGGGCTGCCGTCGTCCTTCCTGGACTGGCACTGGCTGTCGCTGTTTCCGATGTTCATCGTGTTCTTCATCTCGGCACTGGCCGAGACCAACCGCCCGCCCTTCGATCTTCCGGAAGCGGAATCGGAACTGGTCGCAGGCTTCATGGTGGAATACGGCTCGTCCCCCTACATGATGTTCATGCTGGGCGAATATGCTGCCGTCGTTCTGATGTGCTCGCTGACGACGATCCTTTTCCTTGGCGGCTGGCTGCCACCGGTCGATATCTGGATCCTCAACTGGGTGCCCGGTGTTATCTGGTTCCTGTTGAAGTCCTGCCTGGTCTTCTTCATGTTCGCCATGGTCAAGGCTTTCGTTCCGCGCTACCGCTATGACCAGCTCATGCGCCTCGGCTGGAAGGTCTTCCTGCCGATCTCGCTCGCCATGGTCGTTATCGTTGCATTCGTGCTGAAGCTGACAGGGTGGGCATGATCATGCTTCCCTTCGCCTCAAGCAGATTTGGAGAATAAGATGGCTGGATTTTCAAACGCCGTCAGCTCGCTGTTCCTCAAGGAATTCGTTGGCGCCTTCTTTTTGTCGATGCGCTATTTCTTCAAGCAGAAGGCCACGATCAATTACCCCTTCGAAAAGGGGCCGGTCAGCCCGCGCTTTCGTGGCGAACATGCGTTGCGTCGCTATCCGAACGGTGAAGAGCGCTGCATCGCCTGCAAGCTTTGCGAGGCGATCTGTCCTGCCCAGGCCATCACCATCGAAGCCGGCCCGCGCCGCAACGACGGCACCCGCCGCACGGTGCGCTACGACATCGACATGGTGAAGTGCATCTATTGCGGTTTCTGCCAGGAAGCCTGCCCGGTCGACGCGATCGTCGAAGGGCCGAACTTCGAGTTTGCGACGGAAACCCGCGAGGAACTTTACTTCGACAAGGCACGGCTGCTCGAGAACGGCGACCGTTGGGAGCGAGAAATCGCTCGCAACATCTCGATCGACTCGCCTTACCGCTGAGCCGGAATTTTTGAATAAGCCGTGACGGGCGGATATCGTTTCCGACTGTCGGGGTTCAACTTAGACCGGGGCTTCGCCACGCAGTCGCATGCGAAGCTCGATCGGGCAGGGACACCCCCGACTGTTCGGGGCTCAACTGCCCGGGGGAAGATGAAGAAGGCACCAACATGGGTCTGCAGGCTCTTTTTTTCTATCTGTTCGCCTTTATCGCGGTGGCGTCGGCGTTCATGGTCATTTCGGCGCGGAACCCGGTCCATTCGGTCCTGTTCCTGATCCTGACCTTTTTCAACGCTGCGGGACTGTTCCTCCTTCTCGGAGCGGAGTTCCTGGCGATGATCCTGCTCGTCGTTTACGTCGGCGCCGTGGCGGTGCTCTTCCTCTTTGTCGTGATGATGCTGGATATCGACTTTGCCGAGCTGCGCTCCGGCATCCTGGCCTATGCGCCGATCGGCGCGCTGGTCGGGGTCATTCTGGCAGCCGAACTGATCGTCGTGGCTGGCGGCACCGTCATCTCGCCCGTGATCGCCAAGACGGTCGCGATGCCGATTCCGCCGCTTTCGAGCAAGACCAACACGGCAGCGCTCGGCGACGTGCTTTATACGAACTACGTTTATTTCTTCGAGATCGCCGGTCTTGTGCTGCTGGTCGCGATGATCGGCGCCATCGTCCTGACGCTACGGCACCGCACCAACATCAAGCGCCAGAATATTCCGCAACAGGTTGCCCGCACGCCCGCGACCGCCGTCGAGGTGGTCACGGTCAAGCCTGGGCAGGGCGTTTGAGCTGAAACGCGAGGGTTAAAGGAACACTATCATGGTCATCGGACTTTCCCACTACCTCACGGTCAGCGCCATCCTCTTCGTGCTCGGCGTCTTCGGCATCTTCCTCAACCGGAAGAACGTCATCATCATCCTGATGTCGGTCGAGCTGATCCTGCTTGCCGTCAACATCAACATGATCGCCTTCTCGTCTTTCCTCAACGATATCGTCGGACAGGTCTTTGCGCTGTTCATCCTGACGGTTGCTGCCGCAGAAGCTGCGATCGGTCTTGCAATTCTCGTTGTCTTCTACCGAAACCGCGGTTCGATCGCCGTGGAAGACGTCAATATGATGAAGGGCTGATACAGCTATGTTTCTCTATAAGGCTATCGTCTTTCTTCCACTGATCGGCTTCCTGATTGCCGGCCTTTTCGGCCGTTCGGTTGGCGCCAAGGCATCGGAATACATCACCTGCGGCCTGATGATCATCGCGGCGCTTCTGTCTTGGATCGTCTTCTTCACCGTCGCTCTCGGGGCGCCGCATGAAGGCCCGATCAAGGTCGAGATCCTAAGGTGGATCCAGTCCGGCGGCATCGATGCCTCCTGGGCGCTGCGCATCGACACGCTGACTTCGGTCATGCTCGTCGTCGTCAATACGGTGTCGACGCTCGTTCATGTCTATTCGATAGGTTATATGCATCACGATCCGCATCGCCCGCGCTTCTTTGCCTATCTGTCGCTCTTCACCTTTGCCATGCTGATGCTGGTGACCTCCGATAACCTGGCTCAGATGTTCTTCGGCTGGGAAGGCGTGGGTCTGGCCTCCTACCTGCTCATTGGCTTCTGGTTCAAGAAGCCTTCGGCCTCTGCGGCTGCGATAAAGGCCTTCGTCGTCAACCGCGTCGGCGACTTCGGTTTCGTCCTTGGCATAGCCGGTGTCTTCGTCCTCTTCGGCTCGATCAATTTCGACGTCATCTTCGGCAATGCCCAGAGCTTTGCGGCCGGGCAGGGTGGTCAGCCGGGCGATATCGTCCTCAATCTCTTCGGCATGCAGCTGACCCGCGCCCATGCGCTTACCGGCATCTGCCTGCTTCTCTTCATGGGTGCGATGGGCAAGTCCGCGCAGTTCCTGCTGCACACCTGGTTGCCGGACGCGATGGAAGGCCCGACACCGGTTTCGGCGCTCATCCATGCCGCGACCATGGTCACGGCCGGCGTCTTCCTCGTTGCCCGCATGTCGCCGATCTTCGAATTGTCGCCGGATGCGTTGGTGTTCGTCACCACGATCGGCGCGATCACCGCGTTCTTTGCCGCGACCGTCGGTCTCGTGCAGAACGACATCAAGCGCGTCATCGCCTATTCGACCTGTTCGCAGCTCGGCTACATGTTTGTGGCTCTCGGTGTCGGCGCCTACGGCCCGGCGATTTTTCACCTGTTCACCCACGCCTTCTTCAAGGCGCTGCTCTTCCTCGGTGCCGGCTCGGTGATCCATGCCGTCGATGGCGAACAGGATATGCGCCACATGGGCGGGCTTCGGAAGCACATTCCGATGACCTTCTGGATGATGACGATCGGCACGCTGGCACTAACAGGCGTCGGCATTCCGTTCACGATCATCGGCACTGCAGGCTTCTTCTCCAAGGACGCGATTATCGAAGCTTCCTATGCCTCGCATAGCCCGGTTTCAGGCTTTGCCTTCACGCTGCTGGTCATCGCCGCCATGTTCACCAGCTTCTATTCCTGGCGCCTGGCGTTCCTCACCTTCTTCGGCAAGCCGCGCGCGTCGCACGAAGTCATGCACCACGTGCACGAATCGCCGAATGTCATGCTAATCCCGCTCTACCTACTGGCGCTCGGCGCTCTGGCGGCCGGCGTTGTCTTCCACGGTTACTTCATCGGCGAAGGCTATGGCGAGTTCTGGAAGGGTTCGCTGTTTACGCTTCCCGACAACAAGATCCTGGAGGAGCTCGAGCGCGTGCCGGCGCTGGTCAGCCTCAGCCCGTTCATCGCCATGCTGCTCGGTTTGGTGACCGCCTGGTACATGTACATCAAGTCGCCTGAAACGCCGCGGAATCTCGCTCGTCAGCATCGGATTCTCTATCAGTTCCTGCTGAACAAGTGGTATTTCGACGAACTCTACGACTTCCTCTTCGTCCGTTCCGCCAAGCGGCTGGGACGCTTCCTCTGGAAGCAGGGTGACGGCGGCATCATCGATACCTACGGCCCGAACGGAGTTGCGGCGCGCGTCGTTGACGTTACCAACCGCGTGGTTCGCCTGCAGACCGGATATCTCTATCACTACGCCTTCGCGATGCTGCTCGGCATAGCAGCCCTCGTTACCTGGATGATGCTCGGGAGTGCCCTTTGATGACCGATTGGCCTATTCTTTCAACGGTCACCTTCCTGCCGCTGGTCGGCGTGGTGCTCCTGCTCCTGATGCGCGAGGACGGGCCAAATGGCCGTCGTAACATCCTCAACATCTCGCTGCTGACGACGATGTTCACCTTCGTCGTATCCCTGTTTATCTGGGCCGGATTCGATAATGCCAATCCCGGTTTCCAGATGGTCGAGAAGCACGCTTGGCTTGGAACCGGTATCGGCTACCATCTCGGCGTCGACGGCATTTCGATGCTGTTTATCATCCTCACGACATTCCTGATGCCTTTCTGCGTGCTGGCGAGCTGGCTCTCGGTCGAGAAGCGGCTGAAGGAATATATGATCGCCTTCCTGGTATTGGAAACGATGATGACCGGCGTCTTCGTGTCGCTGGACATCGTGCTGTTCTACGTGTTCTTCGAAGCAGGCCTGATCCCGATGTTCCTGATCATCGGCGTCTGGGGCGGCAAGGATCGCGTCTACGCCAGCTACAAGTTCTTCCTCTACACGCTGCTCGGTTCGGTGCTGATGCTGCTCGCCATCATGGCGATGTACTGGCAGGCCGGAACGACAGATATCTCGGCGCTGCTTGCCTTCAAGTTCCCGCCGCATCTGCAGACGTGGCTATGGCTCGCATTCTTTGCGTCCTTCGCCGTGAAGATGCCGATGTGGCCGGTCCACACCTGGTTGCCTGATGCGCACGTTCAGGCGCCGACGGCGGGTTCGGTGATCCTTGCGGGTGTCATGCTGAAGCTCGGCGGCTACGGTCTCATCCGCTTCTCGCTCGCCATGTTCCCGGATGCGTCAGCCTATTTCGCACCCTTCGTCTTCTCGCTGTCCGTGATCGCCATCATCTATACTTCGCTGGTGGCGCTGATGCAGGAGGACATCAAGAAGCTGATTGCCTATTCGTCGGTGGCGCACATGGGTTATGTCACCATGGGTGTCTTCGCCGCCAATACCCAGGGCGTGCAGGGGGCAATCTTCCAGATGCTCTCGCACGGCATTGTCTCCGGCGCGCTCTTCCTTTGCGTCGGCGTGGTCTATGACCGAACCCATACCCGCGACATCGCGGCCTATGGCGGTCTCGTCAACAACATGCCGAAATATGCCGTTGCGATGATGATCTTCACCATGGCCAATGTCGGTCTTCCCGGCACGTCAGGCTTCATCGGCGAATTCCTGACCCTTATCGGCGTCTTCCGCGTCAACACTTGGGTTGCGCTATTTGCCGCGACCGGCGTCATCCTGTCGGCCGCCTATGCACTTTGGCTCTACCGTCGTGTCATCTTCGGCGCGTTGGAAAAGGAGAAGCTGAAGGCGTTGTTGGACCTGTCGCCGCGCGAACAGCTCATTCTCTATCCGCTGATCGCGGCGACGATCTTCTTTGGCATCTACCCCGCGCCGATCTTCGATGCGACCGCTGCCTCGGTGGACCTGCTTGTGAACAACTACTCTGCAGCCCTGCACGCCGCGCACGACGTTGCGCTGTCGATGAAATGATGACGGGACTTTTTGGCTATGACCGCTGACACAATTTATGCCAGTCTGCAGCTCTCCTTCCCGGAGATCATTCTCGCGATCGGTGCGCTCGCGCTGCTGATGATCGGCGTGTTCGCCGGGGAACGTTCCGGTCCCATGGTAACAGGGCTCGCCATTGCCGTGCTTGTTATCGCAGGTCTCTGGATTATTTTTGAGCCAAGCACAGGCCTTGCCTATGGCGGCGCCTATCTTTCCGACGGCTTCTCCCGTTTCATGAAGATCGTCGCACTGATCGGCTCGATCGTCGCCATGTTCATGACGATCGGGCAGGCGCGCGAACAGCAGCTTGATCGTTTCGAGTTTCCAGTGCTCCTGCTTCTGGCGACGCTCGGCATCCTGCTGATGATTTCGGCCCATGACCTGATCTCGCTTTATCTGTCATTGGAACTGCAGTCGCTGGCTCTTTATGTCGTCTGTGCCATCAACCGCGACAGCCTGAAGTCGACGGAAGCCGGCCTGAAATACTTTGTCCTTGGCGCGCTTTCCTCCGGCATGCTGCTCTACGGCATGTCGCTGGTCTACGGCTTTACCGGTCACACCACCTTCGATGCCATTGCCGTGGCACTGGGCTCTGAAACACGGTCGCTCGGCTTGGTCTTTGGCCTTGTCTTTGTTCTCGCCGGCCTTGCCTTCAAGATTTCCGCCGTGCCCTTCCACATGTGGACGCCTGATGTGTATGAAGGCGCGCCGACGCCGGTCACCGCTTTCCTTGCGGGTGCGCCCAAGGTTGCGGCCATGGCGATCCTGACACGGCTCGTCATCACGGCCTTCCAGCCGGTTCTCGCCGACTGGCAGCAGATCGTCGTCTTCATCTCGATCGCGTCGATGCTGCTTGGTTCCTTCGCCGCGATCGGCCAGCACAATTTCAAGCGGCTGATGGCCTATTCGTCGATCGGCCATATGGGCTACGCGCTCGTAGGCCTTGCTGCCGGCAACAAGACCGGCGTATCCGGCGTGATGCTTTACATGGTCATCTACATGGTGATGACGCTCGGCACCTTCGCCTGCATCTTGGCGATGCGCCGCAAGGATGGGCGCCAGGTCGAAAGCATAAGCGATCTTGCCGGCCTGTCGTCGACCAATCCGTTCATGGCAGTCGTCCTGACTGCGCTGATGTTTTCGCTGGCCGGGGTTCCACCGCTTGCGGGCTTCTTCGCGAAGTACTTCGTGTTCGTTGCAGCCATCGAGGCAAAGCTCTACGGGCTGGCGATCATCGGTATGCTGGCATCGGTTGTCGGCGCCTACTACTATCTTCGCATCGTCAAGGTCATGTGGTTCGACGAGGCGACGGACGACTTTACGCGCTCCGCCGGTGAACTGCGCCTGGTCTACGGCCTTTCTGGCCTCTTCGTGATTGCCTATGTCCTCATCGGCGGCCCCATCGGCGGCGCCGCCGACTTGGCTGCCGCGACGCTGTTTTAATGGCTGCTGAAACCGGAAGCCGGAAGTTGCCTGCCGACTTCCGGCATGAGGCGCTGCTTGAGACCTCTTCCACCAATAGTGAATGCCTCGTCCGTGCGCGTGCCGGCGACGCGGGCAATTTCTGGATCACCGCGGGCCGGCAGACCGGTGGCCGCGGCCGGCGCGGGCGACCTTGGGTTTCTGAGCCTGGTAATCTATATGCGTCGCTTCTGCTGATTGACCCAGCCCCGATGGAACGCCTTGGCTCGCTGCCTTTGGCGGTTGCCGTTGCCGTTCATCAGGCGGTGCGCGCGGTGCTGCCGTTGGCCGCCAAGCCTGTTGAGGTCAAATGGCCGAACGATATTCTCATCGGACGCAAGAAGACCTGCGGCATTCTGATCGAAGGCGAGGCCTTGCCCGGCGGCCGTTATGCGCTGGTCATCGGCATCGGCATCAATATTGCGGTCATGCCTGAAAACCCGCAATATCCCGTAACGTGCCTGCGCGAGCAGGGAGCGTCCGCCTCGCCTGAAGAGGTGTTCGCGCATCTTTATGCCTCGATGGCGGAAGCGCTCGCCGCGTGGGACAAGGGCAGGGGCATACGCGAAATTACCGCACGGTGGCGCGATGTCGCTTGCGGCATAGGCGAAAAGATAACGGTAAACCTGCCCGACCGGTCGATTTCCGGCCAATTCGCAGGGATAGATGATAGTGGCTTGTTGATGCTCGACACCGGTGCAGGCAGGATCATGACGATCGCCGCAGGCGATGTCTTTTTTGGATAATGGATAAAAGAATAGTATGGCGAACCAAGACGAATTGGTGTTCCTGCCGCTTGGCGGTGTAGGCGAGATCGGCATGAATCTCGCGCTCTACGGCTATGGCCCCAAGGACCATCGCCAGTGGATCATGGTGGATTGCGGCGTGACCTTTCCCGGGCCGGATTTGCCCGGCGTCGACCTTGTGTTGCCGGATATTCGCTTCCTTGCCAAGGAACGCAAAAATCTCAAGGCGATCATCATCACCCACGCGCACGAGGACCATTACGGCGCCTTGAATGATCTTTGGCCGGGCCTGAATGTGCCGGTCTATGCATCCGGCTTCACCGCCGGCATGCTGGAGGCAAAGCGCAACTACGAGAAGTCGCGTGGTGAAATTCCGATCACCCCTTTCAAGGCTGGAGACCGCGTCAATATCGGTCCGTTCAGCGTCGAGGGCGTTGGGGTCAACCACTCCATCCCCGAGCCGATGTCGCTGGTGATACGCACGCCGCTTGGCAATATCGTGCATACCGGCGACTGGAAGATCGATCATGAGCCGTCGCTTGGTCCGCTCACCGACGAAGCCCGTTTCCGCCAACTCGGCGACGAGGGCGTCCTCGCGCTGATGTGCGATTCCACCAACGCCATGCGCGATGGTGTCTCGCCGTCGGAAAAAGACGTGTCGGAATCCTTGCGCAAGATCATCGAGAACGCCGACGGACGCGTGGCGATCACCACATTCTCCTCGAATGTCGGGCGTATCCGCACCGTTGCCGAAGCCGCCGAGGCTGCTGGCCGTGAGGTGCTGCTTCTCGGCAGCTCGCTGAAGCGCGTCGCCAATGTTGCCCGCGATGTCGGGCTGATGGAAGGCGTGAAGCCCTTCATTGCCGAAGACGAATATGGCTATATCCCGCGCGACAAGGTTGTCGTCATCCTGACTGGCAGCCAGGGGGAGCCGCGGGCGGCCCTCGCCAAGCTTTCCCGGGACGAGATGCGCAATGTTGCGCTGTCCGCCGGCGATATCGTGGTATTTTCCTCACGCGCCATCCCAGGCAATGAAAAGGCCATTCAGGATATCAAGAATGGCTTGGTGGAGCAGGGTATCCATATTGTCACCGACAACGAGGCGCTGGTCCATGTTTCTGGGCACCCGCGCCGCAACGAGTTGCAGAAGATGTATCAGTGGACAAGGCCGAAGGTTCTCGTTCCCGTCCATGGCGAAGCCGCCCATCTCGTCGCTCAGAAGGAGCTCGCCCAACAATCCGGCATCGCACTTGTGCCTCGCGTCAGAAATGGCAACATGCTTCGCCTGGCGCCCGGGCCGGTCGAGGTCATCGACGACGTGCCGCATGGTCGGATCTACAAGGACGGAACGCTGATCGGCGATTTCGAGGAAATGGGCATAGGCGACCGCAAGAAGCTGTCCTTTGCCGGACATGTCGCGGTCGGCGTCGTGCTCGATGCGCGCTTCGATATCATCGGCGATCCCGATGTTGTGGCCATCGGTCTGCCGATCTACGACGATGAGGGCGAGGAAATGGAAGACACGCTCTTCGATGCCGTGGTCAGTGCCATCGAAAGCATTCCGCGCGCGCGCCGCAAAGACCTCGACATGCTCCAGGAAGCTGTGCGCCGGGCGGTTCGCTCGACAGCAAACAACATCTGGGGGAAGAAGCCTGTGGTGACCGTCTTCATGAACAAGGTCTGAGATCCAGGCTGACAAGGAGGTGTCGATGCTCGGAAGGGTTAATCACCTGGCAATTGCCGTGCCGGATCTGGCGACGGCGACCGCTGCATATCGCGACCAGCTCGGTGCTTCCGTGTCGCAGCCCCAACCCCTGCCGGAACATGGCGTCACCGTCGTCTTCGTCGGTTTGCCCAACACCAAGATCGAGCTGTTGGAGCCGCTCGGGGAGGGCTCGTCGATCGCCGCGTTCCTGGCAAGGAACCCCGACGGTGGGATGCACCACATCTGCTATGAAGTTGACGATATTGTCGCGGCACGGGACCATCTGCTTGCATCTGGAGCGCGCGTGCTCGGCAACGGCGAACCAAAGATCGGCGCCCACGGCAAGCCGGTGCTCTTCCTGCATCCGAAGGATTTCTTCGGGACGCTGATAGAACTCGAACAGCTGTGACATTAGGGCGCTATCTCACGCTTTGAACAGCAGCGCCTTTCGCCTTATAGATATCGGCCGAGGAAGCGCTAAGCGCGAAATACAGCCGCGGAGGGAGCCAAACGATGATCCAACCAATCTTGTCGACGCTGGCGGTCTATTTTGTCGTCTGGTGGATCACGCTTTTTGCCATCCTGCCGATCGGCATGAGAACCCAGGAAGAAGACAATGAGGTCGTGCTTGGCACCGTCGCCAGTGCTCCGACGAAGTTCCGCGCCGCTCGGGTGGTCTTGCTGACGACCCTGGTCTCAGGCGTAATTTACGGCGGCTGGTTCGTGTGTTCGAACTATCTCGGCATAAACGTAGACGCGATCCCGGCCATCGTTCCTCGCTACCAATGAGCTGGCAAAGCGGCATGTCATAAGGCTGTCGCATATTTGGGGCACACAGGCACCAGGCTTGGGCGCGTGCGGTGAAACCCGACGCGAGGTGTAAATTTTGCTATGAGATTTAGCACGAGTTGATGTAGGGCAAAAAAAAACAAGGCAGAAGCCTTGTTTTTAAGTTTCGCGTGATCCTTATCCGTTGCCGGGGCAGCGACGAGCGCGCCTAAGATCTGATCCTCCCAAGACTTGACCGCGAGAACGACAAGAATTTAACCTTCCTGCCTCTTTTGTGAGCTGAAACTAGCTCAAAGAATAAGCTTTGTCATCTGTTTTTTTGCATTTTTGCTACACTCGCGCAAAATTTTTCTGTTGACAAGTTTTTCATGTAAGTCCTTATAAACATGCATTTTTTTAGAATGAAGAAAAAATTCGGCGCGCTGCTTGCCGCCATTTCAAACTGTTGGACTGCGGCCTCCGTGAGCAGGGTTTCTTTCCTGCGGCGAAGCAGATATGAACGCCTTCAGCATTAACTTGTTGTGCGATTCCACGCCGCGAACCTGTCAAACCAACCGGAAGTTGCCATGCGTCTGTCCCGTTATTTCATGCCGATCCTGAAGGAGAACCCCAAGGAAGCGGAAATTGTTTCCCATAGGCTGATGTTGCGCGCTGGAATGATACGCCAGCAGTCGCAGGGTATCTATTCGTGGTTGCCGCTCGGCAAGCGCGTTCTCGACAAGGTCAACGCGATCATCCGCGAGGAACAAAACCGCGCGGGCGCCATCGAGCTGTCGATGCCGACGCTCCAGTCGGCTGAACTCTGGCAGGAAAGCGGCCGCTACGACGCCTATGGCAAGGAGATGTTGCGCATCAGGGACCGGCAGGACCGCCCCATGCTCTATGGTCCGACCAACGAAGAGATGGTGACGGATATCTTCCGCTCCTACGTCAAGTCCTACAAGGATCTGCCGCTCAACCTCTACCATATTCAGCTGAAGTTCCGCGACGAGATCCGCCCGCGCTTTGGCACGATGCGCTCGCGCGAATTCCTGATGAAGGATGCCTATTCGTTTGACCTGACCCGCGAAGGGGCGGAGCATTCCTACAGGAAGATGTTCGCCGCCTATCTCCGCACGTTCTCGCGGCTCGGACTGCGGGCCATTCCGATGCTGGCAGATACGGGCCCGATCGGCGGCAATCTCAGCCATGAATTCATTATCCTTGCTGACACTGGCGAGTCCGAGGTGTTCAGTCACAAGGATTTCGTGAAGTTCGATATTCCAGGCGCCAATACCGATTTCGACGACGTGGCGGGTTTGCAGGCGATCTTCGACCAGTGGACGTCGGTCTATGCCGCGACATCGGAAATGCACGACGAGGCCGCCTTCAACGCGATCCCCGAGGCCGAGCGTCTCTCGGCCCGCGGCATCGAGGTCGGCCACATCTTCTATTTCGGCGAGAAATATTCCGAACCGATGGGAGCCAAGGTCCAGGGTCCTGACGGCAAGGAACATACGGTCCATATGGGATCCTACGGAATTGGCCCTACACGGCTGGTTCCGGCGATCATCGAAGCCTCTCATGACGAGAACGGAATCATCTGGCCGGCCTCCGTTGCACCATTTGACATTGTTGTGATCAACATGAAGTCCGGCGATGAAGCCTGTGATTCTGCCTGCGAAAAGCTTTATTCGACGCTCATGAAGGCCGGCAAAGACGTGCTGCTCGACGACCGTGACGATCGCGCCGGAACGAAATTCGCCACGGCGGATTTGATCGGCGTGCCCGTCCAGGTGATCGTGGGCCCCCGGTCGGTTGCAAGTGGTGAAGTGGAAGTCAAGGATCGCAAGACCGGCGCGCGCGAGACGATGACGATTGAAGCGGCAGTCAACCGGCTGGTTGGCTGAATGAAAGGCGGGAAGGCGAATGGCGGTAAGCAGCGCGGCAGTGGATCAGCAGCCTAAGACAAAAGTCGCAGCATCTGCGTCGCGCCCGTTTTCAGTCTTCGAACGGCTTGTTGCCTGGCGCTATCTTCGCGCCCGGCGAAAAGAGGCGTTCATTTCCGTCATCGCGGGCTTTTCGTTCATCGGCATCATGCTCGGCGTCGCGACGCTCATCATCGTCATGGCCGTCATGAATGGCTTCCGCACCGAGCTGATCACGCGCATTCTCGGTCTGAACGGTCACATCATCGTCCAGCCTGTCGACACGCCCTTGAACGACTATGCAGCCCTTGCGCAGAAGTTTGCCGCGGTCCCGGGCGTCACCATGGCGATACCGCTCGTCGAGGGCGAAACGCTTGCCTCCGGTAAAGGCGGAGCTGGTACGGGCGCCCTTGTGCGCGGTATGCGCGCCGAGGATCTCACCAAGCTCAAGACCATTTCCGGAAATGTCAAATCGGGGGATCTCGTCGGCTTTGCGGCCGGTCAGGGGGTTCTTGTCGGCTCGCGCATGGCCCAGCAGCTCGGCCTGTCTGCCGGCGATCAGATCACGCTCATCGCGCCTGAGGGCGACGTCACCCCCTTCGGTGTCAATCCGCGCGTCAAATCGTACACCGTCTCCGGGATTTTCGAGATCGGCATGTCGGAATACGATGCCTCGATCATCTTCATGCCGCTCGAGGAAGCGCAGCTCTACTTCAATGCACCAGGTATCGTCCAGTCGATCGAACTGTTCATCACCAAGCCTGACGATGTCGAGGCGATGAGGCCTCAGATCGAGGCGGCCGCCGGACGGCAGGTGTTCCTCACCGACTGGCGCCAACGCAACGAGACGTTCTTCTCCGCGCTCCAAGTGGAGCGCAATGTCATGTTCATGATCCTGACATTGATCGTTTTGGTCGCCGCCCTCAATATCATCTCCGGCCTGATCATGCTGGTGAAGGACAAGGGCAGCGACATCGCCATCCTGCGCACCATGGGTGCAAGTTCCGGGGCGATCATGCGCATTTTCTTCATGACAGGGGCTGCGATCGGTATTGTCGGCACACTCGGCGGCGTCCTTCTCGGCGTTCTCGTCTGCGTCAACATCGAGTCTATCCGTGGTTTCTTCTCCTGGGTCTCCGGCACGGTTCTGTTCGATCCCCAGCTCTATTTCCTCAGCAAGCTGCCCGCGGAAATGGATATCGGGGAGACGATCACGGTCGTGGTCATGGCGCTCAGCCTGTCGTTCCTCGCCACCATTTTCCCTGCCTGGCGTGCCTCGCGGCTCGATCCGGTGCAGGCGCTGCGCTACGAATAAGGACCTCAGCATTTCATGAAGCAAAACGTCGTTCTGCAGCTGACCGGCATCGAACGCCACTACGGCCAGGGTGAGACAACTCTTTCCATCCTGAAAGGTGCGGATTTTTCGCTGCATCGTGGCGAGATCGTAGCCCTTGTCGCGCCGTCGGGCACCGGCAAGTCCACCCTTCTTCACGTGGCCGGCCTGCTGGAGCACCCGGATGCCGGGGATGTCACGATCAACGGCAATCCGTGCAACGGGCTGTCCGACGAGCGGCGCACGGCCATCCGACGCAACGAGATCGGTTTCGTCTATCAGTTTCATCACCTCCTCCCGGAGTTTTCTGCGGTAGAAAATATCATGATGCCGCAGCTCATTGCTGGGCTCTCGCGGAAAGAGGCGCATGAGCGCGCCGGACAATTGCTGGATTACATGCGTATCGGCCATCGCGCCTCACACCGCCCGGCCGAACTATCCGGCGGCGAGCAGCAACGCGTCGCCATTGCCCGCGCCGTGGCCAATGCGCCGCTGGTGCTCTTTGCCGATGAGCCCACCGGCAACCTCGATCCGGCAACGGCGCACTACGTCTTTGATGCCCTCGAAGCGCTCGTCCGCCAATCCGGGCTCGCCGCGCTGATCGCCACCCACAACCACGAACTTGCAGCCCGTATGGACCGCCGCGTCACAATCAGCGACGGCAAGGTCGTCGAGTTCTGACCAATTTCGGCTTACGGTTTGATCAAGCCGCCGTGATAGTGCAACTCGTAAGCTTCGCGGCCAGCGACCACAATGATCTCGCGCCCTCTAAAATGGCTGCAGTCGCCAACGTTGCGATCGTGGTAGCGGGCGAGCGCATGGTCGAAATCCATACCCCCAAGAAACCGGTTTTCCTCGATATACATGTACTGTAGGGCAGCTTTGATGACGGTCCCGGCCTTCGTTGCATCGATCAACGCAGGCACTAAAATCCTCCCGAAATAGTTCATGGCCCATACCGGTTCATCGTTGACCCAAACCACCTCCTGGCCGGCAAAATCGCCACCACCGAAATAGCTGTCGAGATAGCGCCATCCCTCGCTCGTATAACCGACGTCGTGTGAACCCAGGCGGCATGACGCTGATGGCTTGGCACCGGCGACGTAGCTGTTCGACTTCGCAGTGACGATGAACCGGTTCAGTTCGCTCAGCTCCCACATCTTCCTCTCCATGCCGCTCTATAACGTAGAGTTGCATATCCCATTGCCACTGTAAAGAACATAGGGGGAACATAGCAAAGTTCTATCTGTTTTGTTCCCTCTGTAGCAATCGCAACAAATTCTTCGAAATAGCAATTGACTGGTGAACATAAATAGAACATATAGGAAACATAACAAGCAAGGAGAGGCCCAATGACCGACTTTATCAGAGACGTCGCCGCGTTTACCTCCATCGTCATGTTTGTCGCAAGCTTTTCGATCATCGTGATGGCGATGTGACTTTCAACCATCGTGGCGTGTCGATGCGCCTGTGATTTCTGGGATAACGACTGGACTCTATCTTCCGCAATGCCGACAATAGCCGCGATTCATTCTGGCGGGCGAAAAGGCATATTATGGCGGAAGCAAATGACAGCGCAGTCGGTCCTCTCGGGCCGTTGCCGGACTTTGTTCATCTACGTGTCCATTCCGCCTATTCGCTGCTTGAAGGCGCGTTGCCACTCAAGAAAATCCTCGCCAAAGCGGTTGCCGACAGTCAACCGGCCATCGCGATTACCGACACGAACAATCTTTTCATCGCGCTGGAGTTTTCCCAGAAGGCGATGGAGGAGGGTTTACAGCCGATCATCGGTTGTCAGGTGTCCATCGATATGGGGGACGGGGCCGAGGGCGATAGGCGCAATGGTCAGCACGCGCTCGCCAAGCTTCCGGCGATCGTGCTTCTTGCCGCGTCTGCCGAGGGCTACGAGCGTCTCGTCGATCTTGTCAGCCGCGCCTATCTCGGCGGCGACAGCAGTCAGGCTGTGCATATCAACAGGTCCTGGTTGGACGAGATTGGCACCGAGGGATTGATTGCGCTGACAGGTTCGGTCGGCGGCCCGATCGACCTGGCTCTCAAGGAAGGCCATGGCGCCCAGGCCGAGGCGCGGCTGCTAGAGCTGAAGCGACTGTTCGGTAACCGGCTTTATGTCGAGCTTCAGCGGCACGGCACTTTCGATCGCCGCCATGAGCAGAAGATGGTAGCGCTCGCTTATGAACACGATCTGCCGCTTGTCGCGACCAACGAGGCGTTCTTTCCGACACGCGACGATTATGATGCCCACGATGCGCTGATGGCCGTTGCCCATAACGCCATCGTCTCCGACGACAGCCGCTTCCGCCTGACGCCGGATCACTATCTGAAGAGCAGGGCCGATATGGTCAAGCTCTTCGCCGATCTGCCGGAAGCCCTGGCAAATACGGTCGAAATCGCCGAACGTTGCTCCTTCGTGCTCGAGACCCGAAAGCCAATCCTGCCGCGTTTCACCGGTGCCACCGACGATCCCGAAGAGGCGGAGCGGGCGGAGGTGCTGGAACTGCGCAACCAGGCGGTCGAGGGCCTGGACATGCGGCTGGCGACGCTTGGGATGGCGCCTGGATACGAGGAGAAGGACTATCGCGATCGGCTTGAGTTCGAACTCAGCGTCATCGAGCGCATGAAGTTTCCGGGCTACTTTTTGATCGTTGCCGACTTCATTAAGTGGGCAAAGCAGCATGACATTCCCGTCGGGCCAGGCCGTGGCTCGGGTGCCGGTTCACTGGTTGCCTATGCTTTGACGATCACCGACGTCGACCCGCTACGATTTTCTCTGCTGTTCGAGCGCTTCCTCAATCCTGAGCGCGTCTCGATGCCGGACTTCGATATCGACTTCTGCCAGGATCGCCGGGAAGAGGTGATCCGTTACGTGCAGCAGAAGTATGGTCGCGAGCAGGTCGCGCAGATCATCACCTTCGGTTCGCTGCAGGCTCGCGCAGCACTGCGCGATGTCGGTCGCGTGCTGGAAATGCCCTATGGCCAGGTCGACAGGATCTGCAAGCTGGTGCCGAACAATCCGGCCAATCCGACGACGCTTGCAAAGGCGATCGAGGAGGAGCCGCGGTTCCAGGAGGAAGCTGACAAGGAGCCCGTGGTTGCGCGCCTTCTTGACATAGCCCAGAAGATCGAGGGGCTCTATCGCCACGCTTCGACCCATGCCGCGGGCATCGTCATCGGCGACAGGCCGCTGTCAAAGCTGGTGCCGATGTATCGCGATCCGCGCTCCGATATGCCGGTCACTCAGTTCAACATGAAGTGGGTGGAGCAGGCGGGTCTCGTCAAATTCGACTTTCTCGGACTGAAGACTTTGACAGTCTTGAAGACGGCTGTCGATTTCGTCGCCAAGCGCGGCATATCGATTGATCTTGCAACGATCCCGCTCGACGACAAGGAGACCTACGACAAGTTGTCTCGCGGCGAGACGGTCGGCGTGTTCCAGGTGGAAAGCCAGGGCATGCGCAAGGCTCTCCTCGGCATGCGGCCGGATTGCATCGAGGATATCATCGCGTTGGTGGCGCTCTATCGCCCGGGTCCGATGGAGAATATCCCGGTCTACAATGCCCGCAAGCATGGTGAGGAGGAGATGGAATCGATCCATCCGATGATCGACCATCTGCTCAAGGAGACCCAGGGCGTCATCGTCTACCAGGAACAGGTGATGCAGATCGCGCAGGTGCTCTCCGGTTATTCGCTGGGAGAAGCCGATCTACTGCGCCGCGCCATGGGCAAGAAGATCAAAGCGGAGATGGACCAGCAGCGAGCACGCTTCGTTGAAGGGTCGATGAAGAACGGCGTCTCGAAGCCGCAATCCGACATGATCTTCGATCTCCTGGCAAAGTTCGCCAACTACGGTTTCAACAAGTCGCACGCTGCGGCCTATGCCATCGTCTCCTACCAGACCGCCTATATGAAGGCGCATTATCCGGTCGAGTTTCTCGCGGCCTCGATGACGCTTGATATGGCGAATACGGAAAAGGTCAACGATTTCCGCCAGGATGCAAAGCGGCTCGGCATCGAGGTTGTTGCGCCATCTGTGCAGACTTCCTTTCGGCATTTCCAGACGGGCGACAACCGTATCTATTATGCGCTGGCGGCGATCAAGGGCGTCGGTGAATCGGCCGTCGACCACATCGTGGAGGTGCGCGGCGATACGTCCTTTGCCAGCATTGAGGATTTTTGTCTGCGCATCGATCCGAAACAGGTCAATCGCCGGGTGCTGGAAAGCCTGCTGTTTGCCGGTGCCTTCGATTGTTTCGGCCTCGACCGTGCGCAGGTCCTCGCCGGACTCGACCGCGTTATCGGCTATGCCCAGCTTGCCCAGGAAAACAAGCGCAGCGGCCAGTCCGATATGTTCGGCAGCGGCTCCGGGTCAGGGCCGGAGCGGATTTCTTTCCCACCGTTCACGCCGTGGCTGGCGTCGGAACGCTTGCTGCGGGAGTTCCAGGTGCTGGGCTTTTACCTCACCGCGCACCCGCTCGATGCCTACAATGCCGTCCTGAAGAAGATGCGCGTCCAGACTTTTGCCGATTTCTCCGCGGCCGTTAAGCAGGGCGCCGCCAATGCGCGGCTTGCCGGAACGGTGATTTCGAAGCAAGAACGCAAGACCCGCACCGGCAACAAGATGGGCATCTTCGTCTTTTCGGATTCCTCCGGGCAGTTCGAAGCCGTGATGTTCTCGGAGATGCTGGCGCAATATCGCGATGTCCTCGAGGTGGGCAAATCTTTCGTCATCACGGCCGCGGCGGAGGAGCGGCCGGAGGGCGTAAGCCTTAGGCTTCAGACGGTACAGTCGCTTGAGGAGAAGTCGCTTCAGATGCAGAAGGCGCTGCGTGTCTATATCAGGGATTCCGGACCGCTGAAGATGGTTGCTGCTCATCTGAATGCAAAGGGCGACGGGCTGGTCTCTTTCATCGTCATCAAGGAAGAGGGCCAACGGGAGGTCGAAGTCGAGTTGCCTAACAAGTATCGGATTACGCCGGAGATCGCCGCGGCCCTGCGTTCCGCACCGGGTATCATCGACGTGGAACTGGTCTGAGTTGTGAACCGACCAGGCGGTCGCTTGCAGCTCAGCCCTTCTTCGAAGAACCGCCGTTCTTGGTTATGGTGATGAAATCCGTGCCGTCGCCAGTCTCGGGCCCGACGCCCGTGTCGGAGATGGTGAGCGACGATCCGGCAGTGAGCAGGTCCTCGATCTTCCGGCGCGCATCGTCTGGAATGGTGATCCTGTCGAGCGCATGATCGGCGGCGTTGAGCGAGTTCGATTGTTCCTCGCTGGTGATGCCCAACCGCTTCATCGCCTCGCGCGACAGATCGTTTTCGAGCGTCACGCTGTACCATTCGGCTTTGCCCTCTATCTTGTCGACGTCGTGGGCGGTGAAGAAGTGGGTTCCGAGCGCCTGCTCCGGCTCTGCGATCATGGCAGGCGCTTCGAAAACCGGCCTGAAACCCTGGCGTACCATGACAGTACCGTTCGGCGGCTCTCCCTTGCCGGCAATGTCGTAGACTGCTTTCATCAGCGCGGCACTCACCAGCCCGCCGGTCGCCGTCACATTGTGCGCTTTCTTGAAATTCCCGATCGCCTGTACCGTAGTCGGTCCAAGCATCCCATCCGGCATGCCCGCGTCGTAGCCCATGCCGCTCAGCAATACCTGAAGATCGCGCACGTTGCCGCGCAGGTCACGGCGGGTGATCAGGATGCGCAATGGCGCTTGATCTATGAGTGTTGGCTGACGCGTCGCGGCAGGAACCGGCAGCGACGCAGTGTCATTCGTCGCCACCTCGATGGGCTCGCTCGCCTTCAAAAAGATGGAATTCGTCGGCCGCAGTTCGAGACCGGAAAACAGCGGCATGTCGAGCGCCGAGACAGGCGGATGAAACAGCGTTGCGTGCTCGATCGGTTGTGGCACGACCGGCTGGTTGGCTATGACCACATGCACGCCGGGCTCGGTCATCTGGTAGAGCTTTTGCGCAAAGGATTTGGGCATGCGAACGCAGCCATGCGAGGCCGGATATCCCGGCACGAAACCGGATTCGTGCAGCGCAATGCCGGACCAGGTCAGCCGCTGCATAAAGGGCATCGGCGAATTCGAATAGATGTTGGAAGCGTGATAGCGCTCCTTCTCGAGGATCGAGAAGATGCCGTTCGGTGTCGAGTGGCCTTGCTTTCCCGTCGAGATCTTAGAGGTTGCCACCACCTCGGCGCCGTCATAGACGGCGAGCGACTGCCGATCGGTGGAAACAACGATCTGCAGCGTGCGCGCCGCATCCGTTGCAAACGCAGGCGGGGTAAGGGCCGTGGCCGAGAGCAGGCCTATCCCGAAAAGAAGACGCAACATGATGACATACCAAAACGCAATACTCGTGGTTTGACGTTAGACATGGAAGTTTAAGGAAGGCTTGAAGGAACGCGACACATGGCCAAGCGCCCAAGATAGGGCCGGTCAGCCGTCGCGCTTGCCACTGCCGAACGTATAGCCGGTCTCGACCGTCTTGTTGCCGAACTTCTCGCGCAGCTTGTCCATTGCGGCTTCGGCTGCCGCGCGACGCGCCGCCTTTTCATCGACGAGATCGGGCGGATCGGCACACGCTGCGTCGCAGAGATCGGTAACGCCGATGCCGATCAGTCGGAATTTCGTGCCGTCTGTCTCGCTTTCAAGCAGCCGCAGGCCGATGCGGAAGATCCGGTCTGCGAGTTGCGTCGGGTCCTCGAGCCGTCGATTGCGGGTCCGGCTCTTGAACTCCGAGGTCTTCAATTTCAGCACTACGGTCTGTCCGGCAATTCCGCTCTTCTTCAGCCGCCGCGAGACTTTTTCCGAAAGGCTGCGCAGGATCGGCACAAGCTCGTCATGCTTGGAGATGTCGTCGAAGAATGTGGTCTCGGCCGAGACGCTCTTGGCCGGGTCATTGAGATGAACGTCGCGGTCGTCTATCCCACGGGCGAGCCGAAAGAGCCGCTGGCCCATCGTGCCGTAGCGGCGCATCAGGTCGCCTTCGTCCATGGTCTGCAGCTGGCCGATGGTGCGGATGCCGTCGCTCTCCAGGGTCGCAGCAAACGCCTTGCCGACGCCCCATATAGTCGTCACCGGTCTCGGCGCCAGGAAAGCGACGGCCTCCTTACGGCCGATGACGGAAAAACCGCGCGGTTTGTTGAGATCGGAGGCAACCTTGGCGAGAAACTTACAGTAAGAAAGGCCGATCGAGACGGTAATGCCGATCTCGCTTTCGATGCGCCGGGCAAATTTCGCAAGGATCCGGGCAGGGCGGTCCTGATGTAGGCGTTGGGTGCCGGCAAGTTCCAGAAAGGCCTCGTCGATCGAAAGGGGCTGCACCAGAGGCGTCAGCTCCTGCATCATCTGACGCATCTCGCGCCCGACGCGGCTGTATTTCTCCATGTCCGGCCGAATGACCACCGCCTGAGGACAGGCTTCGAGCGCCTTGAACATCGGCATGGCAGAGCGCACGCCGTGAATGCGCGCGATATAGCAGGCAGTCGATACGACGCCGCGTTTGCCCCCACCGATGATCACGGGTTTGTCGGCAAGCTCCGGATTGTCGCGCTTCTCGACGGCAGCATAGAACGCATCGCAATCGATGTGGGCCAGCGTCAGATCGTTGAGTTCGCGATGATAGACCAGACGTGGGCTTCCGCAGGCGCGGCAACGCTGCCGAACCGCCGGCTGCTCGCTGAGGCAATCGCGGCAGAAGCCGGGTGTCTTGTCGGTCGCAGTCGTCATCTTGTGAGAACAAATGTTGAACATCCGTACTTTATGCCCTATGCCTGAGACTCTCAAGACGGGAGAAAGGAGTTTGGTGTGGAGGAACTCAAGACGCTGGCGCTGACGCCGGATCGCTGGGGAGATTTCGAGAGGCTCTTTGGTCCAAGCGGCGCCTGCTATGGCTGCTGGTGTACCTATCTACGCATTCCCACCTCAGAGCGAAAACTGATGGACGGCGAGGCAAAGAAGCAATTCATGAAGGGCCGCGTGGTTGCAGGATCGCCGCCCGGAATTCTGGGCTATATCGGCGAACGGCCGGTTGCCTGGGCTCAGGTTGGTCCGCGCGCCGAGCTGCCGAAATGGAATTCGTTGAAAACCGTCTCAAGGCCGATAGACCCGGAGGACGCGGCTGATCCGTCCGTTTGGGCGGTGAGCTGTTTCTTCATGAGTGCCCGCGATCGCGGCAAGGGCTATAGCCATAAAATGCTGTCGGCTGCGGTCGAATACGCTAGGATATCAGGTGCGCGTATTGTCGAGGGATGTCCGATCGAGCGCACCAAACAATCGAAGTCGGTCGGCCTCTGCGTCGGCTCTCTCAGGATTTTCGAGGCGGCTGGATTTTCGGAAGTGGCAAAGCGCAAGGAAGGTCGCCCGCTGATGCGGCTGGTATTGTGACCCTGGCACCCTCAGACGGCAATATGGGCGGCAACCAGCGCCGCCGCGTGGTTCCAGTCGCTCGCTCGCGTAATCTCGGCGTCCGCCGCTGGGGCAAACCGCTGAACGGTCGAAACGGGTACCAGGTGGATCAGTAGGCAACCGTCTACGTGGTCACGAACCGAATGAAGATTGTGAGCCATGTCGTCGATGAAGGCGACTGGCAGGGTGCGACCTTGGTGGAGCGCCTTAACGACAGGTCCCTTCGGCTGTTGCGTGGACAGCAGGGGAAAGGCGAAGCCAAGCCTGTCGAGAAGCCGGCGTCTTCTCTGGTGGAACTGCGGTGGCATGGCGGTGAGGAAAACAATGTCAGCATCGGCCGAGAAAGTATGAAGCTTCTGCGCCACCAGATCGAATGGCGTCTGCCATTGATCCTGCGCCTCGAAGAAGCCTTCGATCAGCGATGAGACGCCGCTGTCTTCAAGCGGCTTCTCATCGGAACCGGAGACGATGTTGCCATGAAGCCGGAAGGAGCGGGGCAGGAATCGGTAGCCCCGGCTTTCCACGAATGCCTGAAAGGGAGTTATGAATTGCAGAACAACGTCATCGACATCGCAAATGACCAGTGGCCTGTTCCGAAGCGAAACATGACCAAGGTCAAATATATCGGCCACGATCAATACTCTCCGGAGGATAGACCCGGCGGCGAGAAATGCGCCGAGGCTGCAGCCACCGTTTCGGGCGCTGTGCCGGTAGCGTCGCAGAAAGCCATGAGTGTCGGCTCGTGGTTCATCAGAAAGTCCAGCATTCCCGCGAGAAAGCCGCTATCGTTGACGGCGCCGCGAACCTGTCCGGCTTCGATCCCGGTCAAAGCGAGAAAGCGGCCGAACATGTCGGGCTCATTTGCCAGCCACCCAAGGACTGCGACGGCGGTGTCCTGCGGATCGGCAGAAGATATCTTCGACTTCTTGAAGTTGCTTTGCATTTTGGACGGTGAATTACCTATTTCTCAACCAAATGCCGATAGCGTCAGGCTCTCGGATTTATGGAATCGGTGTCTTCGCGACCTTATATTTTCGGTTGGCGGATTCAAGACCGGTCATAAGGACAGTATATCATGCCCAAACAAGTGATGATCGTCGAAGACAATGAGCTTAACATGAAGCTCTTTCGCGATCTGATCGAGGCGTCCGGTTATACGACGATCCAGACCCGCAACGGCATGGAAGCGCTCGAACTAGCCCGCAAGCACCGGCCAGATCTCATCCTGATGGACATCCAGCTCCCGGAGGTTTCCGGGCTTGAGGTGACAAAATGGCTGAAGGAGGATGACGATCTTCACGTCATTCCCGTCATTGCCGTGACGGCCTTCGCGATGAAGGGAGATGAGGAGCGCATTCGCCAGGGCGGCTGCGAAGCCTATGTCTCCAAACCGATTTCCGTCCCCAAATTCATTGAAACGATCAAGACCTATCTGGGCGACGCCTGAGCGTCGAAAAGGACTTATGACCGCGCGAATTCTTGTGGTTGACGACATTCCCGCCAATGTGAAGCTGCTCGAAGCCCGGCTGGTCGCCGAGTATTTCGACGTGCTGACCGCTGACAATGGGCGCGATGCCTTGAACATTTGCGAGGATAGCCAGGTCGATCTCATCCTTCTCGACGTCATGATGCCCGGCATGGACGGTTTTGAGGTCTGCGAGCGGATAAAGGCCAATCCGCGCATCTCGCATATTCCCGTCGTCATGGTCACCGCCCTCGATCAATCCGCCGACCGCGTCCGCGGTCTCAAGGCGGGCGCCGACGATTTCCTGACCAAGCCGGTGAACGATCTCCAGCTCATTTCGCGTGTGAAGAGCCTGTTGCGCCTGAAGACGCTGAGCGACGAATTGCGGACCCGTGCAGAGACGGCGCGCACTATCGGCATTGAGGACGTACTGCGTCTGGGCGAGGGGCGTTCGGAAGAGAGTGCGCATGTGCTCCTCGTCGATGGGCGCGCCAGCTCGCAGGAACGGATCATCAGGGCGCTGAAGCCCATTGCCGAGGTCACGGCGATGTCGGATCCGCAGGCGGCGCTGTTCGAAGCGGCCGAAAGCGCCTTCGAGCTCGTCATCGTCAATTCAAACTTCGAGGATTACGATCCGTTGCGGCTCTGCTCGCAGCTCCGTTCGCTCGAGCGGACGCGATTCCTGCCGGTCCTTCTGATAACCGAGCAGGGCGCCGACGAGATGACCGTCCGGGCGCTGGAGCTTGGCGTCAACGACTATATCGTCCGCCCCGTCGACGCCAATGAGCTCGTTGCCCGTTGCCTCTCGCAAATCCGCCGCAAGCGCTACAACGACCGCCTGCGCGCAAGCGTCCAGCACACGATCGAGCTTGCCGTTACCGACGCGCTGACCGGTCTCAACAATCGCCGCTATCTCGACAATCACCTGGCCGTCTTGTTCAAGCGCTCTTTGATCCGTGGCCGCCCACTCTCTGTGCTGATCACCGACATTGATCGCTTCAAGGCTGTGAACGACACTTACGGCCATGACGCAGGCGACCAGGTGCTGAAGGAATTCGCATCCCGCATTCGCTCGACGGTTCGCGGTGCCGATCTCGCCTGCCGCTATGGCGGCGAGGAGTTCGTGGTCGTGATGCCGGACACGCCAGGCGAAGTTGCCGCGAGCATCGCCGAGCGCTTGCGAATGGCGGTCGAGACCGTACCGTTCACGTTGCGCGATAGCGGACAGGTTCTCAACGTGACGGCTTCTTTCGGCATATCGTCCCGCATCGGCACGGTGGAAACCGCCGACCAGCTCATCAAGCAGGCTGACTTGGCGCTTTACGCCGCGAAAAACAGCGGACGAAATCGGGTAGTCGCGGCAGCGGCCTAGTAAAATTGATAGGTTCGACGGGTCCCCTCGAACAAAATTCGAGGCTTTTTTTATCGCCGTCGCAAAACTTTATTTTCCCGGTTTGGGTCGGCGGCAAAGACTGAGCGATAGACGCCTGCGATACAATATCGGCGCCTGAAACTCAGAATATTCCGCGTCCCCCAGCGTCAACAACTTCTCCATGGCTGATTTTCGAGAAAAATACTTAAAAGTGCGAGAGGCTTTAGCAAGTAATACAGGGATTGTTACGGATAATTCGTAAGTAAACTAAAGATTTCAAAATTCGGTAGAAAAATATTGCGGTATATCCAAAGATATATTTTATAGTCTCTCTATTGTTCCTCATATTTTCGACTTGAAATTGTAGCTTTGCGTTTGACGTGACCTGTGCCAAGGCGGGAATTTTAACCATAGAACAAGGCTTCGCGGCCCTGTCGTTAAGAATCTGTTGATTTTAATTGGTTTTCGGTCAAATTTATAACCATATGAGGACAAGCCCCGCAGAAGGGCAAAAGCTACCCCATGATGCTCAGGTCCGCCGCATCTCCTGGGTCGTGGGGTCGGCCGGTTAGTGAGCATACCTACGCGGTTCCTCGTGCCGCTTGCAAACTAGCCGGCCCCCTATTGAAAACGCCGCCTTCCAATGGAAGAGCGGCGTTTTTTCGTTGAATGACGAAACTGCCGGCAAAGGAAAAGGGCGCAATCCGTGCGGACGCGCCCCTTGAAAACAAAAGCCAACCAGGATCTTACTTGATCTTGGTTTCCTTGAACTCGACATGCTTGCGAGCGATCGGGTCGTACTTCGTCTTGGTCATCTTGTCGGTCATCGTACGGCTGTTTTTCGTCGTAACGTAGAAGGAACCGGTGTCGGCTGTCGACAGCAGCTTGATCTTGATTGTTGTAGCCTTGGCCATGGTCGTCCTGCCTTTAAGAAAAATGATTCCATGGACGTCCGATCCGGGTCCACGGCTAAATCTGGCGCGAAATTACAAATCGCGCCCGAAAAGTCAACCCCTCTTCCCCATGAACAGCAGCCGGATCGCGGACAGGACGACATAAAGTCCGAAGAAGCCGGCGATACACCAGGCAAAACCGTTCGCCCCTGATATGTCGATCGCGCTGCCGATCGCCTGTGGACCGGCAACCGTGCCGACGGCGTAGCAGAAGACGAAGGCGGCGTTCGCAGCGGCAAGGTCGGGGCCGGTCAGGCGCGATCCGAGGTGGCTGAGCCCAACGGTGTAGAGCCCGGAAACGCAGCCTCCCCAGAAAAGCAGTACAGCTGCCATCAGCAGCCAGTTTGTCGCGAGAAACGGCAACAGCAATGCGCCGACGAGGCCCATGCAGGCCATTGCCGTCAAAAGCGGGCGCTTGTCGGAAAGCCGGTCGGATAGCAGGCCGAGCGGGATCTGGAACACCACGTTGCCAACGCCCATCATCGTCAGCAGCAGCGCCGCTTGCGATTCGCCGAACCCGGAACGCGTGGCATAGATCGGGAAAAGTGCCAGGCCGCCGGCCTCGACGGCGCCGAAGACGAAAACGGCAGCCGTTGCAGTCGGCACTAGGAAGACGTAGCGCATGAAATGCAGCTCCGGCTTTTCCCCAAGAACGGGGCTCTCGTTCCTGGCGATAAAGATCGGGATGGCGGCAACGAGGATGGCGCAGGCGCCGATTGCAAAAGGCAGGAGGCCTTCGCTGCCGACAAGGGAAAAGATGAGCGGCCCCGCTGCAAAGCCGAGCGACAAGACGGTGGCATAGATCCCGAGCACGAAGCCTCGCTTGGTTGGCGGCGAGGCGGCGTTGATCCAGAATTCCGACAGGATGAAGAGCGTGGTTGTTGCGCCATGAAAGACCAGGCGCAAGGGAAACCAGAGCCAGAAACTTTCAGCATAGTAGAAGCCGAGTGCACTGACGGCGGAGAGCACGACCGCCCACAGCATCGTCGGCGCGACGCCAAATCGGTGGGCAAGCCGCGTCGTGATCGGTGCTGCGATCATGGCGGCAATGCCGGCCATGGCGGTATTGAGCCCGATCAGTGTCGAAGGGATGCCGCGTTTTTCAAGGATGATGCTGAGGAGGGGAAGGCCGAGGCCGATTGCTATGCCGACGGAAGAGATCGACGAGATTGCGGCGAAAAGCGAGGGCCAGTGAATTTCTTCGACATGGCCGACTTTGCCGTTCGTCGGTTCAGACATGAATTGATCCTTAGAGCATGTGGCGGACGAATTGCCCGCGGCGCAAGAAATAGAAAGGCACGGCAAGGCCGAATCCAAAGGACGGATCGGCCTTCATCTGATCGGCTACATCCCTCAAAACCATCTTTGTAATGTCCGGCATGTTCAGACAAGAAATGTCTCCAATGTCAAGCCATTGCAGATCAAGCAATTCCTGTGAATCTTGAATGTGGGATGGATCGACGCCGGCCTCGTCAGTGAAAGTCAGGAAGAAGCGCGTGTCGTAACGACGAGGAGATCCGGGCGGCGTGATCGCACGCGCGACGTAGCGCAGGGTCGAAAGTTCCGCTGCTTCAGGCACCCTGTTGTCGGCCGGCGATAACTCCGAGCCGAGCTGTAATCCGGTTTCTTCGGTAAGTTCCCTGATTGCCGCAAGTGCCAGTGCCCGGGCGCTGCCAGCAGTCATCGGTCGCCGGTTGGCGGCAAGGAGTTTCTGCGTCACGAGCGGATGGAGGTCGCTGGCGAACGGGCGCCGGTGATCGCCGGCGTCCCTCCGGCCACCGGGAAAGACGTAGAGATCCGGCATGAAGGTATGCATCGCGGCGCGCCTGCCGAGCAGGACGCGATTGCTTCCAAGCGACCGGTCTATCAGGATCAATGTCGCCGCATCCCTGGGTCTTCCGACCGGCGCGTGAGGCGTTGCCGCCGGTGATACCCTCACGGCTGGCCGCTTCCGTCGTCGAATTCGTCCGGCTTGTCTTCCTGCCCGCCGAACCCGTGCATCCTCAAGGCCCATTGTAGGCCGATGACGCCGCCCTTGATCGGCTGGATCACTAGCAGCGCCGTCAGCACCGTGATCGGCGCCCAGATGGCAAGCGTCGCCCACATTGGCAGATGATGCAGGGTATCCGTCAACATATAACCGCCCACGACCACATGACCGAGGACAAGAATGACCAGATAGGGAGGAAGATCGTCGGAGCGCTGGTGAAAAAGCTCTTCATTGCAGGCGGGGCAATATTCCACCGGCTTGAGGAAGGCGCGGAAAAGCCGGCCTTCGCCACAGTTGGGACAGCGGCCGAGCATGCCGCGCAGGATGGAGCGGCCGAGCGGACGGTCGGCCTCGCTTGGTTTGCCATATCTGGCAATCGGGCCGGCAATATCGGGTCCAGATCGGCTGTTCGTAGTCATTCTGTCCTCCTGCCGACCCGCCCGTAACGCCTGTCTATCTACGGCCGCGCGGTGGCCTCGTGCCGGCCTTCCGGGCAGCGCCCGCATTGCGACGCCCGGATTTATGAAACGAGCGCATCGCAGTCGGCATGTCTCGCCCGTCGCTCAGCATCTCGAACCGCAGGGCGCCCGCAAGCGGGATCGCCTCCGCAAGCCGGACCTTCACGCTGTCGCCGAGCCGAAAGCCAAGACCGGTCTTTTGTCCGGTCAGCGCCTGATGGGCCTCGTCGTAGATGAAATAGTCGTTTCCAAGCGTAGATATAGGCACGAAGCCATCGGCGCCATAGTCCGGAAGGGCAATAAACAGGCCGGCCTTAGTAACGCCGCCGACGCGACCGTCGAATTCCTCGCCGACGCGGCCGGCGAGGTGATGCGCAATCAGCCGATCGACGGTCTCGCGCTCGGCAGCCATGGCGCGGCGCTCGAAGGTCGAGATTTCGGCAGCGACGTCGTCGAGCGCGGCCTCCTCTTCAGGCGTGATCCCGCCTTCGCCAAGACCCAGCGAGCCGACCAGCGCGCGATGCACGATCAAATCGGCATAACGGCGGATCGGCGAAGTGAAATGGGCGTATTTCATCAGGTTGAGGCCGAAATGCCCGATATTCTCAGGGCTGTAGATCGCCTGGCTCTGGGACCTTAGAACCATTTCGCTGACCATCGTCTGGTGCGCGGTACCTTCCGCCTTGGCCAGGATGCCGTTGAAATTGTTGGCGCGCATGTTGCCGCCCTTGGCAAGCGGGATGCCGAGGGTCGCGAGGAATTCGCGCAGGATCTCCTGTTTTGCAAGCGTCGGGCCGTCGTGGATGCGGTAGATCAGCGGCTGCCGCTTCTTTTCCAGCGTCTCCGCGGCCGCGACGTTAGCCTGGATCATCATCTCTTCGATGAGCCTGTGCGCATCGAGCCGCGGCGGTACGACGACACGGTCGACCGTGCCATCGGGCTTTAGGAGGATCTTGCGCTCGGGCATATCGAGTTCGAGCGGCTGGCGACGATCCCGGCCCCGCGTCATCACGGCATAGGCATGGTAAAGCGGCTTCAGGATCGGCTCGAGGAGCACGCCGGTCTTGTCGTCGGGGTTGCCGTCGATGGCAGCCTGCGCCTGCTGATAAGAGAGCTTGGCAGCGCTCTTCATCATGATCCGATGGAAAGTGTGGCTGATCTTGCGCCCCTCCTTCGAGAAGGTCATCCGGACGGCGAGCGCCGGACGGTCGACGCCTTCCTTCAGCGAGCAGAGATCATTGGAAATACGCTCCGGCAGCATCGGCACGACGCGGTCGGGAAAATAGACCGAGTTGCCGCGCTTCAGCGCCTCGCGGTCGAGCGCCGAGCCCGGTCGCACATACCAGGAGACATCGGCAATCGCGACGGTAACGATGATGCCGTCTTCGTTGTCGGGCGATGGGTCCATCTCTGCGTAGACCGCGTCGTCATGGTCCTTGGCGTCAGGAGGATCGATGGTGATCAACGGCACGTCGCGCCAGTCTTCACGGCGCGACATGGTGGCAGGCTTTGCGTCCTCCGCCTCGTCGATGACCGGCAGCGGAAAGATATTCGGGATGCCGTGGGCATGAATGGCGATCATCGAGATCGCCATCTCCGAGCCCGTCGAACCGACAACGTTCAAAACCTTGGCGCGCGGCAGGCCGAAACGCCCTAGCCTGGCGATCTCGACTTCGATCAGGTCGCCGTCTTTTGCCTCGCCGACATCGCCGGGATCGATGACCATTTCCTCGCCGCGGCGCTCGACCGGCATGAGCCTGCCGCCGCCACCAGGCGTTTCGCGAAAGACGCCGAGCGTGGAAAGGCGGCGCTTGTCGAGAACCTTGATGATGCGCGCGGTATAGGCCGGGCCGCCATGGTGGGAGGCGGCAAAGATCTTCGCAAGAATACGGTCGCCAAGCCCTGCGACCGGTGCCTTGCCCTTGCCGTTGCGACCGGCAGGAGAGGAGGATTGGCGGATGGTAACGGCGGGCGCGACACCGGCATCCTCAGGCCATTCCGCCGGACGGCCAATAAGCTCGCCGTCCTTGTCGCGGGTGGTGATATCGAGCACCGTCACCGGCGGAAGCGCCCCCGGCCGGATCAGGGACTTGCGGTTTTTCTGCAGCATGCCTTCTTCTTCGAGGTCCCGAAGAAGATCCTTGAGCTCGACGCGCTGCTCGCCCTTCAGCCCGAAAGCCTTGGCAATCTCGCGCTTCGAAGCCTGCTGTGGATGATCCGCGATGAAGCGTAGGATGACCTCGCGCGGTGGCAGCACACCATGAATAATGCTGAGCGGCTCCACGGCCGGAACATCCGCTGATGCACGGGAATGCCTGCCCGCGCGCGGGCCGGTTAGGGGAGTTTTGCCGCGCGGTTCTCGGGTCACTATGCGCTCTTCTTCACTGTCTTCGCGACGGGTTTCTTTACGACCTTGGCTTTCGGCTTCGCCGTCGCTTTAGCTGTCTTGGTCGCAGCGGCCGCCACCTTGGCTTTGGCCGGGGCCTTCGCCCTTGCCTTCGTGCCGCTGGGCTTGCCGCTCTTTTCGACGATCAAGGCCAGCGCCTCTTCGACCGTCACGCTTTGCGGATCCTTGCCCTTCGGCAATGTCGCGTTGACCTTTGCCCAGTTGACGTAGGGGCCATACTTGCCGTCACGGACTGTGATCTTGCCGCCATCCGGATGGTCTCCGAGGTCCTTCAGTGCCGCCGGCGTGGAGCGTCCGCCGCCCGGGCCCTTGGCCTGCTTTTCCGCAAGCACGGTGACGGCGCGGTTGAGCCCGACGGTAAAGACGTCCTCGACCGTTTCTAGATTGGCGTAGCTGCCGTCGTGCAAAAGGAACGGCCCGTAGCGGCCGATGCCCGACGAGATCATCTTGCCGCTTTCGGGATGCTTGCCGATGTCGCGTGGCAGTGCGATCAGCGCCATTGCCTTTTCATAATCGATATCCTCCGGCTTCCAGCCCTTTGGCAGCGAGGAGCGTTTGGCTTCCTTGCCGTCGCCGCGCTGAATATAGGGTCCGAACCGGCCACTGCGCAGCGTCAGTTCCTCGCCGGTCACCGGGTCTTTGCCGAAGCTCTTCGGTTCGTTGAGGCCCGATGCCTCCGCCTCCGCACCACCTTCGGACGAGAGCTGGCGCGTATAGTTACAGTCAGGATAGTTCGAGCAGCCGACGAACGCGCCGTACTTGCCGAGCTTCAGCGAAAGATTGCCCGTGCCGCAGACCTGGCAGATGCGCGGATCGCTTCCGTCTTCGCGTTTCGGGAACACGAGCGGCGCCAGCGTCTCGTTGAGCGCGTCGAGGACATTGGTGACCCTGAGCTCTTTCGTATCCTCGATCTGGGCGAAGAATGCCGTCCAGAATTCGCGAAGCACGTCTTTCCAGTTCAGTTCGCCGGCCGAGATGCGGTCGAGCTTTTCTTCGAGATCGGCCGTGAAGTCGTATTCGACGTAGCGCGTGAAGAAGCTTTCGAGGAATGCCGTGACCAGTCGGCCCTTCGAGTGCGGTACCAGCTTGCGCTTGTCGATCGTTACATATTCGCGGTCGCGCAGTGTGGCGAGCGTAGCGGCATAGGTCGAAGGCCGGCCGATGCCGAGTTCTTCCATCTTCTTGATCAGCGTCGCTTCCGAATAGCGCGGTGGCGGCTCGGTGAAATGCTGGGTCGAGTTGATCTTCTGCTTTGCAAGGTTCTCGCGGGCGTTGATCTCGGGCAGGCGGCCGTCTTCGTCGCCATCGTCGCTCTGCTCGCCATCTTCCTTCTGATCGGTATATGCGGCGATGAAACCGTCGAAACGGATGACAGAGCCAACGGCGCGAAGCCCGGCTTTCTCGCCACTTTTGTCGGCAAGGATCTCCACGGTCGTCCGCTCGATCTCGGCCGAGGCCATCTGGCTGGCGATGCCGCGCTTCCAGATCAGGTCGTAGAGGCGCAACTGGTCGGCATCGAGATACTGGCGCAGCTGATCCGGCGTGCGATTGAAGTCGGTCGGACGGATAGCCTCGTGCGCTTCCTGCGCGTTCTTGGCCTTGGTGGCATAGAACCGGGCCTTCTCGGGTAGATAGCGGTTGCCGAACTGGTCGACGATCGCGGCGCGCGCAGCGTCGATAGCCTCCGGCGCCATCTGCACTCCGTCGGTACGCATATAGGTAATGAGACCGACGGTTTCGCCGCCGATGTCGAAGCCTTCGTAAAGCCGCTGTGCCACCTGCATGGTGCGCGAAGCGGAAAAGCCGAGCTTTGACGACGCTGCCTGCTGCAGTGTCGAGGTGGTGAAGGGCGGGCCTGGATTGCGTTTGACCGGCTTCGCCTCGACGGTATCGACCACATAGCTTGCGCCCTCGAGCAGGGCCTTCAGCTTGGCTGCATCCTCGCCGTTGCCGATCGCTCGCGGCTGCAACCGTTTGCCATTGGCTACAACCAGGCGGGCCTCGAATTCGTCGCCGCGCGGCGTCTTCAGCAAGGCGGAGAGGTTCCAGTATTCCTCAGTGATAAAGCGCTCAATCTCGGATTCGCGGTCGCAGACCAGCCGGAGCGCCACGGATTGTACGCGTCCTGCCGAACGCGCGCCGGGCAACTTGCGCCAGAGGACTGGCGAGAGATTGAAGCCGACAAGATAGTCGAGGGCGCGGCGGGCGAGATAAGCATCGACCAGCGGAACGTCGATTTCGCGCGGCGCTGCCATGGCGTCAAGAACGGCTTTCTTGGTAATGGCGTTGAAAACGACGCGCTGGACCTTCTTGCCGTTGATGACGCGCTTCTTGTTCAAAAGGTCGAGCACATGCCAGGAAATCGCCTCGCCTTCGCGATCAGGGTCGGTCGCGAGAATGAGGCCATCGGCCGTTTTCATGGCGTCCGAGATATCCTTCATCCGCTTGGCAGACGCGCTGTCCACTTCCCAGAGCATCTCGAAATCCTGGTCGGGGAGAACCGATCCGTCCTTCGCCGGCAGATCGCGCACATGGCCGAAAGACGCCAGGACCTTGTACCCCGGTCCGAGATATTTGTTGATCGTCTTAGCCTTCGAGGGCGATTCCACCACTACAACATTCATCATGATTCTCTAAATATGAGGTCGCACCGGCAGGGAACGGGGCGGTGCTTTCCGGCAAAGTCCACTTTCCGGCTCTCCGACATGGACAGGGAAATCGTTTCGGTCAAGGGGGACGCGTCATTTTTGATCACAGCAATGGAATGCAATCTATAGGTGATTTACTGAGTATTACAATTTAAGATAAGCTCTCTATCGTCGTTTGTACGTTGGTGGAACAATGGTCCGGCAACGACAACCGCCGCTTCGACGGGAACGACAAATGATGCCAAAAGTCAGCAAGTTCGACGACGGTGGCACGGCCGCTGCCCGTAATAATATTGCAAATATAAGAGAGATGCTCGCAGAGCTGTGCAAGATCGCCGAGAAGGAAAGCGCCGATTTCTTCTGCTACCTGATCGAGATGGCATATGTTGAAGCTGGCGACCTCCAAGCTGGAGCAGGGTCATTTTCAGTCCAGCATCGCAACAGAAACTAATCCACCCGGATGACGATGTAGCCGTCCAGCAATATCGAGCTCCAGCAAAGCGAGATAGACCGAAGAGGCCAGAAGCCCGGTGTGGTGGATAACGTCGTCGATATCAACGGGCGTCGGTCCAAGCGCATCGGCGATCAGTGATCGCTCGCTGTCGTCTCAGTCAGGCGATCCTTTGGTTTTCCGTCAGCGCAATTCCAGTCCGTCTTCGCAGTCTGCGACCTTTACCCCTTTGCCCCGATCTTGCTTTCCCTTCCCGCTGCAAGCCGGGCGATATTGGTCTTGTGTTTCCACCATGAAATGACGGTCATGACTGCCATGGCGACCGCGATCTTGTCGGCGCCCAGTATCCACAATGCAACCGGAATGACAAGTGTTGCAACCAGTGCGGAAAGCGAGGAATAGCGGGTAACGAAGGCAAGCGCGATCCAGACGATGGCGAACGTCGCCGCCATCAGCGGCGCCAGGCCGAGAAGAACGCCGAGATAGGTCGCCACGCCCTTGCCGCCCTTGAAGCCGATCCAGATGGGAAAGATATGGCCGATGAAAGCGGCAAAGCCGGCAAGAATGCCCGCTTCCTCGCCGAAGAGGTTGTAGGCAATGAGCACCGCTGCCGTGCCCTTGAACGAATCGAGGAGGAGGGTGGCGGCGGCGAGCTTCTTGTTTCCCGTGCGCAGCACGTTCGTCGCGCCGATATTGCCCGAGCCGATCTTGCGAACGTCGCCGAGCCCGGCCATCCGGGTCAGGACGAGCCCAAAGGGGATAGAGCCCAGGACGTAGCCGATGGCAAGCGCTGCGAGCGCGATTGGCAAGGTGATCTGCCACGTCGAAATTCCGGTCATGCTGATATTCCCCACAAATATCGGTCGATCAGAGCGTGTGTACGCATTTGCCCGCCACATAGGTCGCAACGGCACGGCCGCTGAAGCGCGCATCCTCGAACGGCGTATTCTTCGAGCGTGAAAGGAGCATGTCTTTGGCGACGAGCCAAGGCTCATCGAGATCGATAAGGGTAATATCGGCCTTGGCGCCTGGTTTCAGCGTGCCGGCGTCGAGACCGAATATCTGCGCTGGTCTTGTCGACATCGCGTCGATTAGGCGCATTAGGCTGACCTGGCCGTTGTGATGCAGGCGAAGGGCTGCGGCCAGCATCGTCTCGAGGCCGACGGCACCGTCTTCTGCCTCGGCGAAGGGCAGCCGCTTGGTGTCGACGTCCTGCGGATCGTGCGACGATACGATAATGTCGATCGTGCCGTCGGCCAGCGCCTCCACCATGGCGATACGGTCATCCTCGGAGCGCAGCGGCGGGTAAAGCTTGAAGAAGGTGCGGTATTCGCCGATGTCGTTCTCGTTCAGCGACAGATTGTTGATCGAGATGCCGCAGGTGACCTTTGCGCCGCGCTGGCGGGCAAGCCGGATCGCCTCGGCGGATTCCGGGATGGAAATCATCGCCGCATGATAGTCGCTACGGGTCAGCGCGGCTATTCGGAGGTCGCGTTCCAGCGGGATTAGTTCCGCCTCTTTGGGGATGCCGGAAAGTCCGAGCCAGCTCGCCAGCAGTCCCTCATGCATCACGCCATTGGCACCGAGATGCTCGTCGCGGGTTGCGCAGGAAATCACCGCGCCGAATTCGCGGGCATAAGTCATGACGCGGCGAAGCACCTGTGTGTCGTGGATGCCGGAGTGTCCGTCCGTAAAGGCGACGGCCCCGGCCTCCCGAAGCAGACCGATCTCCGTCATTTCCTGGCCGGCAAGGCCCTTGGTAATGGCAGCGGCCGGATAGACGTTGACGACGGCCTTGTCGCGCGCCGTCTTCTTCACGAATTCGACAAGGGCGATATCGTCGATGACGGGATCGGTGTCCGGCATCATGATGAAGGAGGTGACCCCGCCGGCAGCCGCAGCGCGGCTTGCCGAAGCGATCGTCTCGCGATGTTCGCCTCCCGGTTCACCGACATGGACGCGGGCATCGACCAGACCGGGCACGGCGACAAGTCCGCTGCAATCCCTGACGACGGCGCCTTTCGGCACAGCCCGGCCCAATGCGTCCTTGCCGGCCGCAACGATGACGCCGTCTTCGACAATGATAGTGCCGATCTCGTCGAGATTGCGCGACGGATCGATGATGCGGGCATTCCTGAGGACGATGGAGTTGCTCATGCGGCCGATCCGTCGGTCCGGGGTCCCTGATTTTGCGATACTAACAGCGTCTCCATGACGGCCATGCGAACCGCGACCCCCATTTCCACCTGCTCCGCAATGACGCTCTGGGGGCCATCGGCCACCTCGGATGCGATTTCGACACCGCGGTTCATCGGCCCTGGATGCATCACCATTGCATCCTCCTTCGCAGACTTCAGCGTCTCAGCGTCGAGGCCGTAGAAGTGGTAGTATTCCCGCACCGAGGGCACGAATGCGCCGGACATGCGCTCGCGCTGCAGCCGCAGCATCATGACGACATCTGCGCCCGCCAGCCCCTCCTTCATCGAATGGAAGACTTCGCAGCCCATCTCAGCGATGCCGGCGGGCAACAGCGTTGACGGCGCAACGACGCGCACCCGGGCGCCCATGGCGTTCAGCAGTAGGATGTTGGAGCGTGCGACGCGCGAATGCAGGACGTCGCCGCAGATAGCAACGATAATGCGGGAAAGCTTGCCCTTGGCCCGGCGGATGGTCAGTGCATCGAGCAGCGCCTGCGTCGGATGTTCATGCTGGCCATCGCCGGCGTTGACGACGGAGCAGGAGACTTTCTGCGCAAGCAACGCGGCAGCCCCGGCGCTGGAATGGCGGATGATAAGAACGTCGGGGCGCATTGCGTTGAGCGTCATCGCCGTATCGATCAGCGTCTCGCCTTTTTTGACCGAGGAGTTGCCGACCGACATGTTCATCACATCGGCACCGAGCCGCTTTCCGGCCAGTTCGAACGATGCTTGCGTGCGGGTGGAGGCTTCGAAGAAGAGGTTGATCTGCGTCAGACCACGCAAGGTCGAAGTCTTCTTTTCGCGTTGACGGCTGATCTTCACCGCATCGTCGGCCCTATCGAGAAGGTAGGTGATATCCTGCTCGGTCAGGCCCTTGATGCCGATGAGGTGCCGGTGGGGAAAGAAGACCATGAACCTGCCTCTGGATGTCGTCAGGGCGTCTATAAAGAGTAGGTCTGCCAGGAGCAAGCGCGCCCTGCGGGCAACCGCACCTGTTTCCCATGCAACTTAACGCGAATCCCGCTAGATCAGGATGGGGACGAGCGGAAACTTCCAGTTTCCCTTGTCATTTTCTTACTCTAGAAGCGTCTTATGACACAATCGACCCGGACTGAAGAAACACTTGCCGATCTGAACCAGCCGAGCCTCTGGTCCGGGATAAATGCCTATCGCTCCGATCCGTTGATTGTCGATTTGACCTCCGGCCTTCCCCGGTCGATCCGCGACGACCTCGAGCAGATGGGGCGGTTCGTCACTTCGCACGAAGCGCAGGAACTGGCCCGTATGGCGAACCAGGGCGTGCCGCAACTGCGCACCCATGGCCCGCGCGGCGAACGGCTTGACGTCATTGAGTTTCATCCGGCCTGGCACGCCCTCATGCGCCGCTCGATGTCGATCGGGCTTCACTCCTCAATATGGGATCCGCAGGCCGACCCCGAGGCAAAAGGCGAGGCGCACAGGGTTCGCGCAGCCCGCTTCTACCTGACGGCGCAGCTCGAATGCGGCCATCTCTGCCCTCTGACCATGACCAGCGCCTCGGTGGCGGCGATGATGGCTGCTCCCGCCGTGCAAAAAGACTGGGCGCCGAAAATACTTTCGCGCAAATACGATTCGTCGAACAAGCCGGCGATGCAAAAGTCCGCAGTCACAATCGGCATGGGGATGACGGAAAAGCAGGGCGGCACCGACGTGCGCGCCAACAAGACAAGTGCCGAAAAGGTCAGCGAGGGGATTTACAGGCTGTCCGGCCACAAGTGGTTCATGTCTGCGCCGATGAGCGACGCCTTCATCATGCTGGCGCAGACCGGCGATGGCATGGGCTGCTTCCTGGTGCCGCGCCTGCTCGAAGATGGCTCGGCCAACGGCCTGCAATTCCAGCGGCTGAAGGACAAGGTCGGCAATCGCTCGAATGCCTCTTCAGAGGTGGAATTCAGCGATACCTTCGGCTTCCTGCTCGGCGCGCCCGACGGTGGCATTCGCACCATCCTCGACATGGTGACGCTAACCCGCCTCGATTGCGCGCTGGCCTCGACCGGCATCATGCGAGCCTCGCTTGCCGAAGCCGTCCATCACGCGCGCGGCCGCAGCGTTTTCGGCAAGATGCTCGTCCATCAGCCGATCATGACCCGTGTGCTTGCGGATATGGCGCTTGATGTCGCAGCGGCCACGGCACTTTCCTTCCGCCTGGCCGAAGCTTTCGACAAGGCGCGCGACAGCGCCGAAGAAGCAGCCTTTGCCCGCGTCATGACACCGGTTGCCAAATACTGGTGCTGCAAGATAGCCCCCGGCCTCATCTATGAGGCGATGGAGTGCATCGGCGGCAGCGGATATATCGAAGAACGCCCGATCGCCCGTCACTACCGGGAAGCGCCGGTCAATGCGATCTGGGAGGGCTCCGGCAACGTCATGGCGCTCGACCTTCTCCGCGTTCTCAACCGGGGCAGGGACCTCTTCGAAATGGTCTTTGCAGGCCTTGCCCGCGATCTCGGACCGGCCGGCAAGAAGACCATTGAGGTTCTGCGCGCCGCCATGGCGCTCTGCGAGCGCGACGAGGGAGCCGCCCGGCTGCTGATCGAGCAGATGGCGCTCGCCGCTGGTGCTGCCGAGCTTTATCGCCTCGGCGCCGGCAAGATCGCCGATGCCTTCATCGAAACCCGCCTGGCAGGCGGTTGGCGCTCGACCTATGGCATGCTCGACAGCCGTTTCGATGCCGCCTACATCGTCGACCTGCTATATCCACCGGCGACTTGAGGCTCATGCCCGACGCAACGGTGGTGACATGATCAACCTGCGCGCTGCCAGTTTTCAGATCCACCATCCAAGGCGGGCTCCTGATAGGGACAACAGACACATTTCCTGCGCACATTCTTATGCATCTGCTGACCCGCCTGCAGGGCCTTGGTATCGGGACGGCGCTGCTTGAACTGTGGTTGTCAAAGGCGCGCCTGGCGAACACAAAAGCCGTCCACCTTGGAGCCAGCCTTGCGAACGAAGGTGCGGTGCGCTTCTGGCAATCGCGTGGCTTGCGCGGGCTTGCGCTGTCGGCCGCAACCGGTCAAGCAGGACGGTATGGCTCGGTCGGTCGATCTCGACTTCAGATTGAATCCACAGCTTTAAGCCGCACGCGTCTCCGCGGCGATTGTCTCCCTGAAGCCCCACTGTTAATCACCGGTCAGTGACAGGCTGGAGGTGCCCCATATGTCGGACGCAATTGCCGTTCTCGAAAAGCCGCTGGACGATACTGCCGAGCCTGGAAGGCGGGTTCGAGACAGGGCAGCCACGGAGCGCACCATCCTTGAGGCCGCCAAGCGGCTCCTCGCCGAACATGGGTTCCAGGGCTTCGGCATCAATGCCGTGGCGCGAGGCGCCAGCTGCGACAAGCAACTGATCTATCGCTACTACGGTGGGCTCGATGGGCTGGTCGAGGCGATCGGCGCTGATGTCGGCAGCTGGGTGAGGGATCGCATCCCAGAAGATGCTGGCGGCATGTTCCTATTGACCTACGGCGACCTCATGGAGCGATTGATATTGTTGTTCATCGAGGCGCTCCGGGATGATCAGCTGATGCGCAAGATCGTTGCCTGGGAAATATCCGAGAACACCGAGCAGGTGAGGCGGCTTTCCGAGGCCCGCTCCAAGGCGCTAGCTCTCTGGATCGACCGTATGCGCGGGTCGTTGATCCCGCCGAAGGGCGTCGACGTCGTTGCCGTCAATGCCTTGCTGATTGCGGCAGTCCAGCACCTGGTGCTCTCGGCAGCAACAAGCGGGCAATGCGCGGGCCTTTCCCTCAAGACTGAGAAGGATTGGGATAAGGCATCGGTTGCGGTGAAGCGCATCGTTCGCGGCATTTACGGCTAACTGGTTGAGCTTATTACAGGATGTGGCGCGATCCACAGGGCCGTTAACCTTAACAAATGGTTTACGTTGCGCCCCTTCCGTTAAGGCGCGAATGTGCGCTGTAACTGTTAGTTAACCAACGTGTGGCCCTGGGAATGAATTCCTTCAAAGTCGTGTTCCTGCTGGCATCGATGTTGTTTTTCGCCGTGCTTGCACTCGATATCGCAGTGCCGACGCTGGTACTGAGCATCATGGCCTTGTCGAACTGGCTAGTATTGTCCTCCGGCTCCGAAGGCTCTCAGTATGGAAGGGGAGCCGCATGAAGTGGTTTCTGATTTTCTGGGCCGGCCCCATCTTTTTTCTCGGCAGCTGGTATTGGCTTTCCTATTACGACATGAGCATGGGCGTCTTCATGTATACCCGCCAGATGCATGACCTGGTGTTTCAGATCTATGGGAACATTCTCGGCATTCCTCCGGAAACCATTCCGCCGCTCGTGATGCGCGCGATTGCTTTTGATACACTGTTGGTATTTTCGCTGATCGCCTACCGCAAGCGTGCGATCATCAAGGCCTGGTGGACGGCGCGTCAGGCGTCGAGATCGGGACTGTCCCGCCTTGCCAGAGATGAAAGCCTGTCCAGGGCGCCCTGAAGGATGAAGCTTGCGGCGGCCGAATCAATCCGGTCCGCCCGTTTCGCCCGTGATACGTCCATTTCTATAAGCACGCGTTGCGCCGCAACCGTTGACCACCGCTCGTCCCAGAAGACGAAGGGAAGGGCGGTCTTTTCAGCCATGTTACGCACGAAGGCGCGGGTCGCCTGAACGCGCGGACCTTCCGAACCGTCCATGTTTACCGGCAGGCCGATGATGAAGGCGGCGACCTTTTCCTTATTCGCGAATTGCAGCAGGGCAACGGCATCCTGGGTAAACTTCACCCGGCGGATCACGGTGCGGGGCGTTGCAAGACGCCTCCCAAGGTCGGACATTGCCAGCCCAATCGTCTTGGTCCCGAGATCCAGCCCCGCTACCGCCTGACCGGGCAGGAGCGTTGCGGCAAGCTCTTCGATGGTAAGCGTGGTCATCAGTCGTCTGTCTCGTCAAAAGAAATTGAACGGCGCACCGCTTCTCTTTGCGGCCACATCGGTTATGTCCTTAGCATCCCGGCGCGCTTTTGCATCAAACTATTGAAGGAGCAGATAAATGAAGATCACTTGGCTTGGCCACGCCGCATTCCGTATCGAAACGGCGGGCGCAAAAATCCTGATCGACCCGTTTCTCACCCACAATCCCTCCTTCGCCGGTCTCGACATCAAGGACGTGACGGCAGGCATCACACATATCCTATTGACCCATGGCCATGGCGACCATGTCGGCGATACGGTCGCCATTGCCAAGGAAACCGGCGCAGTCGTCCTTGCCAATGCGGACCTCGGCTCATGGCTGGGCACCAAGGGGCTTGAGAGACTGGAAATGGGCAATACCGGCGGTACGGTCACGCTCGGTTCCTTCACCGCGACCTTCACCAACGCCCTCCATTCCTCTGCGCAGATCACCGAGGACGGTGTCTCGCATGCGCTTGGTAACCCCAATGGCCTGATGCTGCACTTCCAGGACGAGGCGAGCCTGCTCCACATGGGCGACACCGATATCTTCTCGGATATGGCGTTGATCAACGAGCTGCATCAGCCCGACATCGGCATCGTCCCGATCGGCGATCGCTTCACCATGGGCGGGGCGGTTGCCGCACTTGCCTGCCAGCGCTACTTCAATTTCAACGCCGCCATTCCCTGCCATTACGGCACCTTCCCGATCATCGACCAGACACCGGAGAAGTTCGTCGCCGGCATGGAGGGTTCGAAGACCAAAGTCTCGGCCCCGAAGCCCGGCGAGGTGCTGTCCTTCTGATATTTCCCCCGTTGCACGCAGCGGACATGGCCTTTATAGCGGGTAGGAAAAATCCTATCCGGAGAATGCCATGTCCGTCGATCTTGCCACCGTGAAGCGCGTCGCGCATCTTGCCCGCATCGCCGTCAGCGATACTGAGGCCGAGCGGATGATGGGCGAACTGAACGGCATTCTCGGCTTTGTCGAGCAGCTTTCCGAGGTTGACGTCACCGGCATCGAGCCGATGACCTCGGTCACGCCGATGGTCATGAGGAAGCGCGCCGACGTCGTCACGGACGGCAGCAAGGCAGGCGACATCGTCGCCAATGCGCCGCTCACCGATCAGAATTTCTTCCTGGTGCCGAAGGTTGTCGAATAGACGTCGCCAAACCGCAGCGGCGCTTCGCCTGCGAGGCGATATCGCCGACCCGAACCAGCAGCCCTTTCAGACGTGAAGTGAACAGATAAGATGAGCGAACTCACCAGCCTGACCATTGCGCAAGCCCGCGACAAGCTCGCCGCCAGAGAGATCACCGCGACCGAGCTGACAGGGGCCTATCTCTCGGCGATCGACGCTGCCAACGGCGCGCTCAATGCCTATATCAAAGTAACCGCCGACAAGGCTCTCGATATGGCCAAGGCCTCCGATGTCCGCATCGCCGCTGGCAAGGCCGGGGCCCTGGAAGGCATTCCGCTCGGCATCAAGGACCTGTTCGGCACGGAAGGCGTCCACACCCAGGCCTGCAGCCATATCCTCGATGGTTTTGAGCCACGCTATGAATCGACCGTCACCCAGAACCTCTGGAACGACGGCGCTGTCATGCTCGGCAAGCTCAATATGGACGAGTTCGCCATGGGCTCTTCCAACGAAACTTCACACTACGGGCCGGTGATCAACCCCTGGCGTGCCACGGGCTCGAACCAGCAGCTCGTACCCGGCGGCTCTTCGGGCGGCTCGGCTGCAGCTGTTGCCGCACATCTTTGCGCCGGCGCCACTGCGACGGATACCGGCGGCTCGATCCGGCAGCCGGCGGCATTCACCGGCACAGTCGGCATCAAGCCGACCTATGGCCGCTGCTCGCGCTGGGGTGTGGTGGCGTTTGCCTCATCGCTGGACCAGGCAGGCCCAATCGCCCGTGATGTTCGGGATGCCGCCATTCTTCTGAAGTCGATGGCAAGCGTCGATGCCAAGGACACGACCTCGGTCGATCTGCCGGTGCCGGATTATGAAGCTTCGCTTGGCCAGTCGCTGAAGGGCATGAAGATCGGCATTCCGAACGAATATCGTGTCGACGGCATGCCGGACGAGATCGAAAAGCTTTGGCAGCAGGGCATAGCCTGGCTGAAGGACGCAGGCGCCGAGATCGTCAACATCTCGCTGCCGCACACCAAATACGCGCTGCCTGCCTATTATATCGTCGCGCCCGCTGAGGCATCGTCGAACCTTGCCCGCTATGACGGCGTCCGCTACGGCCTGCGCGTCGACGGCAAGGATATTGCCAGCATGTATGAGAACACGCGTGCAGCCGGCTTCGGCACGGAGGTCAAGCGCCGTATCATGATCGGCACCTACGTGCTTTCGGCTGGCTACTACGACGCCTACTATCTGCAGGCGCAGAAGGTTCGCACCTTGATTAAGCGCGACTTCGAGCTGGTGTTCCATGCAGGGGTCGACGCTATCCTGACGCCCGCCACTCCCTCCTCCGCCTTCGGCGTTGCCGACGAGGATCTCGCAGCCGATCCGGTCAAGATGTACCTCAACGACATCTTCACGGTCACCGTCAACATGGCGGGCCTTCCCGGCATCGCCGTCCCTGCCGGCCTCGACCAGAAGGGGCTGCCTCTCGGTCTGCAACTGATCGGCAAGCCGTTCGACGAGGAGACGCTGTTCAAGACAGCCCATGTCATCGAGCAAGCCGCCGGGCGGTTCTCGCCGACGAAATGGTGGTAGGTCGCGCATTCGGCAGCTTGCCGGCATTTGTGTCGCCTTGCGTCGTTCGATCTGGACGGCGACAAGGCTGCCCTGCGTTGCAGCGATAAAGGTGCATATAACTCCGGAGCGAGCGTTTCAAACCTCTCATGCATCTGGAAAAAGGCTGCTCACAGTGTTCTACTGGCTAAGAATAGCCTGGGGACCCCATGATCCACGTTCGCAATGCGCGTGAAGGCGATGCCGATATTCTGATGAATATCGGGCTGCGCGCCTGGCAGAAGGCGATGGCGCCGATTGGCGATACCGACGCGTTGCTGGATAGCGCCCGCGATGCCTTTTCCAACTTCATCAGGGAATTCTGGCTGACAATTACCGTCGTCGAGCAAAATGGTGCCTCACTCGGCTGGGCGGCGCGCGAGGGGTTGGATGAAACCATTTCCGATTTCTGGATAGACCCCGCCAGCCTGCGCCAGGGGCTCGGTTCGGCGCTGCTTTCGCAGATCGAAAAGGATATCGTCGACCAGGGCTTTGAAAAGGCGGCGCTGCAGACGCATTCGGGCAATGCCGAGGCGATCGGCTTCTTCAAGTCGCATGGCTATCAGATCCACTGGCTCTCGGTGGTCTATTCGCCGAAGCTCGACCGGGACCTGCCGACGGTCGGCCTGTCGAAAACACTGGTCAACACAGGCGACGGCACCTATGGACCGGGCATATAGCGGGCCCGAAAGCCTTGCACCAATCAGCCATTTCCTTTACCTCACAACAGCACAAGAACAGCATTTCAAGAGCATCCCATGACCCTTGTCGACGTCCGCACACCAGATCCGAAACGCTTCATTCCCGGCGCCACCGGCGACTGGGAAATCGTCGTCGGCATGGAGGTCCATGCGCAGGTGCTCTCCAATTCGAAGCTGTTTTCCGGCGCCTCCACCGAGTTCGGCAAGCCTGCAAATTCCAACGTATCGCTGGTCGATGCGGCCATGCCCGGCATGTTGCCCGTCATCAACGAGGAATGCGTCAAGCAGGCGGTGCGCACTGGCCTGGGCCTGAAGGCTCAGATCAACAAGCGTTCGCTGTTTGACCGCAAGAATTATTTCTATCCCGATCTGCCGCAGGGCTATCAGATATCGCAGTTCAAGGATCCGATCGTCGGCGAGGGTAAGATCGTCATTTCGATCGGCCCGGATCGGCAGGGCCAGTTCGAAGATGTCGAGATCGGCATCGAACGCCTGCATCTCGAACAGGACGCCGGCAAGTCGATGCATGACCAGCACGCGACCATGTCTTACGTCGATCTCAATCGCTCCGGCGTCGCGCTGATGGAGATCGTGTCCAAGCCGGACATGCGCTCGTCCGACGAAGCCAAGGCGTATATGACCAAGCTGCGCTCGATCGTGCGCTATCTCGGCACCTGCGACGGCAACATGGACGAAGGCTCGATGCGCGCCGACGTCAACGTTTCCGTCCGCCGTCCCGGCGGCGAGTTCGGCACGCGTTGCGAAATCAAGAACGTCAACTCCATCCGCTTCATCGGCCAGGCGATCGAATTCGAAGCCCGCCGCCAGATCGCCATTCTCGAGGACGGCGGCTCGATCGACCAGGAGACCCGGCTGTTCGACCCGAACAAGGGTGAGACGAGGTCGATGCGCTCCAAGGAAGATGCGCATGACTACCGCTATTTCCCCGATCCGGACCTTTTGCCGCTCGAGTTCGACGACGCATTCATCGAGGCATTGAAGGTCGGACTGCCGGAGCTTCCCGACGACAAGAAGGAACGCTTCGTCCGCGATATGGGCCTGTCGATCTACGATGCGTCGGTGCTCGTCTCGGAAAAGGCGATTGCCGATTATTTCGAGGCGGTCGCTGCCGGTCGTGACGGAAAGCTCGCCGCCAACTGGGTCATCAACGACTTGCTCGGTTCCTTGAACAGAACCGGCAAAAGTATTGAAGAGACTCCGGTTTCGCCTGCCCAGCTCGGCGGCATCATCGATCTCATCAGGGCAGAAACCATCTCGGGCAAGATCGCCAAAGATCTCTTCGAAATCGTGCTAGTTGAAGGTGGCGACCCGGCCGAGATCGTCGAAAGCCGCGGCATGAAGCAAGTGACCGACACAGGCGCCATCGAGAAGGCCGTCGACGAGATCATTGCAGCAAATCCGGATCAGGTGGCCAAGGTTCTTGCCAAGCCGACGCTTGCCGGCTGGTTCGTTGGCCAGGTGATGAAATCGACTGGCGGCAAGGCCAACCCCCAGGCGGTCCAGGCGCTGGTGAAAGCCAAGCTCGGCATCGAGGAATAGCCGATGTATTTCGTCCGCACCGCCGGTGAGCGCGACCTGGACAAGGTCCGGGCACTGTTGGGGGAAACATGGCACGCGACCTATGACGGCCTCTATGGCGCTGGCAAGGTCGATGAGCTGCATGCCTCCTGGCACTCGGTCGCCTCGCTGAAGACACGGCTGGAGAAGAAGGGCTCCGAGTTTGTCGTGGCCGACAGCGGCAAGGACATCGGAGGCATGGGCTACGCCTCCATGTCCATCGATATGGCAAAGACTGTGCTGCTTCATATGCTTTATGTGCGCCCATTGCTGCAGCGCCAGGGCATCGGACGCGACATTTTCGCCGAGCTCGAGACCTGCTTTCCCGATGCGGAAACGATCAGGGTCGAGGTCGAGCCCGAAAATGCGCTCGCGATCAGCTTCTACCAAGGCCTCGGTTTCGACGAGGTCGGCCGCAACGAGAATGCCGGCCCAAAGCAATCCGGTATACCGACATTGGTATTTGAGAAATCATTGGCGCAACGTTGAGCGTCGAAGGCGGCAAGATGACCGGTTTGCCAATCCTGATCCGCACGGCCCGTGAGGATGATCTGACCGCACTTGTCGCGCTTTTTGCCGCCGATCTGGTCGGCGGCCACGGCGACACGGCCGCTCCGGATGCTTTTCCGGACTATCTCAAGGCTTTCAGAACGATCGAAGCATCTTTTGATCAGATACTGTATGTCGCCGAATGCGAAGGCGAGGTGGTAGGCACCTTTCAGACGATGATCACCACGTCGCTGACCGGGCGCGGCTCGTCCTCGATGATCATCGAGGCGGTGCAAACGCGCAGCGACATGCGCGGGCAGGGGATCGGCGCGCTGATGATCGAATTCTGCATAGCCGAGGCAATGCGTCGCGGCGTGCGGCTCGTTCAGCTCACCTCGAATGCCGTACGCAAGGATGCCCATCGTTTCTATGAACGGCTGGGTTTCAAGTCGAGCCATCTCGGCTTCAAGATGGCTTTGAAATGAGCCGTTTTTGCCTTGCGAATCACTGGACAACAAAGCTGGCAGGCGGCATAAGCGAGGGATAGAATTCTGATCCCGCTTGCGCGCTCAAAGCCAAGTACCAAGGAAAAGACATGAAGAATCTCCTGCTGCAGCTCTTTACCTGGTGGAACAGCCAGACCATGGGCACGCGCTTCTACACCTGGCGCTTCGGCAAACGCGTTGGCGAAGACGAATTCGGCAACGTCTATTACGAAGGCGGCATGTCTTCCTACGGACTTCAGAAGCGCTGGGTGATTTACAAGGGCTATGCCGAAGCGTCCGCGATCCCACCGGGCTGGCATGGCTGGATGCATCACAGGACCGACGTTCCTCCGTCGAAGGAGACCTACGTCGCCAAGGACTGGCAGATCGGCCACCGTCCCAATCTGACCGGTTCGCCGCAGGCCTATCGCCCGCCGGGCTCCCTTGCCGTTGCCGGCGAGCGCCCCCGCGTCACCGGTGACTATGACGCCTGGACACCGGGTGGCTAGGGCAACTCCGACGGCTCCAAGGGTTCTTTGACCCGCCCTTTGGCCACAATTTGCGTTTACCCGCTGAGAGCGCCGATGGTAATGCATCCGCGGCATCGCGACCGATACCACGCTGGAGGCTGGCGGATATGACGTTTTTCACGCGGAGCGCTTCTTTGCGTGCGACAACAGGGCTGATGCTTGTGATTGGCGTCGGCGCGTTTTCAGCGCTGCCGGCAGAGGCTGCGCGCATCGCCAATCCCGTTGCCGTCTTTTCCGGTCTCGACAAGATCACCGGCCGCATCACCACGTTCGATGTCTATCTCAACGAGACGGTGCAGTTCGGCGCCCTTCAGGTTACCCCGAAGGCCTGCTATTCCAGGGATGATACTGAACAACAGAAGGTCGACGGCTTCGTTGAAGTTGACGAGATCACCCTCGATCGACGCATCCGCCGCATCTTCACCGGCTGGATGTTTGCAGCAAGCCCCGGCCTCAACGCCGTCGAACATCCGATCTATGACGTCTGGTTGAAAGAGTGCAAGCAGAAGTCGGACGTCCCCCCGCCGGTTGCTCCCAAGACGAATTGATCCGGCCAATCAACTGGCGTGCAGCGTTCTTTGTTCAGACCTCGGAATCCTTCTTTCGAGTGAAAAAAGATACGATGCGCCGCCAGACTGCAACTATCGGAACAATGGAAACAACCAGTCCCTTCTTGAGGGCGAGGATCGCCAAACCGAAATTCTTGAGCAGTCCTAGTCCCAGCGCCAGAAGACCGAGCTTTGCGGCGATCTTCACGCCCGCACCGGCAGCAATCATCCCAGCCAGACCGTAGGCTGCCATCTTGTCACCATCGACATAGTCGGAATAGCGCTTCTTCGGATCGAACTCCACCGTATTGACTACCGATGGAATGACGGTGTTGATCTCCGTGAGCTGATTGAGCCCGGCGACAAAATTCAATTCCAGAACGCCCTCGCGTCCGAGAACACGAACAGAGTAATTCAGCGAATGCCTTACATTAGGTGCCTTGCCGAAGATCAGGTCGCGCGCCCAATGCATGGCATGCGTCGTCTTGTCATAGTAGGGCGGGGCGGCCCACCCTGCGAGCGTCAGCGCAGGGTATCCGGCCTTCTCGCGCTCGGGATTGTTCGCTGCGATGGCATCCTTGATCTGCTGAAGGACCTCATCGAAGTTCGTCGTGGCCGCGTCGGCATCCGAGACGTAACCGCTGCCATTATATTCGATCACTGATCCCCAGGAGCCGTTGTCAACGGGTGAATGCTTGGCCGGGAACAGCATGCCGAGAGCGCCTTTGGCGGTGCCCTTCGGATTGCCCCAGAGATCGGCGATGACCTTACCGGTGTCCTCCGGCGAGAGATAGTAGAACTGGTCGGAAATAGTCAGCGTCACATTTGCCGCGGGCAGCTTGATCGTTCCCTGCTGAAAATCGAGCGTCTTCAGGACCTCTCCGTCCTGGTTTGACGGCACATCCTCGCCAAACATTTCACGGTAGGATTTTGCATCCGCCTGCGAGGCGAGAGCCAGGATAAACATAGTAACTAAAAGATGAATTCTCAACGCACAACCCCCCACGTCTGCCGCAGAGTAGCGAAATAGCCGTTTAAAGCAACGTCTCCAGGTTGCGTTTTTCATCAAAAAATGAGGTTGGGTGATTCCATGGCCTTGGCCAGCATGCTGGTATATTCGTCTTTCGGAACGTCGATCGCCCCGAAATTTTTCAGGTGCTCGGTGGTGAATTGCGTGTCGAGCAAGGTGAAGCCTTTCGCCTGTAGCCGCTCGACGAGGTGCACGAGGCAGATCTTCGAAGCATCGGTGCGGCGCGAAAACATGCTTTCGCCGAAGAAGGCCGAGCCGAGCGACACGCCATAGAGTCCGCCGACCAGCTTTTTCCCATCCCACGCCTCAACGGAGTGCGCATGCCCGACCTTGTGGAGTGCGGAATAGAGAGTTCGGATCGTCCTGTTGATCCATGTGCTCGGGCGGCCGCTGGTATGCTCGGCGCATGCCGCTATGACGCCGTCGAAATCCCAATCGTAGCGAATGTCGAACGGCTTCTGCCGGACTGTCTTGGCAAGGCTCTTGGAGACATGGAAGGCGTCGAGAGGCAGGACACCGCGAAGCTCCGGCTCGACCCAGAAAATCTCGGGGTCGTCAGCCGATTCCGCCATCGGGAAGAGCCCGATGGAATAGGCGCGCAAAAGGATCTCGGGTGTAATACCTGGTGACCTTCTGCGCGTCCCCATCATGCATGGTTCCTCAGACTGAGGTTCTGGCCAGATAATTCTCAAGCCAGTGGATATCATAGTCGCCGTTCGCAATATCCTGGTTGGAAACCAGGTCCTGGAACAGCGGCAACGTGGTCTTGATGCCATCGACGACGAATTCGTCGAGCGCACGGCGCAGGCGCATCATGCATTCAACGCGCGTGCGTCCATGCACGATCAGCTTGCCGATCAGGCTGTCGTAGTAGGGCGGGATCTTGTAGCCCTGATAGGCGCCGGAATCGATGCGAACGCCAAGGCCGCCGGGGGCATGGAAATGCGTGATCGTGCCGGGCGAAGGCACGAAGGTGCGCGCGTCTTCGGCATTGATCCGGCATTCGATCGCATGGCCATGAAAATGGACCTCGTCCTGAGTGACCGACAGGCCGCCGCCCGAGGCAACGCGGATCTGCTCGTGAACGAGGTCGATACCGGTGATTGCTTCGGTGACCGGATGCTCCACCTGCAGACGGGTGTTCATCTCGATGAAATAGAACTCGCCGTTCTCGTAGAGAAACTCGATCGTGCCGGCGCCGCGATACTTCAGCTTCTTCATCGCATTGGCGCAGATCTGGCCGATATTCATGCGCTGCTCGACGTTGAGCGCCGGTGAATTGGCTTCTTCCCAAACCTTCTGGTGACGCCGCTGCAGCGAGCAGTCGCGTTCCCCGAGGTGGACGGCATTGCCTTCGCCGTCGCCAAACACCTGCACTTCGATGTGGCGCGGCGTGCTCAGGTATTTTTCCATGTAGACGGCATCGTTGCCGAAGGCGGCTGCGGCTTCCGTGCGGGCCGTCGACCAGGCCTCGACAAGTTCGTCAGCCGAGGTCGCAACCTTCATGCCGCGTCCGCCGCCGCCCGCCGTCGCCTTGATAAGCACGGGATAGCCGATCTCGGCCGCGGTCCTTAGCGCATCCGTCTCGGTCTTCACTTCGCCGTCGGAGCCGGGAACGACCGGAATACCAAGTTCGACCGCCGTCAGCTTGGCGGTGATCTTGTCGCCCATGAGCCGGATATGCTCGGCCGTCGGGCCGATGAAGGTAATGCCATGCGCGTCGAGGATGTCGGCGAACTTGGCGTTTTCCGACAGGAAGCCATAGCCCGGATGCACGGCGTCGGCGCCGGTGATCTCGCAGGCCGCGACGATCTGGTGAATGTTGAGATAGCTGTCGCGGGCGGGCGGAGGCCCAATGCACACGCTTTCATCGGCAAGCCGCACATGCATCGCGTCAGCATCGGCTGTCGAGTGGACGGCCACGCAAGCGATGCCAAGCTCCTTGCAGGCGCGCAGCACGCGAAGGGCGATCTCGCCGCGATTGGCTATGAGAATCTTGGAAATCATTGGCATGGCCTACTCGATGACGACGAGGGCTTCGCCGTATTCAACTGGTCGGCCATCCTCGATGAGAATTTCGACGACGATGCCGGAGCGCGGAGCGGGGATCTGGTTCATCGTCTTCATGGCTTCGATGATCAGCAGCGTCTGGCCTTCCTTGACCGTCTTGCCAACCTCGATGAAGGCCGGCGCACCGGGAGCCGATGCCATATAGACCGTGCCGACCATCGGAGCGCTGACGACATTGTCGGGATTGCGGACCGCAACTGCTGGCGCGGCGGCGACGGACGGGGCAGCGGCAGCCGGAGCGGAAGCCATCATCGGCGCCTGGACGTATTGCGGCGTGCCGGCACGCGAGACGCGGATGCGCAGATCGTCCTGTTCGACTTCGATCTCGGTCAGATCGGTCTCATTGAGAATGTTCGCCAGATCGCGGATCAGTGTCTGGTCGATACCCGATTTCTTATCAGCCATAGAGTTTTGCCCTGTAATTCTTGTCATTGCATGATGTTCTTCAGCGCGTGCAGCGCCAGGATGTAGCTGTGAGGCCCGAAGCCTGAGATCATCCCCTTGGCAGCGGCAGTGATCATCGAAGTATGGCGGAATTCCTCACGCGCGTGGATATTGGAGATATGAACCTCAACCACCGGGATGGAAATCGCCCGGATCGCGTCGTGCATGGCGATGGAGGTGTGTCCATAGGCTCCGGGATTGATTGCCACGCCGACGGCGCTTTCGCCCGCCTCATGCAGCCAGTCGACGAGAACGCCTTCGTGATTGCTCTGCCTGAAATCTATGGCAAAGCCCAGCGTTTGGCCCACCGACCGGCATTCCGCCTCGATATCCGCTAGCGTCGTGCCGCCATAGATGCCCGGCTCGCGCTTTCCCAGCGCGTTCAGGTTGGGTCCGTTCAGGACGAAAATCGTTGGCGTCATCTAAGGTTCCGTCAAAGTAGAGCGCAACCTATAGACTCCCAAGGACTTGGAGGAAAGCCCTTAGGTCATAGGTCACGCTTGTCCACAGTGTTAGAACGCTCTCATTCCGGCAATTTAACGAGCGGAGGTTTAGCAGGTTGTCTTCCCGCACGCGCGTACGTTGTTCACTTTCTCCGTGATGACGTCGACGCCGACCGCGCCGGAGATCGCCTCGTTGCCGATAATGTAGGAGGGCGTGCCGGTAAGGCCGAGATCGGTCGCGAGCTGGTAGGTCTCCTTGACCGACCCGCTGTTAGGGCTCTTGGTCATTTCCGCGCGGAGTGCATCCTCCTTGACGCCGAGGGCCGTGGCCACTTCGATGGCGCTGTCCTCGGAGGCGCGTCCATCGCTGCCAAGCAGCTTATGATGGAACTCTGCGTATTTCTCTGGGGCAAGCTTGCGGAAAGCATCGGAAATCTTGGATGCGGCCACCGAATCCGGTCCGAGGATCGGGAATTCCTTGAGCACGAAACGGATATTCTTGTCCTTCTCCAGCAACGCGTCCATGTCGCTTAGCGCATGCCGGCAATAGCCACAATTATAGTCGAAGAATTCGACGACGGTGACATCACCCTTCGGGTTGCCGACCGTGACGTCATAGTTGGCATTGAAGATGGTCTGCTTGTTGTCGGCAACGGCCTTGTTGGCCTGAACGAGCTTGGCTTCTTCCTGCTTCTTGTCGAGCGCTGCCTGCGCATCCAGCAGAACCTCAGGGTGCTCCATCAGATATTGTTTGATGAAGTCGCCGAGTTCCTTCTTCTGGTTGTCGTCAAAGGCGGCGGCGGGCTGGAAGAACGCCAGTGAGGCGAGGATCGCTGCGGTTGAGACAGCAAGTAGGGGCTTTGGGAAAAGGGCCATGGAAATCCTCGTGAACCGTTCATTTAGTGCAATCATGTTTCCGGATACCACCGCATGGTTAAAATCCATCGACACAAAGCGGCAGGTTAAGGTGTGCCCGGCAATCCTGAAACAGGAAATATCGTGACAAGGCATCAATCGCGGGATTGTGAACAACGGATTATTGCGGCAATTGTCTGACCGCAACTCCATTCAAGGACATATTGATCTTGTTTTCCCTATCAAAGCGCAGCGCAGTCGAGCCGTTTCATGCCATGGATGTTCTCGCCGAGGCAACGAAGAGGCGCCAGGCGGGCCATGCCGTCATCTCGATGGCGGTCGGCCAGCCTTCGCATCCGACCCCGAAGGTGGCGCTTGAGGCCGCGCGTGCGGCACTTGATCATGGGCGCATCGGCTATACCGACGCGCTGGGAACCCAGAGCCTGAAGCAGGCGATCGCCGATCAATATCTTGGCCATCACGGATTGACGATCGATCCGGCGCGCATTGCGATAACCACTGGTTCGTCGGCAGGCTTCAATCTGGCCTTCCTGACATTGTTTGATCCGGGCGACTGTGTCGCAATCGCGAGACCGGGTTATCCCGCCTATCGCAACATCCTTGCCGCCTTGGGTCTAAGGGTCGTCGAAGTGCCGGTGACTGCGGAAACGCATTTCACCTTGACGCCAGAGAGCCTGGAGGCGGCCCAAGCGACAAGCGGCAAGCCTCTCAAGGGCGTGCTGCTGGCAAGCCCCGCCAACCCGACAGGAACGGTGACGGGCAGGGAGGGGCTGAAGGCCTTGGCCGACTACTGCACTGAGCGGTCCATCGCCTTCATCTCCGACGAGATCTATCATGGCCTTACCTTCGTAGGCGAAGAGGCGAGCGCCCTTGAAATCACCGACGAGGCGATCGTTATAAATTCCTTTTCGAAATATTATTGCATGACTGGGTGGCGGATCGGTTGGATGGTCCTGCCCGAGCGCCTCGTGCGCCCCGTCGAGCGCGTCGCGCAGAGCCTTTATATCTCCCCGCCCGAGCTTTCGCAGATCGCTGCGAAGGCGGCGCTGACAGCGGCCGCGGAGCTCGACGTCTACAAGGAAAGCTACCGCCGTAACCGTGACCTTTTGGCGCGACGGCTGCCGGAGATCGGCTTTTCGATCGCCTCTCCGATGGACGGCGCGTTCTACGCCTATGTCGATGTCAGCCGGTTCACGAACGACAGCATGCTGTTTGCCCGCAAGATGCTGGCCGAGATCAATGTCGCCGCCACGCCGGGGCTCGATTTCGATCCGCTCGAGGGCCACCGCGCCATGCGCTTCTCCTACGCCGGCTCGAATGCCGAGATCGAAGAGGCGGTAGACCGCATCGCAGCCTGGCTGAAATAGAGTCTGATTTCAGAGTGTTGCGGTGATCGGCGGAATCGGATTCCGAGCGCGTTGATTCAAGACATGAAGGCTGGCTCGCGGTCTGCCGAGCCCTCACCCCAACGTGCACAGGCCATAGGCCGGAGCCTCGAAGGGCGAGGGCGCTTGCTCCGTTGCGGCTCCCGCCATCGAAAGCCGCCAGCCACGCGGCCATCCCTCGTGGTTCGAGGCCCGCCGCCTCCACCTCCGCTCCGGCGGCGCGGCACCTTACATGAGGGCTGGGGCGGCATCTGTTCAGCTCAATATGGGGATCGGGGAGGGATCTGTAGAGCTCCATCAAGAGCCGGTTCGCAAACATTCATCGGAAGCAGTGAATGCTGTCAGCCATTGCGCGGCGGCGCCCTTTGGAGCCCTCACCTTGAGGTGCAATTCGAAGAATTGCCTCAAAGGTCGAGAGCGCTTGCTCGGTATCCATTGCGTTATGGCATAAAAAACCGGCCGCATCGCTGCGGCCGGCTATGATCAGTCTTTACCGAACACTATCTTTCAGAAGAAGCCACGGCGCTGCCACCAGCCGGCCTTCTTAGGCTTACCGTCGCTATCGGTCTGCTCGGCTGTGCGGGTGGATTTCACCACCGGCTCCGAAGACGAGACGTTCGACTGGCGGTTGGCGCGGGCAGGCTTTTCTGCTTCCACTTCGGTTGAAACCGCGACGCTCGCCACCTCGGCGATGGCTTCCGGTTCGGCCGCCGGAGCCATTTCGACAGGAGCCGCTTCAACCGCGGCCACCTCTGCGACAGCCGCTTCCGCAGCAGATGCGTCAGCCTTTGGCTTGCGGCTGCGTCGCGCCTTGACCGGCTTCACATCTTCCACGGCGCCGGATGCGCTTTCGACTGCTACAACGGCTGCTTCGTTCTCGACTTCGGTGACCGCTTCAGTCCTCTTCGGCTCTGGGGCAGGCGGGGTGTCGATTTCATCGACATCCCCCTCATCAGAGGCGTCGCCGCTCGCATTCTCACCATCGGCGATCAGTTCGCCATTTTCATCGCGGTTGCGACGGCCGCCACGCTTGCCGCGACGGCGGCGCTTGCGCTTCTGAGGCTCGTCGTCGCCGGCAACGGCTGGTGTAGTGCTTGCTGCGCTATCGTCGCCTTCGTCCTCGTCGCCTTCAGCGTCGTCATCGCCATCCTCAGTGGAGGAACCTGCGGCATCCTGGGCGTTCTGGCCATCGCCCGAGCCGCTCTTGCCGCGCCGACGGCGCCGGCGCTTGCGCTTGCGGTTGCCATCACCTTCAGAGCGAACGACAACCTGCTCGACCGGGGCTGCCTTTTCCTCGATTTCTTCGTCTTCGTCTTCATCCATCTCGATGATGACATCGTCGTCGTCATCTTCCGGAACAGCGGCGAAGTTGAACAGGGTCTCGATCTTGACGGGGTTTTCAACAGGCTCGCCGCGATCGATCGCGAAGTGCTGTGCTCCGACAGTGTTGTCGGCACCGATCACGATCGAGACGCCGAAGCGGCTCTCGTAGTCGACGACCGTATTGCGTTTGTGATTGAGCAGATAGAGCGCCGTCTCGGGCGTGCAGCGCACGGTGATATCGTGCGTCGTGTTCTTGAGGAGGTACTCCTCGATGCCGCGCAGGACATGCAGGGCGACCGACGACTGCGAACGCACCAGACCGGTGCCTCCACAATGCGAGCAGACCTGGGTCGTGCTTTCGAGCACCGAAGCGCGGATGCGCTGGCGTGACATTTCCAGAAGGCCGAAATGCGAGATGCGACCGACCTGAATGCGGGCGCGATCGTTTTTCAGGCATTCCTTCAGTTTCTTCTCGACGGCGCGATTGTTGCGCTTTTCCTCCATGTCGATGAAGTCGATGACGACAAGGCCGGCAAGGTCGCGAAGGCGAAGCTGGCGGGCGATTTCTTCCGCGGCCTCGAGGTTCGTCTGGAGAGCGGTATCCTCGATCGAGTGCTCGCGGGTCGAACGGCCGGAGTTGACATCGATCGAAACCAGCGCTTCCGTCTGGTTCATGATCAGGTAGCCGCCCGACTTCAGCGTCACCTGCGGCTGCAGCATGCGGTCGAGCTGCGCCTCGATGCCGGAGCGCGAGAAGATCGGATGGATGTCGCGATAGGGTTGAACCACCTTTGCGTGGCTCGGCATCAGCATTTTCATGAAGTCTTTCGCTTCACGATAGCCTTCCTCGCCTGCGACGATGACTTCCGAAATGTCCTTGTTGTAGAGATCGCGGATCGAGCGCTTGATCAGGCTGCCTTCCTCATAGACGAGGCAGGGGGCCGTCGAGTTCAGCGTCAGCGTCCGCACGTTTTCCCAAAGACGCATCAGGTATTCGAAGTCGCGCTTGACTTCGACCTTGGTGCGGTTGGCGCCGGCGGTGCGCAGGATGACCCCCATGCCCAAAGGCACCTCGAGCAGCCGGGCGATTTCCTTCAGGCGCTTGCGATCCTGCGGATTGGTGATCTTGCGGGAGATGCCGCCGCCGCGCGCAGTGTTCGGCATCAGCACCGAATAGCGGCCGGCCAGCGACAGATAGGTTGTGAGCGCCGCGCCCTTGTTGCCACGTTCTTCCTTGGCCACCTGAACGAGCAGAATCTGCCGGCGCTTGATGACTTCCTGGATGCGATACTGCTTGCGCGGACGACGGGCGACGCGATCCGGAACCTCTTCCATGGCGTCTTCGGCGCCGACGGATTCGATCACTTCTTCTTCGCCGTTGTCATCGTCATCGTCGTCGTCGCCGCGACGCTTGATCAGATCGATATCTTCCGAAATCGAATCGGTCTCCACCATGGCGGCCATTTCGCCAGCCGGGCCTTCGTCGTCATTGTCGGCGGAAGCGGCCTCTTCGGGGGCCGCCTCGACCACCTTCTTGCGGCTGCGGCGTGGCTTGGCCGCCTTCTTGGCCGGCGCCTCGGCTTCTACCGCAACGGGCTCTGCTGAAACCGGATCTGCTTCGGCTGGCGCCGCTACAGGCTCGTCCTTCGGGACGATGCCGACGTCGGGCTGTTCCTGCTTGGAAAGATCGAATGCGGTTTCGACGTGTTCGACATCGTCATCCCGGCGATCCTCGGCTTCCGCTCGAAGCAGCGCCTGGCGATCCGCAAGCGGGATCTGGTAGTAGTCGGGATGGATTTCGGCGAAGGCGAGAAAGCCGTGCCGGTTGCCGCCGTAGTCGACGAAGGCCGCCTGCAGCGAGGGCTCTACCCGGGTGACCTTTGCGAGGTAGATGTTGCCGCGTATTTGCTTCTTGTGCTCGGACTCGAAGTCAAATTCTTCTATGCGGTTCCCGCGTACAACGACAACGCGCGTCTCTTCCTCGTGAGACGCATCGATAAGCATTTTGTCTGCCATGAAAGCTGTGCTCCTCGGTACAGCCACAGCAGGTCGGCCCGGACTGCCCTAGAGACAGACCGGATGCAACCCGCAACTGCTGTACCGGATAATGAAAGTCGCACTTGGTCTTCTTGAGCGGTCAGCAGCCAGACAACAGCCGGGCGAATATCCCGGGGCCTGTTCATTCCAGATAAAAGCTGCTGCGACAACATCCGTAACCAAGCGAGATCGACAATGCCTTAGACCCCATTTCGGGTCCGATGAATGTGCTCCTAAAGAGCGTTTGGTGGCTTTCCACCGATGAAATTCCAGCATAGTGCCAGAAATTCAGGATCCAGTATGTGGAGTAAAAGTTCGTAAGACGGCGGACGACTGCCGGTTATGGCGCCAAATCGTGGTGGCTGCCTTTGCGGCGACTCTGTCCCGTCAACACTTCTACTCTAAAGTGCCTTGTATGTTTTATCTGTCACAATAGCAAGGGCAAAGCCAGTTGCGCCATAATATTGATGGATTTCTCGGATGAAGCAAAAGGCAGCTTCGGCACCTGCGATTCGGGCGTTCCCATAGCGCCCGGCAACGGGCTCATCTCAGGATTTTCAGCGGCTTTATTTTCATTTTAGGCTTCGCAAACATCCTCGAAACGCATATGGGGTGCCGCGGGCCAGCGTTGAAGGGAAAGCGACATGCAGGGATGGACTTTGTGATAGGACGGCGGTTTGGGCTCACGGTCGCGACCATCCTGTTGGCTGTCGCAACCATGTCCGCGTCACTTGCCGCGGCACCGGCGACCGATCCGATTCTTGCCTATGGCGCACGCATTGCGGGTGATGATGCGCGCACCCGAATCGTAATCGATCTCGATCGCGAACCCAAATTTTCGGTCCACTACCTCGCCAATCCGACGCGCGTGGTCATCGATCTTCCGGCCACCGCCTTCGGTTTTCCGGCAAGAGATCTGGCGCCGCGCGGCCTCTTCAAGGATATACGCTATGGCACGATGGATGCAGATAGCGCGCGGATCGTCCTGACCGCGGTCAAACCGGTGAAGATGGTGTCAGCCAAGGTGCAGGCCGACGAAGGTGGCAAGGGCCACAGGCTGGTGCTCGATGCCGAAATGATGCCCGCCGATCAATTCGCGGACCTCGTCAGCAAAGAAAGCTGGACGGGGGAGGACGATACCAAGGACGTCGGTCCGGTCGCACCTGTCGAAAACGCCGGTCCAGGCGACTTTCTGGTCGCAGTCGACGCTGGTCATGGCGGCATTGATACCGGGGCGGTGGCCAGCGACGGTACGACGCCAGAAAAGGACATCACGCTCGCCTTCGCCAAGCGCCTTACTGACGAACTCAATAAGCAGCCCGGCGTGAAGGCATTCCTTACGCGAGACAGCGACCAGTATCTGTCGCTGTCCGAGCGAGTGACGATCGCGCGCCAGAACCACGCGGCACTCTTTATTTCCCTGCACGCCGACACGCTGAAGCAGAAGGATATCCGGGGCGCGACGGTCTATACGATCTCCGACAAGTCCTCGGACAAACTTGCAAACGAGGTTGCCGAGCGCGAAAACAATTCCGACAAGATCGCCGGCACCGAGGCGCCGACCCAGCCGCCCGCCGTCGCAGATATACTGATGGACCTGACGCGCCGGGAGACGCAGGCCTTTTCCATTTCGCTGGCGCAGGACGTGCTCAATTCGTTCGACGGCCAGATTTCGATGATCAACAATCCGCATCGGTATGCAGGCTTTCGCGTGCTTCAGGCGCCGGATGTACCGTCGATCCTGCTGGAACTGGGTTTTCTGTCGAACAAGGATGACGAGAAGCTTCTTTTAGACGATACTTGGAGAGAGAAGGTCATCGACCGCCTCGCTGATGCGGTCCGGCAATATCGTGCGACGACGGTTGCGAACGGCGGCTGACCTTACGTTGCAGGCCAGCCTTCGTGTCATTCCTGTAACAGCCTGACTATAAGGCTGGCGAGCAAGTGGAGAATGCGACTGACGAGCCCTATTTTGCTCACATTCCCGCCGCTACAGCGAAGTATCGTCGGGTGGGAGCGCAAGGGCGGCTTTGTCGTCGTTCCTGTCTTGCAATAAGGTTCCGAGCGTGCAAAACGGCCGGTATGTGACGTATCGCGTACGCGCTGAATAGTGAAGAAACACCGGTAGCTTAAATATGGTCAAACTGATTGGATATTTCTTTGGGCTGGGCTGCATCCTGTTTCTGGGAGTTGCGGCTGCCGGCGCCATCTATCTGAGCATCGTTTCCAAGGAGCTTCCGGACTACGAAGTACTTGCCCATTACGCGCCGCCGGTCACCACCCGCGTTCATGCCGGCAACGGTGCGTTGATGGCCGAATATGCCCACGAGCGGCGCCTGTTCATTCCAATTCAGGCAATTCCGGATCGAGTAAAGGCAGCCTTTCTCTCCGCGGAAGACAAGAACTTCTACAACCATCCGGGTGTCGATTTGTCAGGCCTTGCGCGCGCCGTGATCGTCAACGCCCAGAATATCGGCTCGGGCCGCCGCCCCGTCGGCGCCTCGACGATCACGCAGCAGGTTGCCAAGAATTTCCTGTTGTCCGCCGACCAGACGTTCGACCGCAAGGTCAAGGAAGCGATCCTGTCGTTCCGCATCGAGCAGGCCTATAGCAAGGACAAGATCCTCGAGCTGTACCTCAACGAAATATATTTCGGCCTGAACGCCTACGGCATCGCCGGTGCGGCACTCACTTATTTCGACAAGCCGGTCACCGACCTCACCATTGCCGAGACCGCCTATCTGGCTTCCTTGCCCAAGGGACCGTCGAACTACAATCCTTTCCGCCATGCCGATGCCGCCATTGCCCGACGCAACTGGGTGATCGACCGCATGGTCGAGAACGGCTATGTCAGCCAGGCAGACGGCGAGGACGCCAAGAAACAGCCGCTCGGCGTGACTGGAAAGCGCAGCGGCGGTTCGGTCTTCGCCTCGGAATTCTTCTCCGAGGAAGTCCGCCGCCAGATCATCGACAAATATGGCGACAAGGCCCTCTACGAGGGTGGTCTTTCCGTTCGCACGTCGCTCGACCCGCAGCTTCAGATCGAAGCGCGCAAGGCGCTGCAGGACGGTCTGGTCAGCTATGACGAGCGCCGTGGCTTCCACGGTCCGATCAAGCAGATTTCGACGGCGCAGGACTGGGGACAGGAGCTTGCCAAGGTTGCCTCGCTCGCCGACGTTCCGGAATGGCATATCGCGGTTGTGCTTGCCGCTTCCGACCAGGGTGTCGATATCGGCCTCCAGCCCGACGTCGACGGTGGCGGCAAGGTGTCGACCGACCGCAAGCGTGGAACGATCGCTGCCGCTGACATGCGCTGGGCCTTTCGCTCGTCGGAAGGCGATCACAAGACCGCCAAGTCCCCGACCGGCGTGCTTTCGGCCGGCGATGTCGTGTACGTGGAGCCGATCGGTGATGAGGCCTCCGGCAATTACCGTCTGCGCCAACCGCCGAAGGTCCAGGGTGGCCTGGTGGCGATGGATCCCCATACCGGCCGCGTACTCGCCATGGTCGGTGGTTTCGCCTACGGCCAGTCCGAGTTCAACCGCGCAACCCAGGCGATGCGCCAGCCCGGCTCGTCCTTCAAGCCCTTCGTCTACGCCGCGGCGATGGACAACGGCTATACGCCTGCCTCGGTCATTCTCGACGATCCGATCGAAATCCAGATGAGCAACGGCCAGGTCTGGAAGCCGCAAAACTATGAAGGCGAGGGCGGCGGCGCCAATACGCTGCGCTTTGCCATCGAGCATTCGCGCAACCTGATGACGGTTCGGCTCGCCAACGACATGGGCATGAACTTGGTTGCCGAATATGCCGACCGCTTTGGCATTTACGACCACATGCTGCCGGTTCTTGCCATGTCCATCGGGGCCGGCGAAACGACTGTCCTGCGCATGGTGTCTGCCTATTCGGTTCTGGCCAACGGCGGCAAGCAGATCAAGCCGACGCTGATCGACCGCATCCAGGACCGCTACGGCAAGACGATCTTCAGGCATGAAGAGCGCGTCTGCGACAATTGCAATGTCCAGGATTGGCAAAATCAGGAAGAGCCGAACATCGTCGACAATCGCGAACAGGTTCTCGATCCGATGACCGCCTACCAGGTGACCTCGATGATGCAGGGCGTGATCATCCGCGGCACGGCCGCCGGCAAGATCAAGCTGAACACCGAAGTCGCGGGCAAGACCGGCACGACCAACGATGAAAAGGATGCCTGGTTCGTCGGCTACACCCCGAGCCTGGTTGCCGGCATGTATGTCGGTTTCGACTCACCGGCAACGCTTGGTCGCGGCGCAACAGGCGGGTCGATCGCCGCCCCGATTTTCAACGAGTTCATGCAGGCAGCCACCAAGGACGAGGCGCCGGAGAAATTCGTTGTTCCTACCGGGATGACCATGGCTGCCGTCGATCGCAAGACCGGCATGGCCGCCCAGCCCGGCGATCCGAATTCGATCGTCGAGGTGTTCAAGCCCGGCACCGGACCGGCAACGAGCTACTCGGTCATCGGCGGTGGCGAAGCCCAGCTGGCACCGGAGGAAATCCTCAAGACCTCGCCGCAGGCCAACCAAGCGGTGACCTCGGGCGCCGGCGGTCTCTACTGATCTTTTGAGTTTCATTGAAGTCGTCCTGCCGGGGCTTTACATCGGCGGCACGCCTATCTATTGACGGGCAACATTTAAATCGAGGCATAGAAGCACAGAGATGCGAGCGGAAATCGAGAACGTTGTCGACGAGACCAAGCAGGCCATAAGCCTGCTGAGGAGGCATCTTTGACTGGGATCAAGCGGTAAGACGCCTCGACTGGCTGAACAACAAATCGGAAGATCCGAACCTCTGGAACGACGCCGCAGAAGCGCAGAAGCTGATGCGCGAGCGCCAGGGGCTCGAAGACGGCATCAACGGCGTGCGCACTCTGGAGCGCCAGCTCAGCGACAACATCGAGCTTATCGAACTCGGTGAAGAGGAAGGCGACGCCAATGTCGTCAAGGAAGCCGAAGATGCCCTGAAGGCATTGAAGACCGAGGCCGGCCACCTGCAGGTCGAGGCGATGCTTTCCGGTGAAGCCGATGGCAACGACACCTATCTTGAAGTTCATTCCGGCGCTGGCGGTACGGAGAGCCAGGACTGGGCGAACATGCTTCTGCGCATGTACACCCGCTGGGCCGAACGCCAGCGCTTCAAGGTCGAGCTTCTCGAAGTTCATGACGGCGAAGAAGCCGGCATCAAGTCTGCGACCCTCCTGATCAAGGGCCACAATGCCTATGGCTGGCTGAAGACCGAATCGGGCGTCCATCGTCTGGTGCGCATTTCGCCCTATGACAGCAACGCCCGTCGTCACACCTCGTTTTCGAGCATCTGGGTCTATCCCGTCATCGACGATTCGATCCAGATCGACATCAACGAAGGTGATTGCCGCATCGACACCTATCGCTCGTCCGGCGCCGGCGGCCAGCACGTTAACACGACCGATTCGGCCGTGCGCATCACGCATATGCCCTCCGGCATTGTCGTCCAATGCCAGCAGGAACGTTCGCAACACAAGAACAAGGCCAAGGCCTGGGACATGCTGCGCGCCCGATTGTACGAAGCCGAACTGAAGAAGCGCGAAGACGCGGCCAACGCCGAAGCGGCTTCAAAGTCCGACATCGGCTGGGGCCACCAGATCCGCTCCTACGTCCTGCAGCCGTATCAGCTGGTGAAAGACCTGCGCACAGGCGTCGCCAGCACAGCGCCCGGCGATGTGCTCGACGGCGATATCAGCCAGTTCATGGAAGCAGCACTTGCCCACCGCATCAGCGGCGCCGCAGATGCCGCTGTGGATGACATTGACTAAAGGGCAACAGCCCACATTGAAAAGGCCCCGGAAACGGGGCTTTTTTCGTTCGCGGCACATCTGCAGTTGGGTTCAATTCGACGCCTTCTCGACGCTGACTTCGCCTATCTCGTCGAGCATCACGTTCCAGACCTCTGCATCGGCATCGGGATCGACCTTGATGAAGACCATGGCGAAGAGACCGGGCTCGCGGATGAGGCCGCTGGAATTTTCCGGGCGGATGTCTGTGACATAGGCCTTCATCGCAGTGATCTCGGGCAGCTCGGTGGTCGAAAGGATCTCAGGGGCCGCATCACCTGCAACGATCTGCTGGAGATAGACCTTAGATGTCCTATCGGCCTGGCGAACCGAAAAAAGCTTGTAGTAGCCGTGGCGCTGCTGCGGCTTTTGTGCAGGCTCCGCTGTCTGCTGAGGGGCAGGGGTGTCCTTGGCTGCAGGCGGAGTTGCAGGCGTGGCCACGGCACCATCGTCTTCCCAGTAACCTGTGCTGGTCGAAAACTGGATAGTCGCCGGCAGGATCGTCGTTTCGTCGGCCGACACATCCGTCGCCGCAAGAAAAACACCGAGCAGCGATGCCGCAATGAAGGCTGCCATGGCAGGTGATCTTACCGCGGCTCGGTGCGATATCCGCCCCGACGCGCTCAATCGGAAAACTGCTCGGCAAGAATTCGGTCCGACCAGGAGCGATCGGGATCGGACAGGATCCGCGCCGTCGTATCCTCCGTCTGGGCAATGCGAACGCTCAGGACGGATTTCACCTCGGCATTGTCGGCAACGGCATTGACGGGCCGTTTTTCCGGTTCGAGCACGATGAGATCGACCGTGACCTTGTTCGGCAGCAAAGCTCCGCGCCACCGGCGCGGCCGAAAGGCACTGACCGGAGTGATGGCCAACAGCGGCGCGTCAAGCGGCAGGATCGGTCCATGGGCAGAAAGATTGTAGGCCGTCGAGCCGGCCGGCGTCGTCACCATCAGTCCGTCGCAGATCAATTCCTCGAGCCTGACATAGCCATCGACTTCAACGCGGAGTTTCGCAGCCTGATAGGACTGGCGAAAGACGGAGACTTCGTTAATCGCAAGCGCGACCGATGTCGACCCGTCGGCGTTCGTCGTTTTCATCTGCAAAGGATGGAATGCGTTCTCCACCGCCGCATCAATCCGGTCGGGTAGGTTCTCAATCCGGTAGTCGTTCATCAGAAAGCCGATCGATCCCCGGTTCATGCCGTAGACCCGCTTGCCGGAATTCATTGTGTTGTGAAGCGTCTGCAGCATGAAACCATCGCCGCCGAGAGCTACCACGACATCTGCCTTCTCCGGCGGTGCCTGGCCATAAAGCGCGATCAACTCCTCGCGGGCGGCGCATGCTTCAGGAGATGAGGAAGCGATGAAGCAAAGAGATTGAAAAGATTGCGGCATGCAATGTCCTTTTGAACGCTGTTCTAGGTAAAGGATAATTGCCTTGTGCGACAAGCCGAAAAAGAAAGTGCGCGGAGCCCCCGCACGGGATTCGAACCCAGGTCTTCCTGATTACAACTCAGGTGCTCTACCATTGAGCTACGGGGACAACGCAGCTTGATGGTTACCGAAAAGTTAAAGATTACTCAAACAGATAGTACTAATATGGTTTACGCGACCCCGATGTGGGTTCGCTATGGGCCCTGGCGCCGGAATGCGTCTTCAAGGGTCCAGCCGAGAATCCATGTGTCGCGTTTGGTCTCCCAGTCTTCGCGTGTGTCTTCCGTGTCTCCGGCATCGCTGAGAAACGGGTTGTCGGCCAGCTGAAAGCCGCTGGCCCTAGCCTTTGCGCCCATGCGCTCGATGTCTGCCCAGTCCGTGCTCATCTTGGCCGCTTTCGCTTTGCCCGGGCAGTATGGACGTTGATCGGCCGGTGGCAAGAATGTCCTAGGGTTCAACATTGGGCCTAAGCGGCGAGATCGCCGACAATCCGCATTTGCGATGGTTCAAGGCGGCTTCCTTCAAGCCGGAGCCTAGGCAGTCCCACCGAGCGCACCGCCACTCAGTTCGATCGCGGAGACCATATCGCGGGTGAAGTCGACGAGCATATCGGCATGAATGCGCGCAGCCGTGTCGTCCATGCCGGCTTGCTTACCGATATCGACCCAGCTCTCATGCAGGCCGATCAGGCACTCTTGGCGGGCCCCAGCGTCAAATTCCAGCACATGCATGGCCGCCGCCTGTACAAATTCTGTCATCGCCTGATCGAGTTCGTCAGTCATTCTATCCTCGCTGTGCTGACGTGGAGAAGCTCTTGGCGACTATGTGGAATAGGGCGCCCGGCAATCAAGGGCGAACAGCCATCGAAGTCCGCCGAGCCACCGTACCGTTCGCCTGATCTATAAAAGGAAAAATGGTGCCCCCGCCAGGGTTCGAACCCGGGACCCCCTGATTACAAATCAGGTGCTCTACCAACTGAGCTACAAGGGCATGTTGGCAGCCAAGTACCAGATTCTGCGCGGCTGTAAAGCCAAAATTCGCCATTTGGGCGCCGAGATCGGTGTGATTTGTGCAGGCCAGCCGGGGCTGGGTCTGCTCCGGCAATGGGAAATCCCGTCGAACTGCGAGAATATCTGCAGAACTGACGTAACGTTAGGCAATGAAACAACCGCCAGCCCTATGTTCAAACTGACATTGTTGAGTAATATTTCGATTGATTGAAGCATCCTTGGTCTCCGAAGCCCTGCAAAAGCGGAGGGAAACAGGGTGGCATCACGTCTCTTTGTTGAAACGCAAGCTCTTGCGGCAGAAGGAACATGCGATGAAGCTGGTGCAACTGGCGTTTTCTTTCCTATTTGTTTTCAATGCTATGACGGCATCTGCCGAGGAATTGCGGATTGATGGCAGTTCGGAGGCGAGTTTCGCCAGAAGCATGAGTGCCATCGCCAAAAGCCTGACGCCGGAGGAGCGCGAGCCTTACAAGCGCGGCCTGATGAATATCGTGCTTGCCCACTACCCACCGGCCGCCAATGCCGAAGGGGCGGCTTTGGTGTCGCTGATCAATCCAGCGATCAAGGCAGCCCACACGACGCTCAACGGCATGACCAAGGACGAGATTGTCGCGCGCGGGCGCGAACTGCTGAAAAGCCCGCTGCTTCGCGCCAATTGACCGGATCTCAGCGCCGTAAAGGCGGTGCAATCCAGGCGATTTTGGCTCTACGACTCAGCCGTAGGTAGAATATTTTATATGAAATTGATCCTATGCTTCAGAAGACAATTGTCGTCGCGACCGTGTTCGCCGCGGGCTCTTTTACGCAGCCTTCCTTCGGCGCCGATCCCAAGGCCGGTTACAGCTGCGAGGATGGCAGCCACTTCTCCGTCCGTTTTCACCGAGGGGTGGCCGTCGTGACGCTATCGGACGGAAAGAAGCTTAAGCTGCCTCAGCGCGTTGCCGGGTCTGGCATCTGGTATTCGACCGGTCTCTACGGCCTCCGTGGCAAGGGCTGCGAGGCGATGTGGACCGTCGGCCGCAAGGCTCCGGCAAATTGCACGTCAGCGGGTTGAGCTTTTTATACCCATGGCTTATGCCGGCCGCAGAACGGGCAGAATGAGGGCAGGGACATGGAAGTCAGAGATTCGAACGGTGCGCTTCTACAGGAAAATGACAATGTCACCCTGATCAAGGATTTGAAGGTCAAGGGAACGTCGACGACCCTGAAGCGCGGCATGCTGGTCAAGGGAATCCACCTGACCGACAATCCCGACGAGGTCGAGTGCCGCGTCGAAAAGGTCAAAGGGCTCGTGCTGCGAACCGAATTCCTCAAGAAGGCCTGAGCCGCCCACCGTCGCTATTGTCGGACGAGAAGCATCGGCGGCCCGCTTTCATCAGCGGATTTTTCGAAATTGCCAGATGCATTCATGTCGAATGCCAGTGCAGAGCCTTCGCTGCCCATCAGCACCAGTCCGAAGCCTTCCGTTGCCCAGAGGCTGAGCTTCATATCGGAAATGGATGCGGGGCAAGCGGTCTTCGGCGACATCTTGGTCGTGCCGTCCTCATCCTTATCGGCGGTGAGATCGATCTGGCACAGAGCTTCGCCGCTCTGGCTCTTAAGCTGCCATGTGCCAACCAGGCTCTCGACCGACGGAACGTGATCCAGATCGCCGAGCGCCGGCAGCAGCCACATGGGATCGCCCTCCTCGGTCTCCCAGGGGGAGCCTTCTTCCTGCCCGAAGCGAAGCAGCTCCTTGCGGTTCACATCGATGATCCTCAGCGTGTCGTCGCTTCCGAGTTTCCAGGCGGTGGCGCCGGCAAGAACGGGAAGGGCTGCAGCACAGGCTTGTGCGCCCGCAATGACACGGCCGCCGATCGTTTCAGCCATCTCGAGACTGAGGCGGCAACCTTTCGCCCCGTTCTCCGGTGCAACGAGCCATGAACCTACCAGCGCCTTGGCCTGCTCGTCATCGGCAGCCGGCGAAGTTGTAGCGCTTGCAAGAGTGATCGTGATGGCAGTCGCAACGAGGCTGAACAAGCGAATCAAGGCGGGTTCTCCCAATTGGTCGCGGCTCGGGGCTTCCTGTGCCGCTCAAGTCTTCAGGAATGAACGCGCTGCGTACATGGCGATTGCGGCGGCATTCGAGACGTTCAGCGATTTGATTGCGCCGGGCATATCGAGGCGCGCAAGCGCATTGACCGTCTCGCGCGTCTTCTGCCGCAAACCCTTGCCCTCGGACCCCAGGACCAGCGCGATCTTGCCGCCGGAAAAGCTGCCTTCGAGTGCGGCAGGGCCGTCCGAATCAAGACCTATCGTCATGAAGCCTAGCTTGTTGAGCTCACCCAGAGCATCTGCCAGATTGGTGACCTGTATATAAGGTATGAGCTCGAGAGCGCCGGAGGCTGATTTTGCCAGCACACCCGATTCGGTCGGGCTGTGGCGCATGGTGGTGATGACGGCACCGGCATTGAAGGCGACGGCCGAGCGCATGATGGCGCCGACATTGTGCGGGTCGGTGACCTGATCGAGCACGAGGAGCAGCGGACTGTCGGTGAGCGCCGCTAATCGGCGCACTGGCAGTGGTCGTGTCTCCAGCATCGCGCCCTGGTGGATCGCATCCGGACCGAGCACCTTGTCGAGATCCTGCGGCGAGACGATGTCGAGCGGGTAGGGCAGCTGGTCGACAGGACCGATCTCCAGCCGCACGAGCGCATTCTGCGTCACCGACAGCTTGATGATCTGCCGCTCGGGATTGTCGAGTGCGGCCCTGACCGTATGCAGCCCGTAAAGCTGGACCTGATCTGGGGCAAGTGCCGGCGGCTTCCAATCGTCGCCGCCCCGTTTTCGCTTCTGCGGCGCGGGCGTCGGAATCTCGCCGCGCTCGCGCTTGGCATCGCGGTGGGCGCGCCTTAGCGTCGCGTAATGCGTGTCCTTGCCGGAGCGATCGTCTATCGGGTTTTCGGGGGCCGGAGGCCCTGGGGATTTGTCTTTGCTCATGCCGCTTTATACCGACCGCACCGGAAGGCGCATAGCCCTTCTTTTGCGCTGCGGCTTTCCACGGGAACTGAAATTATTTCGTCATTTTTGCTGTGAGATCATGTTGACAGGAAGAAGTGAGGCGGTCATATACGCGGCGCAGATCGCGGCGGCAGCGTCACGGTCTCACAGACTTGGTCGCTAAGATCCGGATGGAATCTGGAGGGATGCCCGAGTGGTTAAAGGGGACGGACTGTAAATCCGTTGGCTCAGCCTACGTTGGTTCAAATCCAACTCCCTCCACCATTCCATCACAGGATCTTTTTGCACCCGCGGGTATAGCTCAGTGGTAGAGCAGCAGCCTTCCAAGCTGAATATGCGGGTTCGATTCCCGCTACCCGCTCCAGTTTTCCAATTCCTTAGGAAATCGGAATGTCACCCGCGGCCTTTGAGCTTGGCAGGTCACGTCGTCCGGCTAGCTTCGACGGAAATGTCGATGTGAAATACTAATCCCTTCGCCGCCTTCGAGGCTGCCCTGTCGATCGAGTGCCGCCCATCGTCAGATAGAGGTCGGGGCGTCCGAAGCGACACTATTCGACGCGCTTGCCGAGTGCCTACCGCCACGTTCGAAAGCTCAAGACCGATCGGAAGCTGCTCCCGAATGGCGTCCTGCAATTAAGTCTTGCGCTATGGCGACGAAAGTCTTAAACGGCGGCACTAAACCGGTTCGCCGGGGTCACCAATCCTACGTTCATCAGGAAGCATTCAAATGGCAAAGAGTAAGTTTGAGCGCAACAAGCCGCACGTTAACATCGGCACGATTGGCCACGTTGACCACGGCAAGACGTCTCTGACGGCAGCGATCACCAAGTATTTCGGCGAGTACAAGCGTTACGACCAGATCGACGCTGCCCCGGAAGAAAAGGCGCGTGGCATCACGATTTCGACGGCCCACGTCGAATATGAGACGCCGGCCCGCCACTACGCCCACGTCGACTGCCCCGGCCACGCCGACT